>QBWD01000006.1 GCA_003283685.1 Prochlorococcus sp. AG-315-D17
GGAAGACTTCCTAGATCCTCTGGAGGATTCATGTAATCAGTTACGAAATTCGACATTTCTTTAGGAGTTGAATGTTCAGTTGGTAGGGCTCTACCGATCCCTATGGATTTGAAATCCGCGGGAATCGGGCAGATGCTTAGCTCATGCGGTTGCCATGAGACTGCCCTTGTTGTCTCGTCTTCTTGCTCGGCTTCTGTTATTACATAACCTGTTGAAATACCTCTTAGAATCCCTGCCTCTACGTCTTTACGAACTTCTAAAGCTTTTGGATTAGTTGCCCATTCAATCTCTGCGCGACCTTTTCGATCCTGTATCCATGCCTTTCTAACTCTGCCAAGAATTGAGTCAGGATTGTGATTTAGCAATAACGGAGCAGTTCCAGAATTAAGACGGCTTAGGTCAACGGAACCCTCACCATGATCTAAAACCTCATCCCCGAAATATCGTTTTACAGGCTCTTCAGATGAGAAGGAAAATTCAAGTCGGTCAGACCTATCTTTAGGCGCATCAATTTCAATGAAGCGATGTTGTAATTCAATCGCTGTAGTCGAAGCAGTCATCTTCCTCTAGTAATTGTTTTTGATAACGTCGAAATTGAGCCGACTTAAGAACGTCATCCAACGGCGAGGGAGGCCGTGGCGCGTCATCATCGACTAAAATAAAGTCAGTCATATAGCAGATTCTACGGAGTTTTGTTGCCTGAGAAGGGTTGCAAATACTGAATTAACAGGGGCAAAACCTAAAAACTAATTAACGAGCAGTAAAAGACATTAAAAGTTGCTGTTTATCGCCTTTATGTCTCTTAAATCGTCTTATTTTCGCTTAATTAATTATTTCAATTTCATGATCAAGGCGTAATAATTGCGATTCCTTCGGCACCTTCGGCACTTTTTGCGAAACTTTTCTCTCGCATTACCACTCTCTAATACTTCATACCTTTTATCTAAATAAGTGGTGAGTGCTGAAGGAGTTGGTTTATATCCCTGTCGGTGAAATCGTTTTCAAACCTTCAGGACATTTCTAACTGCTGAGGGTCCCGATTGATTTTGTACCACTTACGAGGAATAGTTACACCGCCTTTTGTTGTCTGATTGTGTTGCTCAAAACCCAAATCTTTCAACGCACTAGAAGCTAATTTCAGATCAGGATTTTTTACTTGATTGCGATCTCTACAGCCCGACTCAGTCACGGCTTGAGCAGTTGTAAACCCTTTTTCCTTTCCCTTTTCGTAATAATCAACCTTCCATTTTGGATTGTTTATCCATTGATAAATTTGGAAGTAAAACGGATTCTCGGCCTCATATAGATGATTGTTTTCATTTGATTCTCTTTGCTCCTCTTCCGTTAATCGTGGCTTTTCTCCCTCGCGATATGCCAGAACTGCCGCTTTCAAAATCCTCTCTCTATCCCTCATCAATTTCTTGAGATCAATCAGATTGTCCTTTAAATCAATAATCCAAAATCTTCTAGAGCCTGTTGGGTCATTTAAGAAGTCGGAAGCGTTACAGGAACCGACCAAAACAGAAGGTCTTGGATGCTTGCCAATAGTTCTTGCATAAGGACGTTTAAAAGTATCAACCGAGGAACTAAGAATTGCTTTTATTTCTCCCTGATCCTTTTTAGTGGTCATTGAATCAAGCTCTGCTATTTCCATAAACCAGCAAGTTTGAATGGCCATGTATAGGTCTTGATGTTTTTCCTGCCACGTATCGCAGAACCAATCATCACTAGCGAGCAACCGCCAAAAACTACTTTTCCCTATACCTTGTGAACCTTTTAAAACGCAGCAAGTATCAAACTTACAGCCTCGATCAAAGACCCTTGCAACTGCCCCGATAAGAGTTGCTTTGAGCATCGAATCATAAAGAGGTTTATCCGTGCCGAGGTAATCAGTCGAAATTTTATTGAGGTCTATTCCTTGTATATTTTCGTTTTTTTCTAACTCCTCTAAATACTTAACGACTGGATGAAAAGCATTTTTTTGAGCCGCAACTAATAGGGCATCTTGAGCGCATCCTTTACTTACTTCATATCCCAACTCAGAGAGAAAAACATAGTAGTTTTCAATTAAGTCATTAGGGATTGGATCACCATCAAATTCAGGTTCAAGATTTAACAGGTTGTATCTCAGTCGCGTTTCATAGTGGATTTTCAAAAGGGCCGATAAATCACCAGCTCTAAAATTTTTCCTTGTATCTTCCATCTCTCCAGAATCCTTATTTCTTTTCTGGAACCAGCCACTAGGTAAAGAATGAACGATCGATAATTCAGACATGATTCTCCTCCGCTAAGTGTCGGCGGATTGCTTTTAAAGTTTTTGGTTTTGTTAAAGGACGAGGCTTAAAGATCTTCGGAATATGTCTTTGCGTTTTCTGCTCAGGGTCATAGTTCGACCAGAACTCATCTAAAACTTGATGCTTCAATCTGGTGTAATGACCTTTTTCAGCCAAGTAAGGATTGAACTTGTCATTAGGTGGCAAGACTCGATGGATGTAAACCAAGTCTTGAAAGAATCTTTCCTCTTCTGACTCTGGAAATTTGCCCATAGGCGACCAGAAATCACTTTGTTGAATTGGGTTTAATCCTCTTCTAATTCCCGTAATTGTTACCGCGCATTCAAGAGCAAGATGGACTTGCTCTTCTCTTAGTAATTCCTTGAGGTCCATTTCAGAACCCCGCTCTTTTTAGTTTTGTGTTTGTCTCATCAATGAATTGGTTGTGACCTTCTTTGATCTTGATTAACGAGTGATAACACTGGTTATGTTTACGGCAAAGATCAGCGCACATTTGCTCAACATGCTTTACGCGCGCATGGAGGTTTTGATTTTCTGCTCGGAGAATGTCGTTATCTCGGACAAGATGAGCCACCGTTGCAGTTGTAATCGCTAGCCTTTTTCCAAGTAATTGAGTTCCTTCAAATCTGAGGACTGGTTTCCAACATTCGTAATATTCCTCAGCCAGATCGACTAAACTTGCTTCTACATCATTATTTATTGGAGCCTCGTTGGAAGCGGGGCTTTTTTCTTGTTCAGTCATTTGCCCTCGATGATGTCTAGGGCCTGTCGGGTTAGTTCAGGGTTTTCTACTAGCCTTTCTGCTATTTCTTCAGGTCTGTATTGACTGGCTCCCACGCTGGTTCTTTCTCGGAAAACATCCTTAAAGAGTTCCATTACTGACTGCTTTCTATCGCAGAAATGGACATAATCGATTGCCTCTTGCTCAGTATCAAAAGTTTGATAACCGACAGTGAAAGTAGATTTAATATCCATTGATTTTCACCTCATGACGCTTAAGGCAGTCAAGAATGCACGCGCGCATTAGTTCCGCTCTGGTGCAGTTGTATTTACTAAGGGCTAACTGATCAAAGGCTGTTTGAATCTCTGGTGGAACCTTGCAAGCGATGATCGGATCGGGTACAACTTTCCGCGTTGGTCTGTCTATTTGAAGCAATGACATAAGAGAACAAAAACGAGTTCTCTCTACGTTTAATGGCTCCTGAGAACGATTGCAATTACTAGGTTATCGTGAATTATTGGTTAGTTGGTAAAGAGGAGTGCTAACTCATTACCATGCCACCGTCAACTTGAATGGTTTGTCCAGTTATATAAGCAGCAGATGGATCTGCCGCTAAAAATCTTACAGCCCCTGCAACATCATCTGGATTACCAAAACGCCCAAGAGGTATAGCAGATAGAATTACTTCGCTGTTGAGATCTTTAGTCATGTCAGTTGAAATAAAACCTGGAGCTACTGCATTAACAGTTATCCCCCTGCTAGCAAATTCTTTAGCTGCACTTTGTGTTAGACCAATTACACCTGCTTTGGCTGCAGAATAATTAGCTTGACCGGGATTACCCATTAATCCAACTACAGAAGTAATATTGATTATTCTTCCTTTCTTTTGTTTCAACATCTGCCTTGAAACTGCTCGTGTGCAATAAAAAACGCCACTTAAATTAAGGTCTAGTACATTTTGCCAATCGTCAGTTTTCATCCTCATAAGAAGTCCATCTTTAGTTATTCCTGCGTTGTTAACCAAAACATCAATTTGATTGTTTTTTTCTAAAACTGCTTTTATCAATTCATTAACTGAGTTTTCATTGGAAATATCAGCTTGGAGGGCATACGCTTTTCCTCCAAAAGACTTTATTTCTGAAACGACTTTATTTGCATTTTCTAGAGAAGAAGAATAATTGATGATTACTTCTGCTCCTTCCTTTGCTAAAAATATTGCAATTGCCTTACCAATTCCTCTACTAGCACCTGTCACAACGGCAGTTTGTCCTTCAAGTAATTCTGATGAGGTCATAATCTTGTGATTTTTGATTTGGTTGGATTTATTCTTTTTTAACTTACTATTCTGAGTTTTGATTTTAGAGAAGTTTTTAGACTATATCTTAAAAGTAGTTATTTCTATTGGTCGAATATATTAGATAATGAATTCATGAGAGGAATCAGTTGTGCATTTGTTGATTGCAGCTGCCGGAAGCGGAAGTCGAATGGGTGCCGATCGAAATAAACTCTTATTAAAGATCGCAGGGAAGACGGTCATAGAGTGGACTTTGAAGGCAGCTTTTGCCTCTAAATCAATAAAGTGGATTGGAATTGTTGGTCAACCAAAAGATAAAAGCTCAATCTTTCAAATTCTTGAAAACTCAATTAACTCGGTTAGATGGATCAATGGGGGAGAAACAAGACAGGAGTCAGTTCAACTAGGCTTGTCGGGGTTACCCGATGATGCGAAACATGTTCTGATTCATGATGGAGCAAGATGCTTGATTAGCCCATTAGTTTTTGATGAGATTTCAAGAATTGTCTCTAATGGAGATGCTGTTATTGCCGCTTCTCAAGTGTCAGACACTATTAAAAGGGTGAATAAAGATGGAGAAATAATTGATAGCCCTCCTCGTGAAAATCTTTGGTGCGCACAAACACCTCAGGGCTTTCCAGTGAAAAAATTAAAGGATGCACACAGTAAAGCGATATCTAATGGGTGGCGTGTCACGGATGACGCATCCTTATTTGAGCGTTTAGGTATTCCTGTGAAGATATTTAATGCAGGCCCATCAAATATTAAAGTTACAACTCCATTTGATTTAGTTATAGCAGAGTCTTTGTTGGGAGCTGACAAATAACACTAAGTCTACCTCTCTTGCCATCAATGATACCTTTAAATCCTAATGGCATTGATGCATTTCCATGGCAATGTCCTATGGGTAAATTGGAAAGGATAGGGATATTAAGATCTTTTGTTCGATCTCTGAAGATCTCATTAAGTTCAAACGTCTTATTTTTATCGACGTTATCATTGTCATCACATTTAGAAAAAGACCCAAAGCCTAAACCAGAGATCTCTTTTAAAATACCAGTTAATCTTAATTGAGTTAACATTCTATCAATTCTATAAGGAGCTTCTCCAATATCCTCAAGAATGAGAATTGCTTCTTTGAAGATAGGCAGATGCTTTGTACCAATCAAATGAGTCATTACTGTAAGATTCCCAACGATTAAATGTCCTTTTGAAACTCCTCCTCCCCAAGGGTCTCCATAAATATCAGGTATGGAATTTCCAAATAAAATTGATTTAAGTCTGTTTTTGCTCCAATCTGGTTCATTCCCTAAAGTTGTAACTAGTGGTCCGTGAACCCCTCCAAGAAATCCACTTGCAAGTCTTGCAAAAAGTATCGAAGTTAAGTCTGAGTAGCCAATCAACCATCCTTGTTTCCATGGCTGGACTCTTTCTAATAATCTGGCAGAACCCCATCCTCCTCTGGCAAAAGCTAGAAGAGGAAATAATTTTTCTGGATGTAGTTCCTTAAATCTGACTTCATCGTCTCCGGCTAAATAACCCCAATATCTATCTATAGAATCAATATCATTGCAAATCAAGCCCCATTCTTCAAGTACTTTAATCCCAGATGAAAGATCTTCTTTGCTATTAATTGGAGAACTTGCGGCAACTATATGAAAAACGTCACCTTTTTTTAGAGGTCTAGTTGGTTGATATGATTTTAGTAAAGACATTTATTAATTTACTTTGCTTAGAACCATGCCCAAAAGTATTAAGCTTCCGATCCATACTTGATTCTTAAAATGTTTCCCTGAAGCTTTGATCCCTTTTTGCTTGAACTTAAGTAAGTATATTTCTCGTTGCATTCCAAAAGTTGATAGCAACCAAAAAGGCCAGAAAGACCACCCTAAACTTGCTTTGAATGCTCCAAAACCTAAGAAAACACATGATAAAAGGTAGCTTAAAGAAACAGCATTGAATGACTTGTCGCCGAGACTTAGAGCACTACTATTGAGACCAATCTTTTTATCATCGAGTTCATCTGCCATGGCATAGACAGTATCAAATCCAAAAGTCCAAAATACTGTTGCAAGCCAACAATAAAGAAGAGATATATCTCCTGATAAAGAGGATTGGCTTGCCGCCCAAGGAATTAAAACTGAGAAACCCCAACATATTGCAAGAATAAATTGAGGAAATTTAAACCATCTTTTTGCTGAGGGATAAAAAAGAATTAAGGGCAAAGACAATAAAGCAAGTTGAAGGCAAAGATTTCTACTCTCCATTGGAAGTAACAGGACAACAAACAAACTCAATAACAAAAATACAAAAAGAAGAAAACACGCTGTGTTGATAGAGACAGTTCCTTTAGCTAAAGGCCTTTCTTTTGTTCTTGTAACTTTTTCATCAAAACGTCTATCCCATAAGTCGTTTGCAATACATCCAGCACCACTTACGAAGAGGCCCCCTAAGAGTATCAACCCAAATATGAATATAGAAGGGGGCGCGGATGGTGTTAACCAAAGTGCCCATCCAGCTGGAATTAGCAGTATCAATCTTCCACTTGGCTTATTCCATCTGAATAATTGAATCCAATATCTCATTTTATTTTGAAAAAATAAAATTACTCATTCACAATTGAATTTGACAAACATTGCTTGCCCCTTCTCAATATGGGGCTGTTAATGCCAGAGTAATCAAGGTGATCCTACGTGGTTATGTTAGGTGAATCAACAAATGATTCTTTTAAGGAGAATTCAATAGAAGTGGATTCCGCTCAGAATCAAGATAGAGGCATCTGTCGAATAGGAACAATAGATATTGGTACTAACTCAACTCATTTATTGATTGCAAAGCTAGATCAAACACTAAATACTTTTAGTATTGAGCTGGCAGAGAAATCAACAACTCGCTTAGGAGAGAGAGATTCAGAGACTGGAGAACTTACTTCGTTAGCAATGAATAGGGCTTTTGAAACACTAAAAAGATTTAAAGAGTTATCTACCAGTTATAAAGTAGAAAGTCTTTTAATTGCAGCCACAAGCGCTGTAAGAGAGGCTCCAAATGGGAAACATTTTTTATCTCAGATAAAAAAAGAAATTGGATTAGATGTTGAATTAATCAGTGGTACGGAAGAAGCTAGGTTGATTTATTTAGGTGTACTTTCAGGAATGCAGTTTGGGAAGGAGCCTCATTTAGTTCTTGATATAGGAGGAGGCTCAACTGAATTAATTCTTGCCGATAGTACTGATGCAAGAGCATTAACAAGTACAAAAATAGGAGCAGTACGTTTGCAAAGAGAGTTCATAAAAAAAGATCCATTATCGTCGGAGAACTTGTTATTTTTAAGATCATTTATTCGAGGTTCAATGGAGGCTGCAACTGATAAGATCTCTAAGAGGATTGGATCAAATGAACAACCAGTTTTAGTTGCAACAAGTGGAACGGCAATGGCAATTGGCGCATTAATATCGAATAAAGAAAATAATATTCAAACAAAATTACAAGGATATAAAATCTCTAAGAGAAGTTTAGATAGGGCAATTGATGACTTGTTGAAAATGTCTCCATCTGAACGGTGTAATCTGCCCACATTAAGTGAGCGAAGAGCTGAGATTATTGTCCCAGGGGCTTTGATTTTGCAAGTGGTAATGAATATGTTTAATATTAACGAGTTTGTTTTAAGTGAAAGAGCTCTTCGTGAAGGCTTAGTAGTTGATTGGATGTGTCGAAATAATTATTTGCAGGATCGGTTAAGTTTTCAAGGTTCAATAAGGGAAAGAACAGTTTTACATCAATGTCAGAGATTTGGAGTCAATTCAAAACGATCAAAAATAGTAGCAGAATTTGCACTTTCTTTTTATGATCAAACCAAAGGAATCTTACATAATGATAAGGGTCAAGGTAGAGATCTTCTTTGGGCTGCCGCTAAACTTCACTCCTGCGGAAAACATATAAATATAAGTTCTTATCATAAGCACTCATGGTATTTAATTAAACATGGAGAATTATTAGGCTATTCACAATCTGAGCATTTAATGGTAGCAGCAATTGCTAGATATCATAGAAAAGGTTTTCCTAAGAAAAGGCATGAATCTTGGCAATTGTTGATTGATTCCAATCAAAGGCAATTGGTAAATGAAATGTCCTTGCTACTTAGGTTGTCATGTGCGATTGATAAAAGACCAGAACCATTGATCTCTAAATTGATGATTAAGGTGAGAAATGAACGAGTTGAGATTGAATTAATCCCAAATCAATTAGGTCAAAACTTAGATCTAGAAAAGTGGAGTCTTAATAATGTAATTTCTATAGTTAGAAAGAATAATGATAAGGATATTACTGTCCTTTAGGAATAGATATTTGGTGTAATATTTAAAGTATTAATTTGAAGTCGAGATTCATTTATCGATTGTTCTTGCTCGAAATATCTTAAAGTTAATAGTGAGGTAATTAGTCCTAATATCCCAGGAATTATTACCATGATAATTGGATTTAATTTATTTTTTTTAAAAGAAGTATTATTTTTTTGAACTGGTTTATATTCAATACTTTTTATGACTCTTCCATTAAGCTCTTCTAAAATAAAGCTTGTATCTAAGTTTAGTTTTTCTGCTATTCGTCTAACCATAGCTTTGATAAAAACTTTTTCAGGTAAAGATTTTTCATCTCCAGCTTCAAGAGCAATTAATTGTTCTTGCCCAATTCTGAGGGATGAAGATAAATCTTCGATAGAAAGATTTCTTCCTCGTCGAGCTTCTTTTAGGAATTCCCCAACTTTCTGTAAGGATGTTTTTTCCTTGGGAGAATTGTTTTTATCGCTTTTCCCTGATTCACTTTTTTCCAATTAAAAACTCATCAATCAATAAACTTATTCTAGTGCGTTTGTAAAGTGATTTATGTTTGAAAGATCATTTTCAGTTATTATGAAAAAAATTAAAGAATATTTTTAATTTCTTTTGTATTATTTAGTCTGGTCTAAATAAATGGGAATGCCTAGAATTATATAGCTTTGATCTGTTTTTATTTGTATTTAATGTAGGGCTAATTATATATAATGTGGTTCTAATTAATTTTTCTTTCTTGGAAGTTTTTGCCATTTGATGAAGAGGGACTACTTTTATCCATTCGTCTGGCCAAGTTATTCTGTAGGCAATAGCTACAGGAGTATCTTGAGGATAGTATTTTAACAGCTCCAATTGAACTTCTTCAACATGTCTAGCACTTAAATAGAGGCATAACGAGCCTTGAATGGAGGCAATATTTTGAAGACTTTCTTTGGCTGGCTTCCCTGTACGGCCTTCTGCTCGGCTTAGGATTATTGTTTGGGTTAAATCGGGGATAGTAAGTTCAACTCCTAATGTTGCTGCTGTTGCTTGATAAGCACTTACTCCAGGTATGATTTCCACTTGAATTCCTGCATCATTTAGTCTGCAAATCTGTTCAGAAATTGCTCCATATAAGCATGGATCTCCGTCATGAAGACGTACTATTCTTTTTCCTTCTTTGTATTTAGCTATTAAAATAGAAAGTATTTCTTCTAGAGTTAAATCACTTGTCTTTACCTTTTCACAATCATTTTTGACAATATTTGCTATTTGAATTGGAATTAAAGAATCAGTCCAAACTAATACTTCAGCATCCTTAAGTCTCTGCTGTGCTCTAATTGTCATTAAGTCTAAAGCTCCTGGCCCTGCTCCTACAATTGAAATTGGGTTCATGATTTTCTAGATTTACTTAAGGAAGGATCTGGAAGTGCTTTTTTTAAAATATATATTCTCCATATACCAATAACTCCTACACTTATTGAAAACAAACTAATATATTGTGCGATTCTAATACCCCCATTGCAAAATGGAGGTAGTCCTCCAAAGCATAGTGGATCTATCCTTAAAGCTTCTATCCAAAATCTTCCCAGGCTATAAGTGATCAAATATATACAACTTAAACTGCCCGGTGGAAGATTTAGAGATTGTTGATTTGACCTTCTTAAAAGATAAATAAGGAATGCAAATATAAAAATATTCCATATTGATTCATAGAGAAAAGTTGGATGAAAAAAATCTTCAGACGAGAAAATCTGTGGTCTATAGTTATATGGGATAAATAATTTCCAAGGAAGGTTTGTAGGGAAACCAAATGCTTCATTATTAAAAAAATTACCCCACCTTCCTATTGATTGTCCTAAAGCAACAGATGGGACTAAGACATCAAGAACATCCCAAAAAGATTCTTTACGCCATCTGCAAAAGAAGATTACAGATATTGAACCTAGTATTAATGCTCCATGAATTGCTATGCCCCCTCCCCATATTTCTAAAGCAGTGGGAATTGGGATTCTTAAACTAAGAAAATTAATAGAGCTCCAAAAGTTACTACCGCTGAAATGTTTCCACTCAAATGCAACATAGTAAATCCTTGCACCAATGACAGAGGCAAAAACTAAGATTGGAAGTAAATCATTTATTATTCCTTTTTTTAATCCTTTTTTATTAGCTAATAAACTTGATAAGTTAAGACCAATTAAAACTGAGATAGCTATTAGTAGTCCATACCACCTCAATGAAAAAGGACCAAGTTTAAATAACTCAGCCCCTGGAGATGTCAGAGTCAGAAATATGTCTTGCATTGAAACTTTGTTGTTCTATACCCCTTCAGCAGATTGAACTTTTTCTACTTGTTTCTTTTTAAGGACAAGCATTATTTGTGATAAGCCAACTCCTATAAAGAAGATTATCAGTCCAATTACTCTTGCTTTGCTTTGTAGAACTATTTCAGTATCAAGCTGACCAAACCCCCCAACATTTGGATCATCAGTTAATTGGTATCCTGCTTCAATCGTTTCACCTTCTTTAACTAACAGAGTTGTTCCAGCAGGAATATTCTCAGCAAAAGTTTCACCTTCATCATTACTTAAATTTATAACTTGTGTCCCATCTTCGTTAGTCTTAATGGATGTTATTGTCCCCGCTTTGCTTGAAGTGAATAAGTTGTTATTACTCTTTTCTCCAGTTGGATACACCTGACCTCTCCCTCTGTTTCCTCCTACATGAATTTGATATTTTCCAAAGTGAATGTTTTTGTCTTTAGTAGGATCTGGAGAAAGTATTGGAAAAACGATTTCTCTGTTTTGATCTCCTGGTAACGGACCTACTAAAAGGATATTTTCTTGATCTTCACTGTATTGAGTGAAATATACACCTTGGGTTTCTTCTTTTATTTCATCAGTCCATCTTTCTTGAGGAGCAAGTTTAAATCCATCAGGAAGCATCACAACTGCGCCTACTTGAAGTGGAACTTTGCTTCAATCTGCCCCAATTTCTTGTAAATCTTTTTTATATGGAATTTCTACTACAGTCTTGAAAACACTATTAGCGGCAACAGATTGAGGGACTTCTGCTCTGGTTGACATGCTTGCGATATGGCAATTAGCACAAACTATTTTCCCAGTAGCTTCTCTCGGATTTTCAAATTTTTGTTGAGCCCAAAAAGGGTAAGCCCATGTTGGTTGAGGAGTTGTAATTAGTGAAATTACAAAAAGAAAAGAACAAAGAAGAAATTTTATTAGGTGACTCATTTTTTGATCGAGATTAATTGAAATTTGTTTGATTTTTAAGTTTATTTATCCCCACCATGGCGCATCTCCAGTTCGGAAATCAGTTTCTGTCCACTGACTTAAAAGGACGTTATCGTCTTCGAGTGTTACATGAGCTATCGCCAATGAGAGTGGTGCTGGACCTCTAACCACCTTGCCTGTTGAGTCATATTGACTTCCATGACATGGACACATGAATTTATTAGCACCACTGTTCCACGGAACTACACAACCCAGGTGGGTACAAATTGCATTAATTCCATAACTAGTAATTGCATCTTCTCCTTCAACAATTAAATATGTTGGATCTCCTTTAAGACCTTGGACAAGACTCCTATCTCCTACTGGGTGATTTGAAAGCCATCCACTTGCATTAACAATGTTTCCTAATTCATCTTTTGCATTTGTACCACCGCCACCCCCTCCTGCTCTATAAGGAGTGAAGAATTGGGCCACTGGATATAAAGCCCCTAAGGCAACTCCTGTAACTGTGCCAAAAGTAAGAAGGTTCATGAACTGCCTTCTTCCCATTGAGGGCACATCTGAAGAAGTCATTTGTGTCATTACAGATGTTCACCTGGACTTTAATCTTAAACCAAAATGGACACTATATGGTTATCAATCTCTGCCAAGACTGGCTTTTGACATGACTGATAAATACAACATTGACAATTTTGAAGGCTACTCATCTTCAGTTCCTTTAGTAGTGGAGGAGGTAATGGATTGTTTAAGAAGGAGATGGGGTGTTACCTATGATTTGAAATTATTGGTTAAAGGTAAGCGTGTTTATTTACAAATGATGTGGCGATTCTTAGAACAACAGTCATTCCCTATGGACGAAGAAACCTATAAAGAGAATTTAAATCAAACTTTAGAAATAATTAATCGTGGAGGTCAATCTGAGGTTGTGAGAGCTTGGTTGCAAAATGTTGAATCCAAGCCAAGACTTGGACGAGCGATTTCCTTGCCACTGTTTATGGATGAACGTTTGGGCGAATTTGTTCTTTGAATTTTGCTGTTATAGCTACTAATGCAACTCCAATGAAAAATAAAAAAGTAATCGAGGAAGAGAGCAAAAGCATTGTTATTGGATCAGTCGAAGGTGTAAGAACTGCTCCTGCAATTGCAGAAGTTATTATTACCCATCGCCAAGCTGAAATCATCTTTTCCCATGAAATCAGTCCAAAAAAGCCCAAAATCAATTGAAGTATTGGCAACTGAAATGCCAGACCAGTAGAAAGCATTAGTAGAAGTATAAAATCTAAATATTTTTCTATTGACCAAAGTGGTTCAACAACTTCGGATCCATAACTTATAAGGAATCCAAGAGCAGCAGGTATTAAAGCTTTCCATGCAAAGAAAATCCCAAAGAAAAACAAAACAGCTGAACCAGCAACTGAAGGAGCAATTAGGAGTTTTTCTTTTTTAGTAAGACCTGGAAGAATGAACTTTAGAAATTGGTAAAGTATGTATGGAAGAGAAACAGTTAAGCCTGCATAACCTGCAACTTTTATTGAAATAAATAAAAATTCACCTGGTGCAACCTGCAAAAAATGTATTGTTCCTGCAGGTATTTCTAATGTTTTGACAAGCTTTCTAACAAATAACAAGCAAAAACCTGATGATAGAACAATTGCTATAAGACTCCTGAAAACTCTTTGACGGAGTTCTTCAAGGTGATCAACCAAAGACATCTCAAGCCCTTGTGATGACACATTTGAATTAGAATCGCTTCCAATCCTTAATGGAGGGGGAGCTATTGGAATATCTTTTTTTTTAGAGCTAGTCAGTTTGAATTAAATTCCTTCAATCATATTAATAGAAAATTTGCTTATTAGTATAGTTAATGAGTAATTAAATCAATCATCATTGATTGATGATTAGAAATTAAATATAAAAAATAATTTTTTTATATTCTAAAATAAATAGCGTTATCTTTCTTATTTATTAGTTGGATCCGGCAAAATGAATGGGGGACAATCATTGAGAGAAGACTCTCCATAACTTGCATACTCTTTATAGCCCCCCATCTTTCCATTGGTTTTCATTAAAGCACTAGTGAAAGCTAATAAAAGAAATACAGTAGGTGCTCCAATAATTAAGGCTGCTCCAAATAGATATCCAATTAAGAATTCAGGAAAAGTGTGATTTCCAAGGAATTCATGAGTGCCTAACAAAAAGTCAATCATTTTTGGAACTATTTATATGGGTTTGATAGTAAGACATTGGAGTTCAATTCTGGTGAAAATGTTTCTCTGCTCTATCTGATTCTCCCCATACAACCTTTCCTCCTCTGTGACGAACTGTTCCTGGTAAAGCACCTGAGATCCTTTGAAGGTTTTCAATTGGGACCATAATGACTGGAGTCACTTTGTTCCCTCGTGCACGACTAAAAAGGGAAGCCATATCAGCAGCTAATTGTATGTCTTGTTCCTCAGCAATTCCATTGGAAGATTTAAGAACAATATGACTACCTGGTGATTCTTGTGCATGGAACCAAAGATCCCCTTTCCTTCCTTTTTTTAAACTGATTAATTCATTTTGGCAGTGGTTTCTTCCTATTTGTATTGACAACCCGCTAGGACTTTGAATTTCGGTGCAAGATAATGATTTATTCTTAGATCTTTCAGATCTTCTATTGGGTTTGTTTTTTCTTGTCATGAAAATGTATTCTTCAATCTCTTCTTCTAATTCAATCATTCTGTCTAATCTTTCTTGATTATCACTAATTTGGTCATTGATTAAAGAGATAAGAAATAATTCGCTTGATTCAATGTCATTTATTCGTTTTCTGTGATATGTAATTCTATCGATGATTGAATCTCGAGATCTTTTTTTTCTTTTAGCTTCTTTAAATAAATTCTGTGCCTCGATAATTTGGCTTTTTTGGGGATTTTCTAAAGAGAGAATATTATTAGCCTTTTCTTGCATTATTAAGTATTCCTCTATTCCCTCAAGTAGTGAGATTTGACCTTTTAATTGATTTAATTGATCTGTCTTTAGACCAATAAGACCTTTTTCTATTTTATTTTTGATATTTATTAGTTTTCTATTTATTAATTTTTTCTTATAGTATGAACCTAGAAAAAGACTTATATCTTTTTTCTCCTTATGTAATTGGTTATTTCCCCATACAATGAATTCTGTTGGACCTTCTAAGCTGATACTGAAATTCTTATCTTTTATTGTTAATAACCATTTTGTCCATCTTTTGAAAATATTTTCCCAGTTCTCTTGTGATATTTCATGGACAGGTTGATTTATAATACTTTTAGCTTTCTTATAATTCATATCTGCTAGTTGTAAGGTTATTGATGGACTTATCCCCTGATAAGTATTTCTAAGGGCATCTTTAAAAGTACTTGGTACTAAGCATAGATTTTCTTTCCAGATTTTAAAAGATTCATTCAAATTAGGGGCGATTCCTTTAAGTCCGGGAGGGCTGATATAGCTATCACCTGTGCCTATTGGCCTTAGTCTTGATTGTGAGTCTTTAACTTGTTTCCCCAGTGTTATAACTTTAGATTTTTTGTCCAAAATCATTAAATTACTATGTCTTCCCATTAGTTCGACAATTAATACTTTTTCGATGACACTCCCTGGTCGACTAGCTAATCCAAATTTAACTATTCTTTCAAATCCAGTTTGTTTTATTTCTATTAAAGCTAAATGGGATAGTAAATGATGAAGTTGCTTTGCTAGTGTACTTTTATCTCCAATTCTCTTTGGAGAATCTATTTTTACGATTCTTGGAGCATCTGCTAACCAACTGATTTCAATCCAAGTAAGATTTTCTAAAGTTCGGAAACCCAGTTGGATTGTATTTGAATCAGGTTGTTGTGCCTTCTCGAATCGGCTAGGAATTATTGTGCTATCTAATTCAAATACAACAGCCTTAAGGGTTGTCAAGTCCATTATTTGAATTGGATTTCTTTTCATTTATCTTCTTTACGACTTCGAAAGAATGCAATTAACTTTTGGCAGTAAATTAACTAGGATTAATTTATGTCATCTCTAGGAAAGCTTACTGTTCTTACCGGCCCTAGCGGAGTAGGTAAAGGAACAATTGTAAAAAGAATCCTTGATAAATATAGTGATGTCTGGCTTTCAATTTCTGCAACAACCAGAAAGCCTAGGCAAGGGGAAATTGACAAAAAACATTACCTTTTCTTAGATGAGAAGGAATTTAAAAAGATTATTGATAGAGGAGGGTTCCTTGAATGGGCTTCATTTGCGAATAATTTTTATGGAACACCTAAAGATGTAGTTAAAGAAAAAATTGAAAAAGGTATTAATGTTTTACTAGAAATTGAATTAGAAGGTGCAAGACAAGTTAGGAAATCCTTTCCTCAAGCATTACAAATATTTATAGCCCCACCTAATTTATCTGAACTTGAAAAAAGAATTAGAGGTAGAGGAACTGAGTCTGAAGAATCTATTAGACAACGTTTAGCTATTGCTAAAAAAGAATTAATTGCACAAAAAGAGTTTGATGCAGTAATTATTAATGAAGATATAGATAATACTTTTTCTGAAATTGAAAGATTAATGGGGTTAAATTAATCCTTAATTTACTTATTAAAAAGACATTGGGTGGAAAAGTAGGTCTGGAAAGAATCTCTGGAATTCAACAATAATACCAGCGGTCATAACGATCCAGATAGTAGCTACTACTGGAGCAGATCTAAACCACTTGGTGCGAAATAACTGAAACATGATTTGAAAAAGTTAGTTTTTTGTAAAGGAGAAATAAATTTACTTAACCTCTTGGTCCATTAAGAGTGACATTATTATCTTTCTCTCTTAGTCCACCATTCCTTCCTTCTCTATTAGCATGTAGAGGCCATGCTGCTCCTCTCTTTAGGCATTGCCATGCAAGAGATGTGTCAATAATAATCTCAGATTCGGCAGCATTCTTTTGCCCTCTAACAGCTCTCACGTACTCTCTTCCTGACCAGCCAATAATGCCTGCTATATAAAGAAAAATATGACCAGGAATTAAGAGATCACCCTCATGACCTCTGTTAAACCAAGCACCCCATGGTTCGATAGTCGCACCAATAATTAAATGAGGAAGTCCATCATCTCCACATGAAGCTTTGCTATATCTATTAAATCTTTTTATATCCTTTGGTGTAGAGGCAACGCTTGCTCTTTCTTGGAAGCGGGCATTCTCAGAGCAAGGCATTAATGCAGAAGCAGTGAATTCGGTGCTAGCCCTGTCAGCATTTAGTGCAGGACCAGGCCTGGCATTTGCTATTGGAGCGATCCCTAGAAAAAGGAATGCTGAAAGCAGAATTGATAAAAGACGACTCATGAGTTCTGATTTCTTTCTGTGGCCTGTTTAAATAGGCTTTCAATATATAACTTAATTGATAACTAGTACCGAATGCCAATAGTTCTCTCCCTCGAAACAAGTTGTGACGAGTCTGCAGTGGCTTTGGTTTCTAATGAGACTGGAAAAAATGTTGTATTAGCTAGTGAAATAGCTTCTCAAATTGCCGAACATGCTAAGTGGGGAGGAGTTGTTCCAGAAATAGCGTCTAGAAGGCATTTGGAGAATCTTCCATTTTTAATAGAGGAAGTTTTTTCTAAATCAAAATTGAAAATAAGTGAAATAGATGCTGTAGCAGCGACTGTTACACCAGGTTTGACTGGGTCACTTTTGGTTGGATCAGTCACAGCAAGAACTTTTGCTAATTTGCATCAAATTCCCTTTATGGGTGTTCATCATTTAGAAGGGCATCTTGCCTCTATTTACTTATCAAAAAAACATCCAAAACCGCCTTTTTTGGTTTTATTAGTTAGTGGAGGACATACTGAATTGATAAAAGTTGATATTTCTCATAATTACCAACGTCTAGGCAGAAGTCATGATGATGCGGCAGGTGAAGCTTTTGATAAGGTTGCAAGATTGTTGGGACTTTCCTATCCAGGCGGTCCAGCTATCCAGCAAATAGCCAAATTGGGAGATCCCAATAGGTTTTCATTTCCAAAATGCCGAGTTTCGAATCCGAAAGGAGGTTTTTATCCTTATGACTTTTCATTTAGCGGCTTAAAAACATCTGTATTCCGTCAAATAGAAACCCTTAAATTACAGGATAAACAATTACCAATAGAGGATATAGCTGCAAGTTTTGAAAACGTCGTTGCTGAAGTCTTAGTAGAAAAAAGTTTACGCTGTGTTTTAGATCAAGATTTAAATTGTCTTGTTTTGGTTGGCGGAGTTGCAGCTAACCGCCGCTTAAGGGGAATGATGATTGAAAAAGCATCTAAGGAATCAGTAGAAATAGCTCTTGCCCCAATGGAATTTTGTACTGATAATGCTGCAATGATAGGCTCTGCAGCATTGTTAAGATTAAATTCTGGTAAGAATAAAAGTTCAATGGAGCTCGGAGTGGCAGCCCGCTGGCCTCTAGAACAATCAGATTTACTTTATGATTTAACACCTCCTTTTTAAAACGAAAATCTCTGAACCTTTCTTATGTCCTTAAAACAAGGAAACGAATCGAATAAATCTACTAGGCCTGCAAGCCCTGGAGAACTTAATTCATGGAGAAGAGGTTTTACTCCTCAAGCTGAGATATGGAATGGCAGAATGGCAATTGTTGGATTGATTCTTTTCTTGGCTATTGTTTTATTATCTAATTCTTTATTTAGAATATAGTTTTTAATGGAAAGATTTAAAAATCTTTTCACCCTTTTTGTTTCTTTTTAATTATTGAGACTATTAAAAAAAGAATAATTCCTCAATCTATATAAAATCAATAAATTTGATAAGGGTGATATCTTGTATTTTTAATTTGGAAAAGAAAGTAATAAGTATTAAATGAATTGATCTTCTAGTTATAACCTAGACTTTTCTAGGTTAAATTAGTTTATTAACTTATTCAATTTTTTAGGTATATTTAATGGATACTATTTCATGTCTCAATTGCTAGGTAGCTATGACCCCTGAGCGACTAGGATTGCTTTGGGGGATAACAGTTTTCTCAGGTGCTGTCGCTAGGTTGTTGTCAGTGCTGACTGGACTTCCCGGCGTCGTTTTATTGTTGTTATCTGGGTTGCTAATTGGTAGATCAGGTCTTGGTTTGGTTGAACCTTTGGACTTGGGAAAAGGACTCGAAACAATTGTTGGATTATTAGTAAGCCTTGTTTTGTTTGATGGAGGATTAAATCTTCGTCTTCCTGGAGAAACAATCAAATCAATAGTTTTAAGAATCTCTTTTATAAGATTAGTTATTTCCCTAGCAGCAGGATTTTTAGCAGCGCATTGGTTAGCGGGACTTGGTTGGTCTGTAGCAGCTGTTTATAGCGCAATTGTTTTAGCTACAGGGCCAACAGTAGTAACTCCTTTAGTGAAACAAATTCGCCTGGCCTCACCCTTAAGTGATGTCTTAGAGGCTGAAGGTTTAGTTTTGGAACCTATTGGTGCTGTTTTGGCACTTTTATTACTTGAGCTTGTTGTTGGGGATTTGCATGGTTGGAAGGAATTATTAATAGGTCTTCTTTCTAGGCTTGGGGGTGGAGTTTTACTTGGCTCAATTGCTGGATTATTGCTTTCTGAAGCGTTGAAGCGATTGAGATCAGAACCATATATAGGCATTAGGTTGCAATTAACACTAGGTGTGATTTTTTTACTTTATGGATTTTGTGAATGGATATTGCCTGAATCTGGATTGCCTGCGTCTGTAGCTGCAGGATTTGTAGTTGGACAAAGGCCTTCAACTCAAGCTAAGGAGCTTGATAAATTAATTAGAGAATTAGCTCAGTTAGCTATAACAATGCTTTTTCCATTGCTTGCAGCAGATGTTTCATGGGGTGAATTAAGTCCATTAGGTTGGGGAGGTATAACTTGTGTTCTCTTCTTGATGGTAGTTGTCAGACCATTAGCGGTAACAATAGCTACAACTGGACTACCTTTAGATTTTAAACAAAGATTGTTTCTGGGTTGGCTTGCACCAAGAGGAATAGTTACAGCAGCTGTTGCCTCTTTATTTTCTATTAGATTGGAGCAAGCAGGTGTTTTAGGGGCAGGAAAACTTCAAGGTTTGGTTTTTTTAACGATTTTAATGACAGTAGGAATTCAAGGATTGACTGCTCAACCTTTGGCGAAATTCTTAGGGCTATTGGCAGAAGATGAAAATCTAAATAAATCTACTGATACGAGTTCTGTCGTTACTGACTCTAGATAGCAAAATCCAACTTTGAATTAAGTCTGGACCCTTAAGAGTTCCAAGAAGAGCAGCTCTAAGACTTTTCATTACCAGACCTTTTTTTACTTGACATTCTTTTACTGTTTTATTTATTAAATCAAGGGCTTGATTCTTGTTAAATAGTGAACAGTCTATCTGTTTTAGTTCTTCGAAAATGAACTTCAGAGCAGTTTTGGCATCCTCTATCTCTAATTGTTTCTTTCCATCAGCTTGTAAAATTGGCTCTTCAAAAAATGGCAATGCTTCTTTAACCCCATCATTTAAAAGAACCATTGACGGCCCAATTAATTCTGCAAGATCCATGCCCCAAGTTTGATTTGGAACTTCCCAGCCTTTTTCTTTAAATAAAGGCTCTATTTTTTTTAAAAGAATTTCTGGAGACATTTCATGAATCACCTGAGAATTAAGCCAGTTCAGCTTGTCCCAATCAAATTTAGCTCCTGCTTTATTAATTCTTTCAAAACCAAAAACTTGTGAGATTTCGGAAATTCTGAATCTTTCATTCATACCCTCTGGGATAGACCAGCCAAGAAGAGTCATATAATTAGCCATTGCTTCAGCGGTATAACCCATTTCTTTAAAGTCACTTATTGAAGTGACACCGTCTCTTTTTGAAAGCTTCTTGCCTTCACCATTGAGTATTAAAGGCGTATGTGCAAATTTAGGGACTTTAAGCCCAATAGCTTCGTATAGAAGGATTTGCTTTGCAGTATTTGCAAGATGATCTTCTCCTCTAATTACATGCGTTATGTTCATTTCTGAATCATCAGCAACTACAACCAGATTGTATAAAGGGTCGCCGATTGTA
Source organism: Prochlorococcus sp. AG-315-D17 (assembly GCA_003283685.1). Next base: position 20,910 of record QBWD01000006.1, read on the forward strand.
TTTGCTGGTGCCCTTCTAGCAATAACCATGTCACCTCCTAAATCTTTTCCACTCCAATTCATTTCTCCTCTTATTAAGTCATTCCATGTAATTAATTTTTGATCATTAATTTTAAATCTAATAACTGAATATCTACCTTCCTGAATAAAATTTGATTCTTGTTCTGGACTTATATTCCTATGTCTATTGTCGTATCTTGGAGCTAAACCATTTTTTCTTTGACTTTCTCTCATTTCTTCTAGTTCAGACTCAGTGGCGTAGCACCTGTATGCCAATCCTTTTTTAATAAGATTTTTTATAATTAACTTATGTTCAATTATTCTTTCACTTTGAATAATTGGTGATTCATCCCAGTTTATTCCTAACCATTCAAGCCCTTGATAAATATTTTCTACATACTCTTCTTTTGATCTTTCGATATCTGTATTTTCAATTCTCAAAAGAAAAGCCCCTCCCTCTTTTTTTGCGAATAGCCAGTTAAAAAGAGCTGTTCTAGCTGTTCCTAGATGTAATGTTCCAGTTGGACTTGGTGCAAGTCTTACCCTAACTGACAAAGTTCTTCATTGATTTGGATACGGGACCGACGGGATTCGAACCCGCAACTTCCGCCGTGACAGGGCGGTGCTCTAACCAGTTGAACTACGGTCCCATTTGTCCTATTAGTAAGGACCTTGAATTAAATTTGAAGGCTATTTAGTAGATACTTAATGAGTATCATCCTTTGAAAGCCCACTAGTCAAATTAGTAATTCACTTTTTTATTAGAAGTCATTATTATTTAATATTTCAATAACTCTTATCTATAAGTACGTAGAGTTTAGTTAATGAAATAAAACTAAATAAGTTTAAGACTACTAAGGACGGAATCCAGCAGGCTCAATAAGCCTTACTTGATTTCCACGTGCAGTGAATTCGCGGCCTTGATCGCTTTGAACTACGACTCGGCCACCCGATTTTACACGAATAACTCGTGCTCTAACCCAGCCTAATGCGGCTGATTCAAGCACTTTTACGACATCACCAGGTTGAAGATCCAACTCCATTCTTTAAACTAAGTAACTGCAGAAAGGGTTTTAGAACGCGCCGTGGAGGACTTGAACCCCCGACATCAGGTTTTGGAGACCTGCGTTCTACCAACTGAACTAACGGCGCATTTTATAATCCCTTTAAGCCATTGTCAGGCAATGACTTTTTTTAGAGGAGGCCGGAACCTCAGCGGTCGAAGCGCTGCTTGACGCGTGTGGCCTTGCCCACCCGCTCACGCAGATAGAAAAGCTTCGCTCTTCTTACTTTACCTCGGCGTTCAACCTTAATGTATGCAACTTGAGGACTGTGAACCATAAAAACTCTCTCAACACCTATTCCTTGGAAAATTCTTCTGATAGTAATTGTTTGATTTAAGCCTCCATGACGCTTTGCTATTACAACACCTTCGTAAGGCTGAACCCTTTCTTTGTTCCCCTCACTTATCCGCACACCAACACGAACAGTATCTCCAACATAGGTATCTGGGAGATCGGTTTTTAATTGAGCTTTTTCAAAAGAACTAATTAGTTCAGATGGTGTTAATTTTTTCTTGATGGAATTTGATGCAGATGCACTTTTTGCTTCTACTTGGGCAGGAGCTTTTCCCTTCGCTTCCTCTTTGATTTTTTCCTCTTTTAATGAGGTCTCTTGCGAATCAACGGACATCCCGAGTACTCTTTAATGACCAAACATTTATTCTAACCTGTGGGTTCTCAAAAAATAGGAAAAATGCTTTTTTTCAGTGAATTTCAGGGATTTCTAATTTAGCAATAATGCTTGAGCTTTCTTTTTTGTCTAAGTGGGGTTCAAAAAGATCCTATCTAGGGGTGGATTCATCAAATATAAATTTTATATATTTGAAATAGCTCTTGAATGTACTTAATTTCCTTTTTAAGAAATCTCCCATTAACTTGTTATGATAATAAAGTGTAACTATTAAGATGTCTTTTCTTTTTTTAAGATTCTAAATTTTGGTTTAAAAATGAAACTTTTTTCAGATTTACTTTCTTCTACTAAATCCAAAAGCTCTAGCAATAATGGTCCGGTTATTAATCAAAGAAAGGGGATTGAAATAAAGTCAGAGAGAGAGATAGAAATAATGCGGAAATCAAGCAAAATAGTTGCAATTGTTTTAAGTGAAATTAGAGATTTAGTAAAACCTGGCATGTCTACTTTAGATTTAGATATATTTGCTGAGAAACGAATTAGAGATCTTGGTGCAACACCAAGTTTTAAAGGTTATCATGGCTTCCCTGGAAGTATTTGTTCAAGTATTAATAATGAAGTTGTTCATGGCATACCTAGCAAGAAAAAAATCATAAATAATGGCGACATACTTAAAGTAGATACTGGTGCTTTTTTTAATGGATATCACGGAGATAGTTGTATCACCATTTGTATCGGAAAAGTTTCAGATGAAGTTATTAAATTAAGTAAAGTCGCCAAAGAAGCTTTAATGTTAGGTATAGATCAAATTAAACCTAAAAATAAACTTCTTGACATAGCAGGAGCTATTGAAGATCACGTACGATCAAATGGATTTAGCGTAGTTGAGGATTACACGGGGCATGGAGTAGGAAGGAACCTTCATGAGGAACCATCTGTATTTAATTTCAGAACAAATGACTTACCAAATGTCACATTAAGAGAAGGCATGACCATTGCAGTAGAACCCATTGTTAATTTAGGTGCTAAATATTGTGAAACTCTCAGTGATAGGTGGACAGTAATTACAAAAGACGGAAGTTTGTCTGCGCAATGGGAGCATACTGTATTAGTTACTAAGAATGGCTTTGAAATACTTACTGATAGAGGAGACTAATTTTATTTAGTAAGTATTTTCTCTAAGTATAAATAATTTATTAATTTAGAATAAATTATCCTTATACATTCTGTAATTGGCATTAATAAATAAGTTAAGGGATTTGGAGTCACAATGATTAAATACTTTTCTCGTTCGGCTAAACTTATTATCTTCTTTGCTACAAAATCAGAGCTCATTATACCTATAGGATTTAAATTTGATTTAAAGGGTCCAAGAACTAATTTCCTTATAGTAAAAGCACTATTCTTTTCTTGTAATAGATTGCTTTTTTTTAGTGTTACTAATTGACCTAAAAGACGTTTTGTTATCTCATATACTGGACTAAAGGCGATTTGAATCTCTGCTTCTGATGTGTTAACCCATAGTTCCATTGGCTTTTTTCTTTGCCCATTTTTACTATCTTTTTCTTGTGCTATTTTTTCGAAAATTTGCATTAATCTCCAGCTACTAAGAGAATTAATTTCAATAGCTTTATTTATTTGATTTGAATCAATAGCTCCCTTTGGATTGATTCCGTGATTAAGTATTAATATATCAAAATCAAAAAGTTTTTCTGAGAGTAAGTTTTCTTCCCCGCATGACCAAGAAATCCAATCATCAGGAGTACTTTTATTAGAAATTATATTCTTTTTTTTGTTATGAGTTAAACCAACAACAAAAGCACCTTTCTCTTTGAATTCTTTAATAAGAGCCTGACCAAGGCTCCCCGATGATCCAGTTATGGCAATTTTTAGGTCTTTAAACCTTGATTCAATTGATGAGCTTTTTTTCATTTTTGTGGATCCATTCTTTTCTGCCTAAAGATCTCGAATTATGAGGGGATTTAATTTTTTTAGGATTTTAAGCAAATTTGACCTTGAGAACTTCTAAGCTTATAAAGTTATAGAACTTCTAGTCTAGTTTTTGAATTGATGAGCAATACTTTTCTAATTGGATCATGTGAGCCTTTTAGCGGTAAGTCTGCACTAGTACTTGGGATTGCAAAAGATTTATTGGCTTCAAATCATTTGGTTCGATTTGGAAAACCGTTAGCCACAAGTCTTGAATTAAATGCAGCTAATAATGGTTCTCTTGAAGAGATTATTGATGATGATGTCCGGTTTGTGGGAGAGACTTTAAAATTACCCTTAGCAAGCTTGATACCATCTCTTGAATTTTCGGCTTCTTCTACTGCAAATCAAAGAATTCATAATAATATTTTGGATTCTAAAAATGGATTGAATTCTCTAAAAGCTTCCCTTGATTTTTCTGATAATGGCATCAATATTCTTGAAGCTGCTGGTAGCATGCATGAAGGACTTTTATATGGATTAAGTCTATCTCAGTTAGCAAAAGGTTTAAATTCAAAGGTTATTTTAGCTCATTTTTGGCAAGATGCTAGAAGTATAGAGGCATTATTAGCAGCTAAAAATCAACTTGGAAATAATCTAATTGGTGTTGTTTTGAATGCAGTAAATCCAAATCAGATTAAAAATATTAAGGAAGAAATTGTCCCATCTCTTTCTTCGATGGGCCTGGAAGTTTTTGGAGTTATGCCACGTTCGCCATTATTGAGAAGCGTAACTGTTAAAGAACTTGTCAGGCGTTTAGAGGCCCGAGTTATATGTTGTTCTGACAAACTTGATTTGATGGTTGAAACACTCAGCATTGGCGCAATGAGTGTTAACTCTGCAATGGAATTTTTCAGAAAAAGACGCAATATGGCTGTAGTCACTGGCGCTGATCGAACAGATATTCAGTTAGCGGCTCTTGAAGCTTCTACTCAATGTTTAATACTTACAGGAGCAGGCGAACCATTGCCTCAGTTAATTAATCGATCTGAAGAATTAGATGTTCCATTACTTAAAGTTGATAGAGATACACTTTCAACTGTTGAGGTCATTGAGCAAGCCTTTGGGCATGTTCGCCTTCATGAAGCAGTAAAAGCTTCTTATGCTTTTCGCTTGGTTAAGGAGCATTGTGATCTTGATAGAATCTTTCGAACTTTAGGAATTTCTTCTTGAAGTAGCTATGAATACTGCTAGCTTTAATATATCTGCGATGGGATGTCCTTGAGTCGATCACTGGATCTTCCTACCCTGGGTAAGGTAGATATTCTTGCTCAGGAATTGGCCTTGTTACAAGACAAGGGAAAAAGGCGAATAGCTTTCTTAGGTAGTAGACATGTCCCTGTTGTCTCTATCCATATTGTTGAATTAATTGCAAGATCTTTGGCTCAAGAAGGACATTCCATAATCACCTCGGGTTCCCAGGGAGTTAATGCAGCAGTAATTAGAGCGGTTCTAGAGGTTAAACCCTCACTTTTGACTGTGCTGCTTCCGCAGAGTCTTGATAGGCAGACATCAGAAGTACAAGGTCTTCTAAGTAATGTATTGCACCTAATAGAGCAAGAAGACAATAATGATTTACCTTTGCCTATGGCCAGTAGCCTTTGTAATCAAGAAATAATTAATCGTTGTGATCAACTAATTTGTTTTGCCTTTCATGATAGCGAAACATTATTAAGTAGTTGTCATAGTGCTGAAGATATGGGAAAGGTGGTAAGTCTAATGTTTTTTGATTGAGTTTTTTATATATCAAATATTTTTGATAGCAATAAAAATCGAGTAGAGAGACTAAGTTCAATTTTCTTTTAACAAATTCAGGAATAATTCTTCTTTTCGTTCATAATATGGTTTGTAGCCCATAGTCCAGGATTGGAAAGTCTCTATGCCATCTTCTTATTCTTTTGACGTTGTTTCTGAATTTGATCAACAGGAATTGATTAATGCTATTGATCAATTGAGAAGGGAGGTTGACCAAAGATATGATTTGAAAGATTCTAAGACTAAGATAGATATTCAGGAAAATGAGATCTCAATAATTTCTCTTAGTGATATGACTATTCAATCTGTTAATGATATTTTGAGGCAGAAAGCGACCAAGAGAAATTTATCTTTGAAGATTTTTGATTTTGAGGGGATAGAGTCTATTGGTGGAAATATGGTTAAGCAAAATGTTTTATTAAAAAAAGGATTATCACAAGAAATAGCAAAAAAGTTAAGTAAATTAGTTCGAGATAATTTGAAAAAAGTGACCCCCTCTATTCAAGGAAATAAATTGAGGATTACTGCTAAAAGTAAAGATGATTTGCAATTGGCTATTAATTTAATAAAAAACGAGGAAGATTCCTTAGATATTGCTCTTCAGTTTGAGAACTATAGATAAACTATCTAATGCTTGATTGGCTTAAGGCTTATTTTTTTATTTAAAGCTTGTTATGGATTTTTTAATAGAGAAACTCGCTATTAAGGGAATTAACTTGTCAGGTAAATCTAAAAAAGAATTAGAGAGAGCCTGTTGGATGATTGTTCATGAAAATAAGCATGGAGTTATGCCCTCAGAATATGATGTTAGGGATATTGATGAGTCCTTGTATTTAAAAGTTTTAAAAAGAGCTAAAGAAATGGTTTCAAAATAATTATTCTTTTCCCTAGCAGAATCTATTTTTCGATTATTTGATTGCTCAATCAAAATTAATTATTTTTTCTGCCTGACATTTTTCACTGAAATGACTAAATCAACATAAACTTTATTTAGATAATCTTTTTTATGACAACTCCATTTCGTAATGTGACTCCGAATGGACCAGGTGGAACTGCAACTCTTCTGCTTGTCCTTTCTTTTACTGGGTTTTTACTTCTAACCCAAGCCTTTTTTGTGGTTCCTGCAGGACAAGTTGCTGTTGTCACTACTTTAGGGAAAGTAAGTGGAGGCTCACGCAGTCCTGGCTTGAATTTTAAAATCCCTTTTGTTCAAAACACTTACCCATTTAATGTTCAAACACAAGTAAGACCCGAAAAATTTGATTCATTAACTAAGGATTTGCAGGTCATCTCGGCTACGGCAACTGTTAAATATGCTCTTAAGCCAAATGAAGCGGGAAGGGTATTTAAAACTATCTCTTATAATGATAGAGAAATCTATAATCGAATTATTCAACCTTCTTTGGTTAAAGCTCTTAAATCGGTTTTTTCGAAGTATGAGCTTGTAACAATAGCAAGTTCCTGGAGTGATATATCTGAGTTAGTTGAAGAAACAGTAGCAGATGAACTTAATAAGTTTGACTATGTGGATGTACAAGCTCTTGATTTGACGGGGTTGAAGATTGCAGATGAGTATAGAGCTGCAATTGAACAAAAACAGATTGCTGAGCAACAATTACTTAGAGCTCAAACTGAAGTTAAAATTGCTGAACAAGAAGCATTGAGATATGACACATTAAATAAAAGTCTTGATGATAAAGTTCTTTTCAAATTGTTTTTAGATAAATGGGATGGGGAGACTCAAGTTGTTCCTGCTTTGCCAGGTAATTCGTCAGGAAATGTTCCTGTTATTGTAGGAGGAAGAAATAGGTAGGCTTAAAAATAAAGGCAATTAAAGTGGGCAAAGCTTCAATTTAATTGCCTTTATTTTTATTTAATTTCATCAAAGCTTTCTTGAAAAGCTTGGAGAGTTGAACTTATATCATCTTCAGAATGAGCAAGTGAAGTGAATCCAGCTTCAAATGCACTTGGAGCTAGGTAAACACCTCTTTTAAGCATTGCTCTATGTAGCTTGCTGAATCGATCAGAATCTGTTTGCTTTGCTTCCTCAAAGTTTCTAACTGGTCCTTCGCAAAGGTAGAAGCCAAACATTGCACTTATGCTATTTCCGCAAATTGGAATACCAGCATTTTTTGCTGAACTTATAATTCCATCCAAAAGCGTTTTTGTCATCCCTTCTAGCTTTTCATAAGTTCCTTCTTGTTTAAGAAGCTCAAGAGTTTTAATGCCCGCTGTCATAGCTAGAGGGTTTCCACTAAGTGTTCCAGCTTGATACATTGGACCTGAGGGAGAAACCATTGACATAATGTCTTTACGGCCTCCATATGCACCAACTGGTAGTCCCCCTCCTATGACTTTTCCCATTGTGGTCAAATCTGGAGTGACACCAAAACGTGCTTGAGCTCCTCCATAGCTAATCCTAAAACCAGTCATTACTTCATCAAAAACTAGAAGAGCTCCATTCTCTTCTGTAACTTCTCTTAATCCTTCTAGAAAACCTGGTTCAGGGGTTATGAAACCTGCATTTCCTACAATTGGCTCAAGGATTACCCCGGAAATTGCATCAGGGTTTTCCGCAAAAAGCTCTTTAACTGCCTCTAAATCATTATAAGGAGCTGTAAGAGTATTGGATGTAGTACTTCTTGGTACCCCAGGAGAGTCAGGGAGACCAAGTGTTGCTACACCAGATCCAGCTTTAACTAAAAACATATCTGCATGACCGTGATAACAACCCTCGAACTTGATAATTTTATCTCTTCCTGTAAAGGCTCTCATCAAGCGAAGGACTGACATACAAGCTTCTGTCCCACTGTTGACAAATCTAACCATCTCAACGCTTGGGACAGCATCAATAACCATTTCTGCAAGTTGGTTCTCCAGTAAGCATGGAGCGCCAAAGCTTGTACCTTTTTCAAGAGTTTCCTGAAGTGCCGCTATCACCTCTGGATGGGCATGTCCACAAATAGCTGGACCCCAACTACCGACATAGTCGATATAGCGGTTTCCATCTACATCCCATGAATAAGGACCTTTAACTCGATCAAAAACGATCGGATCTCCTGTTACAGATTTAAAAGCTCTTACAGGAGAGCTAACTCCACCAGGCATTAGATCCTTGGCAGCGCCAAAAATTTCTTCAGATCTTTTTGTGTTCAACGCGTTTGTCACGGCACCTCTGCTATTGGGCTTATAAACACAGTTCGCCATATTGCCCTATAAGTGCGTGATTCGTCTAAATTTTCGAATCTGTTCAGTATCTGGTTATTTTTTTTTAATATTTTTAGATTTTAAATTTTCAGTGGACCAAAGTTGTAAAACTTGTTTCAGACTGTCTTCTTGGGGGGGGGTGAATAGGAACACCTCTCTGATTTTATTGTTTATGAATATTTGATTTGTTAATTCTGTGATGATTTGAAAATAGAAACCTTGCAAATCTTTTATTCATTTTGCTCATATGAGAATACATTTTCTTCTTCAATAAAAGGCCAGGCAATATCTAGGACCACAGGTACGTGATCGCTAGGCTTATTATTGGATCGGATTTTTTTATCAATCCAGCAACTTCTTGCATTGGAAAGAAGCTCTTCAGTTATGTAGATATGATCAATTCTCCATCCATTATTTTTTTCCCATGCGGAGTGACGATAATCCCACCATGTCCAATGATTGTCTCCAGGTTCGAAAATTCTAAATACATCTTCTAATTGATCTCCAATGACATTTTTAAGTAATTCTCTTTCAATAGAACTGGCCATAACTTTCTCCTTGAATTTATCTGGGCTATGAATATCTTTATCTTCCGGAGCAATATTAAAGTCTCCTAATAAACAAATAGGTTCTTGTCTTGATATATATTTTTCTATAAAAATTTTCAAAAGACTAATCCATTTCTGTTTATAAATGAACTTTTCTGAATCTAATGATGAACCATTAGGGATATAAACATTTATGATTCTTATATCATTTATTAAGGCACTTATTACTCTTTTTTGCTCACTTAAGTGTGAGACCTCTTTATTGTTTAAGATTATACCCTCAAAGCCCACTTGAACATCATCAATAGAATGACGACTTATTATCGCTACACCATTATAAGATTTTTGCCCTTTAATTGAAAGTTGATAGCCAAGATTAGAAAAAACTTCAACTGGAAAATCTTTGTCTTCTACTTTTGTCTCTTGAAGGCAAAGTATATCTGGTTGGTTTTCAATAATCCATTCTTTAACGTGATCTATTCTTGAACGAATAGAATTAACGTTCCATGTTGCAATTAGCAAGATACTTAATGTTTGACTGTTTAAGTTATTATCATGGAAATTCAAAAGAAGAAATGGGGACGAATCAAATTTTACGTTTTTTTCGTTTTCAATTGATGCTGATTTCAGTTCTTGTGTCTTCTTTTGGTTTGATAGTTGGATGGAAGATTCTTTTCTCCAATTTTGGAGAGCTTTCTGAATTGAAGAATTTCTCCAATGACAAGAAAGCAGATATACATAATTCTTTTGATTCATATGATCAAAAAGATCAAGGAATTCCCATGAATCCAATGGATTTAATGGATCGTCTTAGAAGAGCAGGAACTATGAATGATGCTACAAATCCATCAGATGCAATTGATGATGCCCTTAGTGCTTTTAATGAGTTGGAATATGAAAATGTCCCATTTGAATAATATCCGCGCAGAATCTATCAAATTTTGGTTAAATTGAGCATTGGGCACTTATAGCCCTTTTTTAAATGCAAAACCATCCGATCCCTTCGGTTACAGATCCTTTGCAATATCGTGCAATAGGAATAGTGAGAGGTACCTATAACCCTCACGATAAAGAGAATTTTACTCGTGGATTAATAACCGACTCTAATGGCATTGAAATAGATTCCGTTGTTCTTGGAAGAGTTATAACTTTAATTCGCAAGCACGTTTCAATAGAAAAGCCTCATCTTTGGGTAGTCTATCCTCGTTGTAGGGACTACCAAAATCTTCACTTGCAAATAGCAGGAATATGGGAACCAAGCTCATTAAGTAATGATTCTAAAGAGATAAAAGAAAAAGAGGATGAAGCTGGAGATGAAAGTAAAACTATTAAAGATGTGGTTGATGAATTAGATGAAGGAGACGATTATTTTTCTATTAGGGGAGAATTGATATTTACCAAGCCAGAAGAAAAGGAAGTAGTTATAAAAATTCGCCAGAAGCCCAGAAATCAAAGTAAAAAGGAGTCACCTTTTAAAATCAGGTTAAAAGGTGACATACCCATTAATTATGTTAGACATTTTATAAGTCTTAATGTTCGTCGTGTTGAACAACATCTTCTTATTGAAGATTATGAGATTATAGAACCAATGCCAACTAGATCCCGTGTGGAGAAAAAAGAAAAAAATAAAAAAAGATAAATAATATTTAATTAAAATCTCATGGAATATGGATAATTTAAAATTACTTCTTAGTAACCAATGAATTCTATTTTTATTGATTGTAGTATAGGTATTTCTGGCGATATGATTGCCTCTGCATTATTTGATTTGGGTGTTCCAAAGACTATTTTTGAAGAAAACTTGGTTAATTTAAAAATACATAATTATTTTAATATTTTTTTCAATGCTGAGCATAGTAAGGGAATAAAAGGAATAAGGTCTTCGCTAAGAACTATTGAAGAAAAGGAATTTCCTAGAAGTTTAAATGATATTAAGGAAATACTTATTTCTTCTAACCTGAATAAATATGTGAAGGAAAAAGCTATTAAGGTTTTTGAAGTTCTTGCCAAAGCAGAGGCAGATGTTCATGGCTTAAACATCTCTAATGTGCAATTTCATGAAATAGGTTCCATTGATTCATTAATTGACGTAGTAAATGTATGTTCAGCAATTGATTATTTGAAACCACATAAGGTTTATTTTGAAAGGCCGCCTGCTGGATCTGGCATTGTGTCTACCTCTCACGGTGTTTTACCTGTGCCAGTCCCTACAGTTCTAGAAATAGCAAGGCAAAATAAAATTCCATTAGTTTGTATTGATGAGTTAGGTTCTGGAGAAATAACTACTCCAACTGGTATTGCTTTAATAGCAGTCTTTGTAGATAAAATAGGCCAACCTTCATCTATGGATATAAAAGAGATTGGTATTGGTTTAGGCCATAAAGATATTTCTCGACCTAATTTTTTAAGGGCAATTATGTTTAGTGATTGTGAAAATCAATTTTCGAATAAAGAGGAAAATAATAGACCTATTTGCCAGCTAATTGCTTTTCAAGAGGCTTGGATTGATGATGCGACTCCTGAGGATATCGCTGTATTAATTGAAAGACTTAGGGCCTCAGGTGCTATTGAGGTTGCTTCTCAATCAATTGATATGAAAAAAGGTAGAAAGGGTATATGTATAAAAGTAATTTCTGATCCGAAAAATGTATTTTCTTTACGCGAAGTCTGGTTTAATTATAGTTCAACACTTGGGTTAAGAGAATTAGAGATAAATCGTTGGGTTTTACCAAGACGAATTTGTAAATATGAAACTACTTTCGGGAAAATAACTTTTAAACAATCCAAGAAACCAAATGGTAAAATGTTAGTTAAACCAGAACATCAAGATCTACTGAAAATCAGTTCGGAAACTGGAATTTCTATAGAAGAGATTCGTCAGCAAGTATTTATGGAATTAACAGAATTAGATGAAAACGATGATTGGTCATATTGATGACTAAATTACTTAAGTTTAGAAATCTAAGATACTCTTTTAATTCAGATTTTATTTATAAGATTAATATTAAATACCTAGTAACATTAATTTGTTTATCTTTCCTTGGATTCTCAATTTATAATAATGCTGAGGATTTGCGTAATGAAACAATTGGAATTCAAGACAGTTTTTGGATTGTTGTAGCTATTATTTTCAGTTTATTAAGTATTATCATTAATGCTTATGCTTGGATGTTTTTAATAGAGAGTCTTGACTGCAAGAGAAATAATCTAAATATCATAAGAATTTTCCTAAATACTAATATTTATAAATACCTTCCAGGTGGTATATGGCATTTCGTTTCAAGATTTAAGAATTTAAGACTTGAGATGTCTATTGAAAATTCGGTTGAATCAATTCTATTAGAACCATTATTGATGCTAGTTTCTGGGTTGATTTTTATACCGTTTGGTAGTTGGAACTTATCTGTTTTAATTCTTTGTTGGAGTTCACCTTTGATTTTTCTAATAGGTTTTAGAGAATTAATAATTAGAATCTTGAAGTCTATAAAATCTTCTATCTTTAGTAATTTTAAAGAGATAAATGAGACTAATCGAAGTCAGAATATAAATCGAGCAAGCAAATCAGTTTATCCATACCGAGCTCTTTTTCTAGAATTAATATTTATTTTTGCTAGATTTATAGGCTTTCTTTGCTGTCTTAAAGCCTTTTCTATTGAGACATTAATTTCTCAAGGAGTTCTTATTTCTTCTTTTTCACTTGCATGGGTAGTTGGTCTAGTAGTGCCTGCGGCTCCAGGAGGCCTTGGTATCTTTGAAAGTATAATTTTCTTAGGCTTAGGATCTCAGTTGCCAGAAGCTCCTCTTTTAGCTTCTTTGCTTTGCTATCGTCTCGTTTCTACTTTGGCGGATGTATTGGCAGCATTTGTTTACCCTTTAAGAAGGTTAATTTTCAAGATTAAATCAAATTAGCTTTGTCTTTTTTTGTTATTTAAACTTGGAATAAGTGATAGAGATGCTATCAATCCTAATGCAAGTAATATAATTGAAGGTAATATAGATTCTGCCAGTCTTTCATCACCTGCATATTGGAATATGCGAACTGAAAGAGTATCAAAATTAAATGGTCTTAATATAAAAGTTAATGGTAATTCTTTAATAGTATCAACGAAAACTAGTAGAGAACCAACTACTATTGGCCCTCGTAAAAGAGGTAAATGAATTTTGGAAAGTACTTTTGGCCATTTGCTTCCAAGATTTGTTGCTGCGTTATCAATACTTGGTGGAATTCTTTCAAATGCAGCGTCAAGCCCACCTTTTGAGACAGCAAGAAATCTAATGCAATATCCCCAAACTAATAAACCTAGTGTGCTTATATTCCATGGACTTCCAGAAAAAGAAAGAAGTGCAAGGGCTAAAACCGATCCTGGAATTGCATAACCAATTCCAGTCAAGAAAGTTAAGCCATGAAGAAATTTATTGTCTTGCCATCTTTTAGAAATTGATAAAAATAATGACATGAATAAAGTTATGCTTACAACAATCAAACCTAAAATAAAGCTTCTTAGAGTTAGCTCAATCAATTCAATATCTAAGCCTTTTTTTATTTGGTCAATATTTACCAATGCCCAACTAATTGGAATACCTAGAGTAAAAATAGGCGGTATTAAGGTTATAGATTGTGCAAGGAATAGATCAATTCCCACTAATTTCCATTTTGGAGATATTCCTCCTTCTATTCCATCTGCCCAGCGTTTGGTTTTGCTCCTTGAATGGCGCTCAATTGCCACCAACCCAAAAACCAAAATAAGAGCAATTAAAGCTAAAGCAATTGCCCCAGATGGGTTTTCTTCTTCTACCCAATTCTCAAGTATTCCAGCGGAAATACTTGGAATGTTTAAAAGCTGAACAGCACCTAGTTCATTTATAATTTCCATTGCCATCAAGGCCATTCCCGCTGTTATTGAAGGAATTGCAATTGGTAATGATATTCGAAAAAAACTTTTCCAAGGAGGAATACCTAAACTTCTGCATGCTTCAATTTGTTTCCTGCCTACTTTTTCAAAGCTTTCTGAGCTAAGTAAAAACACATAAGGATATGTAGTAAAGGCCATTATTACTACGCCCCAAAACATGCCGTGGATTCTTATTGAATGAATACTTCCAAGGTCAATTAATGTAGCAGCTAATAAATATGCTGGTGATGCAAGGGGAATTAATTGGCAAATTTTCAGGAACTTTCTTCCGGGAAATTGACAATTTGCTAATAACCAACCATTAATCGTACCCAAACCGCCTCCTATTATTAATGAGAAAATCACTAATAATAATGTTCCTTTAATTTCTTCTAGGTCATCAAAGCTCAGAAAAATAGATCCTTGTTTAATCCCATAAAAACCCTCTAATACGAGACCTAATAATGGCCATAAAGTAAGTATTGAAAATGAAATTACTAAGAAGTTTAGAATGAATCTACTTTTATCCCATTTTAGATTTTTAGGAGTTAGTCTATTTTTCTTCATTTTATTTATAAATTATTTTCTGGTTATATATAGGAAATTCATGAAAAGAAATCTTCAGCATAATTAAATATCAATGCAAGATTCTAGCTGATCTAATAGTCTTATTTCATCAATATCCTTACCAATGAAAACTAGTTTATTCTTTTTCTTTTTCTCCCAACCACTATCTTCTATAGAAATTCTTTTGCCTGAAAGATGAAAGATATGTCTTCTTTCACTTTCATTAAACCAAAGGACACCTTTAGCTCTAAAGATATTACTTTTTAATTGATTATCTAGGAAGTTTTGAAACTTCCTGAGTGAAAAAGGTTTTTCAGTTTGAAAAGATACAGATACAAAACCTTCTATTTTATTTTCTTCTTCTTTATTATGATCATGCCCATGATGATTATGAGAATGCTCATCAGGAGTATTATTTACTTTGATTATACTTGTCTCATAAAGACCTACACTGAGTAATAAATTCAGAGGGACATTACCCTTAATACTTTTTAAGATCCTTGCATCACTTTTTATTTCTTTCAAAGTATGAATGACATTTTCTATCTCTTCATCTTTTACTAAATCACATTTATTTAGAAGTAATATATCACCATAAAGTATTTGTGATCTAGCTATATCGCTTTCTGGCGATAGAGTATTAAAATTCTCGGCATCAATAAGAGTAATAATAGAGTCTAACCTTGTACTTTCTCTAAGATTGCTACCTAGAATTGTCATAGCTACTGGAAGCGGATCTGCTAATCCGGTCGTTTCAATAATTATATAATCAACAGCTTTCTTGCTAGTTATTAATCTTTCAATTGCTTCTAATAATTCACCATTTATGGTACAGCAAATACAACCATTACTTAACTCAACCATGTCGTCAGACGTACTCACAATTAAATCATTATCAATTCCAATTTTTCCAAATTCATTTACTAAGACAGCTGTTTTTAAACCCTTCTGATTAGTTAGAATATGATTTAATAGAGTTGTTTTACCAGAACCTAAAAAACCTGAAATTATTGTTATGGGAATAGACTTGTCATCTACTTTATTGTCCTTAATCGTTTGATTTGCTGTGTTCATTTTAATTTATCAATATCCTCAGCAAGTTTAATATCGTTAGTTGTAATACCACCCATATCATGACTAGTTAATTTAATTACTACTTTATTATACGTATTTTTCCAGTCTGGATGATGATCCATCTTTTCAGATAGAAGTGCAACTTTGCTCATGAAACCAAATGCAGCAATGAAATTTACAAATGTATATTCTTTTTTTATACTCTTATCTGAGATGGTCCAGCTAGGATTCCTTTTCGTAAATGACTTCTGTTGAGCTATATCTAATAAAGAAACCATAAAAATTGAATTGGGATAATAAAGTTAATCTAAGTCCATATCACCAATTGCATGTAATTGTAATGACCTTGATTTATTAGAAGTTCGATGCTCCCAAAGGTAAATCGCTTGCCATTGCCCAAGTACTAATCTTGAGTCATCAACACTAAAGCTTAAACTGTTTGCTGTAAGCATAGTTTTTATATGAGCGGGCATGTCATCCAAACCTTCCTCTGAATGAAGATATTCAACTTTTTTAGTACTTTGATCAATATGAAATAGTTCTTTTTCAGGTACTATGGCTTTCATATAACTTGATAGGTCTTTTAGCACATTAATATCAGCATTTTCATTTATAATTAAACTACAGCTTGTATGTTTTAGGAAAATCATGAGTATACCTTTCCTAAGTTTATTTTTCTTGATCCAATGATTTATTTGATGAGTTATATCTGTAAAGCCTTCTCCGCTGGTTTCAAAATCTAAAAAAGATAAAATTTGTTCCATTTTTAATTTGTTTAGTATTAATTAAATAATTTCTGGGATATTTAATTATTTAATATAAAAAAATTGGGATTCATATTATTTGCAAATTGAGAAATCTGAGCATTTTTATTCTATTGCATATTAGGCTTGAAAAAATCTAAAGTCTAAAATTTTGACTAAGTGTGCTTGGAATCTTTTAGGAGATTACCTTCGAGATACGCAGTTGTTGGGATCAATACAAAGCACACTCTATTGGGATCAAAATACTTCAATGCCTATTGCGGGTTCTCCTTGGAGAGGTGAACAACTAAGTCTTCTAGCAAAGCAACTTCATTCTCGACAAAGTTCTGATGAGTTTGAAGTTTTAATAAAAGAAGCCAAGTCTGAACTTCAAGAATTAATTAAGCAAGATAATTTGGAACCACAATTAATGACAGATAGATCTCGCAATCTTGAATTGCTTGAGCAAGACTTTCAAAGACAAAAAAGTTTAGATTCTAAACTTGTTACTCAAATTGCCACTGCACAATCTGAAGGTTATATGCTTTGGCAGGAAGCTAAGAAAAATAATGATTATCTATCATTTGCTCCGGCCCTTAAAAAACTCATTTCATTAAGAAAAGAACAATCAAGTCAATTGAATGAAAAAAGAAGTTGTTGGGAAACACTAGCTCAGCCTTTTGAACCTGATTTAAATATTAAGCGCGTTAATGAACTATTTGAACCGTTAAAGAAAAGATTGCCTGAATTAATCAATAGGGCTTCAACTATTAAAAAGGCTAAAAGTGCTAAATGGGATTTATCAACCTCTGATCAAGAAAATCTTTGCCAAAGATTGTTGAAGGAATGGGAAAGGGACAGCCGAAATACATCCATCGCAAAATCACCGCATCCTTTTTCAATAACATTAGGACCAGATGATTATCGAATTACAACTCGAGTTGTAAAAGGTCAGCCTTTATCTTGTTTGCTCGCTACAGCCCATGAATGGGGACATTCTCTTTATGAGCAGGGATTGCCTTCAAAAAGTCATCAATGGTTTGCTTGGCCTTTAGGTCAGGCTACATCAATGGCTTTGCATGAAAGTCAGTCTTTATTTTGGGAAAATAGAATTGCTAGAAGCTTTTCATTCGCAAATTCTTTTTGGCATCATTTTGAGAATGTTGGAGCGCCTATTCATTCAGGAAATGATTTATGGAGGTATCTCAATCCATTGTCTCCAGGATTGAATCGAGTTGAAGCAGATGAGCTGAGTTATGGCTTGCACATAATGATTAGAACTGAGTTGGAAATTGACCTTATTGAGAAAGGCCTGTCGGTTGAAGAGCTCCCTAACGAATGGAATAGGAGGTATTTCAACCTCCTTGGTGTCTTACCTCAAAATGATATTGAGGGATGCTTGCAGGATGTACATTGGAGTGAAGGTATGTTTGGCTATTTCCCTTCATATTTGATTGGGCATCTTATTAGTGGACAGTTAACTCATACTCTTGAAAAAGATTTAGGTCCAATAGAAAACATTATTGAGTCAGGTCAAATCTCTACTATATTAAATTGGATGCGTAAAAATGTTCATCACTATGGTCGAAGTATAAATGCTGAAGAACTTGTGAAAAGGGTAACTGGTTCGACTTTATCCTCAAAATTCTTTCTTGAATATTTAGAAAATAAGGTTGAAAAACTTGCTCTTATTTCTGATTAATATATACAAATTGTTATCTCTTAATTGATTATTGGATGATTTTAATTTTTGAATTGAAATTTTTCTAAATCATTTACCTTAAGTTCGTTTTGATTTACTTCTGTAACTTAATATACAAGGATATAAAAAAATACTATGGCTAATTTTGAAAAAGCACCAAGCAGAAGTATGCCAAATATGCTTCATGTGTTGCCTGCGTTTGCAAAAGAATCTGATTTGCGAGTAAACACAATCGTAGAGTTGAATTCAAATACCATTAATAAATATGAATTAATTACCGAAACAGGACATTTAAAGCTTGATCGTGTGGGCTATTCATCTTTGGCCTATCCTTTCGCTTATGGTTGCATGCCTCGTACTTGGGATGAAGATGGAGATCCATTAGATATAGAAATAGTTGGAGTAACTGAGCCTTTGGTCCCAGGATCTATTGTAGAGGCAAGAATAATAGGGATAATGACTTTTGATGATGGAGGAGAAGTTGATGACAAAGTTATTGGTGTAATAGCAGATGATAAGAGAATGGATCACATCACATCCTTTGATCAATTAGGTAAGCACTGGATTAATGAAACAACTTACTATTGGGAACATTACAAGGATCTTAAGAAGCCAGGGACATGCAAGGTTAATGGTTTCTTTGGAGTTGAGAAGGCAATTCAAATTATTAAATCTTGTGAGGAACGCTATTTATCAGAAATAGAACCTAAATTAATTAATTGATTTATAGTTTTTTTCTAATTTTAGCTTCTTGCAGATTTAAATATCTCTTCTAATATTTCTCCGGCTCCGCGGCTTTTTAGCTCATTTGCTAATTCAATACCTATTTCTTCGGCATTACTTACCGGACCTGATTTCTTATCTCTAATTAATCTTTTACCATCTAAACTCGCAACCATTCCTTCAAGTATTAAATTATTGTTGAGTACTTCAGTTCTTACACCTATGGGAACCTGGCAACCTCCTTCCAATTCTCTTAAGAAGGATCTTTCTGCTAAGCATCTTTGAGAGGTTGTTTTATGTTCAAGTGTTTTTAAAATATTAAGAACTTCTTTTTGACCGCTTACACATTCGATTCCTAAGGCTCCTTGTCCTACGGCATGAAGTGAAATATCTGTAGGAATCAATTGGTGAATTCTATCAGGAAAACCAAGTCTTTTTAGACCAGCAGCAGCAAGTATTAGACAATCATATTCTTCTGCATCAAGCTTTTCTAGTCTAGTAATAACATTACCTCTTACATCTTTAAAGATAAGATGTGGGTAGTGATAACGTAATTGAGCCAGCCTTCTTAATGAACTTGTTCCAACAACAGCACCTTTTGGCAAAGTCTCTAGTTGGAAGATTTCATTTTTCTTATTTACGACTAAGGCATCAGAGGGGTCTTCTCGTTCAGTAATACAACCCAGCATCAAACCTTCTGGAAGATTAGTGGGTAAATCTTTTAGAGAGTGGACAGCTATTTCAGCACGTCCTATAAGCATTTGAGCTTCTAATTCTTTAGTGAATAAGCCTTTATCTCCTATTTTTGCTAGAGCTACATCAAGTATTTTATCTCCTTGAGTAGCCATTGCTTCAATAGTTATAGCTAGATTTGGATGAGCTTTTTGGAGCTCATCCTTTACCCAGTTCGTCTGAACCATTGCCAGCTGGCTTCGGCGAGAGGCGATGCGCAGTTGGTCGAGTGCCATTAGGAAATATTTACTATTTATTTACCTTAAGCAGTCAACCTAACCAAATTTAGGTTCTTGGACAATAATTAATAAGGTTGATGCGAATTGAGAATATAAAGATATTTTTTTTCTTAATTTAGTTTTATATATTCTTTTAATACACCATTTCTATTTGGATGACGAAGCTTGCGAAGAGCTTTAGCTTCTATTTGTCTAATTCTCTCCCTAGTTACATCAAAAATTTGTCCAATCTCTTCAAGTGTTTTCATTCTTCCATCATCCAAGCCATAACGAAGTCTAAGAACATCTCTTTCTCTTGGACTTAATGTTGCTAAAACACCTTCGAGGTCTTCTCTCAATAATGTTTTTGCAACATCTTGTTCTGGATTCTCTATATCTGCTTCGATAAAATCTCCTAGTCTAGAATCCTCCTCTTTCCCAATAGGTGTCTCTAAAGAAATTGGTAACTGGGCACTTTTAGCAATAAACCTTAGTTTTTCAATTGTCATTTCCATACTCTCAGCAATCTCTTCTTCTGATGGCTTTCGGCCGAACTCTTGACTTAAAACTTTGGTAGTTTTCTTTATACGAGAAATAGTTTCATACAAATGAACGGGTAATCTAATAGTTCGACTTTGATCTGCAATAGCTCTTGTAATTGCCTGACGAATCCACCAAGTTGCATAGGTTGAAAACTTATAACCTTTTTCATGATCAAATTTTTCTGCAGCGCGAATTAAACCTAGACTTCCTTCTTGAATTAGATCTTGAAAAGATAAACCCCTATTCATATATTTTTTAGCAATTGAAACTACTAAACGTAGGTTGGATTGCACCATTTTTTCTTTTGCACGTCTTCCAAGCATTAACCTTCGACGGAAGCGAGTTAATGGCATTTCGGCAAGAGCAGCCCATTCTTTAGTTGATGGGAAATGGCCATTCTCACTTTCAAATTGAGCAGCTTCTTCTTCAAGTTGAAGAAGATCAGCTATTTTTCTGGCCAACTCAATTTCCTCATCTGGCCTTAATAATCTTATTCTTCCAATCTCTTGTAGATAAACCCGGATTGAATCTTCTGTATAAACTCCTTTAGGACCTATTTTTATGCTTGCTAGAGCTTTGGCAGCGGCCTCTTGAGCGCTAGATAAGGTTGATGCGTTTTCATCCAGATCAATTTCTGATTCAGATACCTTATTCGCTTCGGCAATCAACTTATCTGCCTCTAAATCTAAATCTTGGCTCTTTAGATCAGCAGGTGCTGTCAGGACGTCAGACTTTGTTGCTTTTGTCACGGTTAACTTTTGTGCAGTTTTTTTAATTTTTTTAGAGCTACTTTTAGCTTCTGGATTGATAGCAATGGTTTGAGACTTCTTTTTTGATTTAGAAGTGATTTCCGAGATTGATTTTTTGTCTGTTATTGAACTCATGTCATTACCCAGGAACAAGAATAGTGAGAATCTCCTAGAGGGAAATATTTCAGGAAAAACTATTTAAATTGTGTATTTTCAACGAAAGCACTCTATTTTTGTTTGGACCTAAATATGTGATCTATCTAGATAAAAGATCATATACACCCAATAGGGACGAACAAACATCAAAAATGTGTTTCGTTGAAGAAGAATGAGAATCAGTATAAAAGCAGGGATGTCAGGGGATTTCTCAGACCGGCGCACCTTGACTAAGATGATTCTTATTCAAGGAGAAGCTTCTAGTCTTCCCACTGGGTGGAACCCTGCTAGTTCCACAACAGCTCTTTTGCTGTTAACAATCTAATGTTAAGAAAACTTTTAGAAGTCCGCAAGTATTAATTTTTTTGATGAGTTGTTTCGAATTTGATATTTGGTTACATGTGAGCAGAGAAGGACGATGTTTTTCTTATCAAGATGGCAATAGATTGGATATCAACCTGGGAGATGTTGTTTCAGTAAGATTAAAGGGGCGGCCTATGCAGGGGCTAGTAGTTGCTAAGAGGAAGTTAAAAAAAAACAATTCAACTGATAACTCTAAAGAAAAGTCTTTGCTCAATATTGAGAAGTTGGTCCAAAAGGGAGCTGTAGAGGAAAAATGGAGAGAATGGATTGAAGAAATTGCTTATACATTTTATGTCAGCCCTTTTCGAATGCTTAAAGCTGCTTTCCCCCCCTGGTTGGCTGGGTGCTTCAAATCCATCTAACACCTCAAAAAAACTTTGGTGGGTAAAGTTAACTATTGGTAATTCGAAGAAACTTTCTCAAAGACAAGATGAATTAAGGACTTATATCATTTCGCGTGGAGGTGGGGATTGGCAAAAAGATCTGGAGAAAAATGGTTTTTCTTCTTCATTAATCAGACAATTTATCTCAAATGGCTATGGAGATAGGGAGAAACGTTCTTTGATTAGTAATTCGCTTTCCCTTAATCCTTTTAATAAGAATGAAAACTTAACTATTGAAAAGCATCAATCTTTAACGCCTGAGCAAAAATCCGCTAAAGAAAAATATGAGTCTCTTGATGATGGATCTGTCCTTTTGCTTTGGGGTGTTACTGGGTCTGGAAAAACAGAGGTATATCTACAAATTGCATCAACAGAATTAGCTGCTGGTAGACATTGTTTAATATTGACACCTGAAATTGGATTAGTACCACAACTGGTGGATCGTTTCAAGCAAAGATTTGGATCTAGTGTGTTTGAATATCACAGTAATTGTTCAAACAAAGAGAGAGTTCAAACCTGGCAGAAGGCTCTTAATTCATCATCGCCTAGCGTATTTATTGGCACTCGCTCAGCTGTTTTCCTTCCGTTATCCAAATTAGGATTAATTGTTCTTGACGAAGAACATGATAGTTCATACAAGCAAGAATCTCCTATGCCCTGTTATCACGCACGAGATTTAGCTATACATCGAGCAAAAATGATTGGAGCCAAAGTGATACTAGGAACAGCTACTCCATCATTAAGTGTGTGGAGACATGTCGAGCCAAAGGGTAATATTTCTGTTGCCAAATTAAATCAACGAATTTTTAATCGTAATTTACCAACAGTAAAAGTTGTAGATATGCGTAATGAATTAGCTATTGGTAATCGAAGTTTAATTAGTAGAACTTTAAAAAAAGAGTTTCTAAATTTAAAAGAGAAAGGGAATCAAGCCATCGTGTTAGTTCCTAGACGTGGTTATAGCAGCTTTTTAAGTTGTCGTAGCTGTGGAGATGTTGTTCAATGCCCTTATTGTGATGTAGCTTTGACTGTTCATCGTTCTAAAGATGAATCTCAATGGTTACGTTGTCACTGGTGTGATTTCAGATCAAATATTAAAAATAAATGTGATGAATGTGGCTCAAATGCGTTTAAACCATTTGGGGCTGGGACTCAGAAAGTCATGGAGCATTTCACAAAAGAATTAGATGGATTTAGTTTTTTGCGATTTGATAAAGATTCGACTAGAGGTCGTGATGGCCATCGGCTCTTGCTTGATAAGTTCGCATCTGGCGATGCGGATGTCCTTGTTGGGACTCAAATGCTCTCTAAAGGTATGGATTTACCAAAAGTAACTCTTGCCGTAGTACTTGCTGCAGATGGATTATTACACCGTCCTGATTTGATGGCGAGTGAGCAAACTCTTCAACTTTTTATGCAATTAGCTGGTCGAGCAGGAAGAGGAGAACAACCTGGAAAGTTGATAATGCAAACATATTGCCCTGAACACCCTGTAATTCTTCATTTGATTGATGGACGGTATGAAGAATTCCTCAAAAAGGAAGAAAAATTAAGGAAAGAAGCCTCTATGGTTCCATTTAGCCGAGCATGTCTATTAAGGTTTTCAGGGGAATCTGCTGATTTGACTGCAAAGTGTGCCAAAGATTTTGCATCAAAAAATCAGGATGATTTGCAATGAAAAAGGATGGACTTTAGTTGGACCGGCACCTTCATTAGTAGCAAGAGTGGCATGTAAAAGTCGATGGCAAATACTTTTGCATGGACCGGAATTAAGTCCAATTCCGCTTCCTAGTGGACCTGAATTATGGAGAGAGTTACCAAAAGGAATTAGTCTTTCTATTGATCCTGATCCTCTACAGCTTTGAGATGTTCTTATTAAGTTAAGGTGGAAGTTCAGGAAAACCAAATCCCATTTGGAGACGTAGTCTTTGAAGAAGAATACTAAAAAGAGTTATAGAAAAAATTAAAATAATTCCGATGAAAATTCTATTCCATTTCCAATAGTAAACTTCAAGTTGGTTGATCTCACCCTCTTGAAGATGCCAAGATAAAAAGCCTTTATCAAAAGAGACTGTTAGAGGTTTACTATGAATTTTATTTTCTTGATTAGAGGACTTCATATTTATTGTTAAGTCTAATCCTGGAATCTTTGGAATTTCACGTAAGTCAAAATAAAATTTGAATTTTTGTTTTATACCAATTATCCAGTTTTTATTTTCAACAAATATTTTCGGATTGGTTATGTTAATGCCACTTGCATTTGCTGCTGCTGAAGTTATGTCAATAAGTAATTTATTTGCTTCATTTACGCGAATAGTTTTAGATTCAAAATGTTGTATTTTATTATCATCTTTTTTTATTCTTAAATCATTTTTATTGGCCTTAAGATTTTTTTCGAATTCTAGTTGCCAGGGAATTATATTTCCGTAGTGACTATTTATATCTAAAGATAGGTTCAGTTTGTCTGCCCCAGTTAGATCAATTTTTGTTGAAATATTTACACATCCGCTTAAAAGAAAAGTTATTGCAAACAAAATAATTAAAACAAATATAGAAAAACCTAAATCTAAATTTCTTGTTGGTCCAGTGGAAGGAGGAGGAGGGCCCTTTTTCTTTTTCAGTGTCTTTCTGAATGTTGAGGGGAAAGAGGGGTTTATCTCTAAATTTGGAATTTCCACAGACCAGGTAGATGGTCTTGGTAAACACGGTGCTTCAAGTATTGAAAGGAGTTGCTTAGATTGTTGACGAATAGCTATTTCCTTGTGATTGAGTAGTAATCGACAAGTCTCGATCGCTTCTTTTTCATTGCCATTACCCATATATGCCGTAACTACAAGAAGTCTTAGCTGAGCGCCTTTTGAGGTCTCAGCTGAATGATTCACTAATAAAGGCTCTATTAATTTAATACAATAACTATATTCACCTTTATTTAAGGCACCTTCAGCAGTTTTTATCGCTGAAGCTGTGTTCATATTTAGCTTCTTCCAGTCACCATTGTCCCTATACCTGCATCAGTAAAAACTTCTAATAAGAGTGCATGAGGTGTTCTACCGTCAATAATATGAGCAGCTTTTACTCCTTGTGCAAGAGACCGAATACAACATTTTATTTTGGGTCTCATGCCTCCTTTTACTATTCCTTTGTCTAATAAATCCCTTGCTTCCGATAGACGTAGTTTCTCTATTAGGGAGGAAGGGTCATTTTCTTTCATTAAAATACCGGGAGTATCTGTTAAGAGAATTAATTTCTCGGCCCCTAATGCTGCTGCCAGCTCCCCTGCAACAGTATCTGCATTGATATTATGTGACCTCCCATCTGCAGAATTGGCAATACTTGAGATTACAGGAACGTAGCCATTATTAAGCAAAGGACTCAGGACTTCTGTATTTACTTTTGCAACTTCTCCGACAAGACCATAACTACCATCCCCAAGTGTTCTTGCTTCTATTAAACCTCCATCTATTCCACATAAACCTACTGACAAACTGCCATGGATATTAATCCCTCCAACGATTTGCTTGTTTACTCGCCCTGCGAGAACCATTTCAACTACATCCATGGTTTCAGAATCGGTGACACGTAAACCATCAAGAAACTTAGGAGTAATATCTAGTTTTTCTAGCCATTGATTGATTTCTGGTCCTCCACCATGAACTACGACTAATTGAACTCCAACGCTCGAAAGAAGTGCAATATCTCTTAGTACTGCATCCTGAAGGCTTTTGTCCACCATTGCAGCACCCCCATATTTTATTACGATCCTTTTGGTTTCAAATTTTTGAATATAAGGAAGAGCTTCACTAAGAACTGAAACTCTAATTGAGTCATCTTTTAAAGAACTTTTCTTGTAAATATCTTTAGAGTTTGGTGGTTGTTTTATTTGTGTCATAAATTTCAACTAATATCTTCTTCTTTTTTTTGTAATAAAGTTATGTCAATTTCACCCGGTGAAGGGCAAAATAATTCAGCTTTTAAACCCTTGGCAAAGAATCTGCCTAGACGTTCTTGTTGAGCATTCCATTTCTCAATATTCACTCCAGCCATCTCAAATCTCATTCTTACACCATAATCACCATCTTTTAGGAATTCTTCTATTTCTATCATCTGTGGTGGATTGTCTATGTCCCAAAGTTTTAGGACTCTTAAGGAAGATTCAAGCTGACATGATTGACCATAACGCCATCTGGTAACGTCATTGACTAGATTTTCTAGTTCTTTAGGAGCTTTATTTCTAGCAGAAGCAAATTTTTTTGCTGAAACTACTCTCTTAGCAGGAGGAACTTCAGTAGTTTTAAGAGATACACCAATTAGGAAAATAGGTACTCCATAAAAGAAAGTTGGGACACTAAGGTTTGTTGCATTAGTGAAATAAGCAGTTAAGCCAATAGTTGAGAGGGTAGCTCCTCCGATAGTGATTAGGTTCCCTGGTGAAAGAAGTTTATTCATGTATTTAATTTTGGCTAAAACTGGGGCAAGATGGGTTTTAAGGAGACAGTCTTATGGCCTCACACAAAAACAAATTGTCTGAATTTAATGAACTGATAGAAAATTTAAATAAGGATAGGGCCTGGATCCTCGAGCAATTAGATAAAGGTTGTTGGCCTGAGTTTAGACCTGACCTTGCAGCTTTAGAAAGAGAACTTGGTCAACTTTTGATTAGAGCTTCAGACTATTCGGAAGAATATTTCAACTAGACTCAAAAAGGAATGTCGTCTGTCTCAGGAATTAATGGTGAACTGTCCCATTTGATTCCTTCGCTTTCTAAAGGGGCAGAAGTATTATTTTTTGTATTGGACTCGGGTATAAAAGGAACTGACGATGATGTAGTAGGTGAAAGTGGGTGAAGTCTAGAAAGGGTGAATTCAGTTCGCTTTTCCTTCGTACCATCTTTACGAGGAATTGAATTCATTCTTAATCGACCTTCTATTATCAATTTGGAGTTGATCTGAACTTTCGTTTTTAATTCTTCTGCTAATTTCCCCCAACCAACAACTTTAATTGTGCTTGGAGGATCATCAGCACGAAGACTCTCAAACTGGGCCTCTATTTCGGCTATTGGGGTTTTGTTGTCTTGGGTAAATCGAACTGTTGGAGCTGTCTTAACGAGGACTTCAAGAATACAGTGGTTCATTTTTCTTTGGTTATTGAGGCTTATCTTGATGGAAGTACAGGGAAAATGCCAGCCACATCTTTGGTTGTTGACAGGAACAAGTGAGGGACGTGTTTTTACTGAGTCTTTATTGCAGGCAGGATGGAAAATTACTGTGAGTGTTGTTTCAAAAAGGGCTGCATTGTCTTATATGAATTTTCCTTTGGAAAACATATTAGTTGGGCCTTTAAGGGGGGAAAATGAAATTAGATCTATAATAGTTGATCAAAGAATTAATCAAAATGGATTTCATTGTGTAGTTGACATAACCCATCCATTCGCAACGATAATTACTTCATCTCTTACAAAAGTTTGTAAAGAGCTTGATCAACCTTTAATAAGATATGAAAGATCAATAGAGAATACCTCAAACTCTTATTTGCTTAAAAGCTTTAGTGATTTATCTAATTATAATTTACATGGTAAATCTATTTTAATGGCTATAGGAGCAAGGAAACTAGAGGAAGCTTTGAAATCAGTAAAGGATTCAGGCGCTATATATTATGCGAGAGTTTTAGCTAATCCTGAAAGTCTAAAATGGGCATTATCCTCATCGATTCAAAAGAGTAATTTAGCAGTATTAAATCCTTCTATATATAGTAATG
>QBWD01000007.1 GCA_003283685.1 Prochlorococcus sp. AG-315-D17
TGTGGTTGATTCTGCTGGTACTGGGGGATGGCATGTTGGAAACCTTGCAGATTCAAGAATGCGTAAAGCAGCATCAGAAAGAGGAATTAATCTTGAAAGTCGTTCGCGCCAAATTAAAAAAATTGATTTATATGATTTTGATGTAATACTTGTAATGGATAAAGATAATCTTGAGGCAGTTAAATTATTAATCCCAGATGAGTTAGATCTACTAAATTCAAAAATTAAACTTATTCTTAGCTATTCCAAAAAGACTAATTTTAATGAGGTTCCAGATCCATATTATGGTGGACAGAATGGTTTTGATAAGGTTCTAGACTTACTAAATGATGCTATAGATGGATTATTAGAAAGTTTGCTTGATTAAGGGGTTGGCCAAATCTCTTCGGGTATTTTAGATCGGAAAATCTGAGTAAGTTCTGTTATTACTCCTTTAATATTCATTCCATCAGTAATTAACTCAATTGCATCTTCAGCTTTAATTAAAGGTGCAATCTCTCTTTGACTATCTTGTAGGTCTCGCTCTTTAATTTCTTTCTCTAGATCTTCTATTCTTGGAGGTTGATAACCTCTTTTTTGTAAGTCTAGATATCGTCTCTGTGCTCTTTCTTTCGGAGAAGCAGTAAGAAATACTTTCACTTCAGCATCAGGAAACACTACGGTACCAATGTCTCTTCCCTCCGCGACAATTCCACCATTGCTTCCAATTGATTTTTGTTGACTTGTTAATGCTTTTCTTACAGATTCTATTGAAGCAATTTTAGATACTAATGAAGTCACTTCAGGGGATCTGATTTGCTCAGTGATATCAATATCGTTAATTAAAATGTTTTGCTTACCTTCATTTGAATTTTTGAATTCTAATTTTAAATTTTTTAGCGTCTGATCAACCATCTCTTTATTGTCTAGGTCTATCAAATCCCTTTGGATTAACCAAGTGACCGCTCTATACATAGAACCTGTATCTAAATAAATTAAACCTAGCTTTTTTGCAATTTCTTTAGTGACTGTGCTTTTTCCTGCACCAGCTGGTCCATCTATTGCGACAATAGGTTTTCGTTTCATAAGAAAAGTGTGATCGATAAGTCTTGTTGTACCGCATCTAACTGCTGCAGCTAGAAGGCATAAACTATTAGTATCTTCTAGTTCTTTGAGTGTATATGCATCAACAATTTTTAGATATTCAATTTCCAGATCATTTTCTTTAAGTTTTGCGGTGGCTTTGCTTAGGTTTATTGTCTTTGTGGTATTAAATTCATCTTTTACAGCTTTTAGTGCTTGAGGTAATGCGAGGGCTTTTTTCTTTTCAAAGTTAGAAAGGTAAGAATTTCTTGAGCTATAGGCTAATCCATGCTTATCCCTAAATGTTGGATAGGATTCAATTTTGGTAGATATAGATAGTTCTTCAAAGAGTTTTCTGATAATAAGTAATTGTTGCCAATCTTTTTCTCCTAAAATTAATGTCGCTGGTTGAATAAGTTTAATTAGACGAATAATTACTGTTGCTACACCATCAAAATGACCTTGCCTATTTGCCCCACATAATTGGTTGTGGAGAATTAAAGGAACTTGAATTTTGAAGTGATAATCTTCTCCTCCAGGAAAAACTTCGCTTACTTTTGGAGCCCAAATAGCATCTGCTCCAGAGTCAGAAGCTAATTGAGAGTCTCGTTTAAGATTTCTTGGATATTTTTCCAAGTCTTCGTTCTCACTAAATTGTAGTGGGTTAACAAAAATGCTTACAAGAACAATTGGATTTTTTACATTCGAAGTTTCTTTTGCTTTCCTAATTAAGAATTGATGCCCGGCATGTAGTCCTCCCATTGTGGGTATTAAGATTATCGCTGAATTTTGATCATTGATCCAAGCTTCTAATTCAGATTTGGTGTGGAGAATTTTCAGTTGCACTATGTTGATAAACAAATTAATTGCATAAACTTTTTATTGAAATGTATGCAATGAAATAGGTTCATTGCATACTGTTCCAATATGGAACTTCATATGAAGATTCTATCTTTTAAGTAAAGAAAGGTTTTAAAGATGGACTACAAAACTTCGGGAGTTGATGTTGATGCTGGAAGAGCTTTTGTTGACCGAATTAAATCTAGTGTAGAAAAAACTCATAAAAGGGAGGTAGTTGGTGGACTAGGAGGTTTTGGAGGTTGTATCAGAATTCCCAAAGGGTATGAAAATCCTGTTTTGGTGTCTGGAACAGATGGAGTTGGTACAAAATTAGAATTAGCGCAGAAGTATGGATCTCACTTTGGAGTGGGAATAGATCTTGTTGCTATGTGCTCAAATGACGTAATAACTAATGGAGCTCAACCTCTATTTTTTCTTGATTACATCGCAAGTGGAAGTTTAACTCCTGATTCTTTAGCTGAAGTGATTGAAGGAATTGCGGAAGGGTGTCATCAATCTGATTGTTCATTATTAGGGGGTGAAACTGCTGAGATGCCAGGTTTTTATCCAGCAGGCAGATATGATCTTGCTGGCTTTTGTGTGGGTATTGTTGAAAGCGATAGATTGATTGATGGCTCTAAGATCAAACCAGAAGATCGAATTATTGCTGTGAAGAGTAACGGCCTTCATAGCAATGGTTTTAGCCTTGTTCGTAGTGTGATTTCAATGGCAGATGTTGATAAAGAAACTATTTATGGAAAAGAATCACGGAATTTAATTGAATCATTACTTCAACCGACAAGAATCTATGTTCGACTGATTAAGAGTTTATTGACAAAAAAATTGCCAATTAATGGTATGTCTCACATTACAGGTGGAGGATTACCAGAAAATCTTCCTCGAGTTTTTCCATCAGGCTTGAATCCAACCCTAGATATACATACCTGGGACATTCCAGAGATTTTTTATTGGTTAAAGCAAGCAGGTGAGATCCCAGAAAAAGATCTGTGGAATACTTTTAATATGGGAGTTGGGTTTTGCCTAATTGTGCCTAAAGAGAATGTCTCAACAATTTTGGAAGCTTGTATTGAGACTGGTTTTGAGGCATGGACTATTGGTAAAGTTCAAGAAAATCTTAAAAATTCCAAGAGTAAAGAATTATTGGGATTACCGGTTTAAAACTTTAAACATATTTTAGTAAATTTTTGATGAAAATTGATTATTAAATTAAACGAAGTTGATAAATATTTCCACATAGCAAAAAATAATAGTAGAGTATATAAAACGCAAACCGAATATTTTCGGAAGATGCGAAGTTAGATCTTAATTAATTAGTTCTATGCCTTTTGAAAACCAACAGCGGATGACCCGTAGGAGAAGTTCTGCAGGTCCTACACCTCCTAGAAAACCTTTAGGAGGGCAATCAGATGGAGGCATGAGACAAAGTGGAGGACCTAGACCAACGTTTCTTACTCTTAGAGATCATGGCAAAGTGTATGTGGCGGATCTGCCCAATTTGTCAGATGGGCAATTATCTCATATAGGTAAAGAGGCTGATGAAGTACTAAATAGTTTAGAAAAAAGAATTACTGATCTCGAGCAAGAGGCAGCAATTGGCCAAAGAGACAATGACACGTTAATTAAGGCATCTACCAAACACGAAGTTACGTTGCGTTTTATTAGTGCGATACATGACGAACAGGATCATCGAAGAAATAACCCTGCATTAAAAGATGCTGCCTCAGAATCTTTGCCATTAACTTTTCTTGAAATTGCTAGGCACAGATTGCCAGGAGCAACTTTTGATTCTCTATTGAGAGAAGCCTTAGAAGCTTGTGCAAAAGAAGATCAAGAACCTGAGAAAGAAATTATTGAAAAAAGATCAAATGAGCAACCAATACCGCCTGCAAAAGTTATTAGCATCCCTTCCTCAAATTCGATGAAAGTAGTTGTAAGTCCAGAAAAATAAATTTTTTCTATGGACTTTTGAAGGGATTTTGAGGCATATAAATATCAATATTATTTCTTAGGAAATCTAAGCTTTCTTTCTCATCTTTTGTTAGACACCAAGTTAATGCTGCAGATGCATCTTTAGCTTGAGATGGATTTCGTATGCCAACAATTGGCTTTGCATCATGCGACCTGATCCAATTTAAGGCGACTTGTGTTTGGGATGCACTATGTTTTTTGCCAATATTTTGTAGCAATGTTCTCAATTCTTTTGTTCTAGGAAGAATTCTTTGAAAAAGATTGTGACGCAAAATTGTTGAAGGTTTGGGCGGTTTATCAGGCGGTACACATAAGATTCCTAGAGCTAAAGGACTGTATGCTAAAAACTCAATATTAAATTCCTTACATATACTTTTTATTCTTTCTTCCTCTGAAGATGGTTTCGTTAATAATGAAAATTGTATTTGGATACTTTTAATTTTTATACCACGTGCGTTAAGCATTTGGTGTAAAAAAATTAGTCTTTTAGGACCAGTATTAGAAAGACCAATTTCTTTAATAAAACCATTCTCATATAAGTCTGCTAGACCATTTAATAATTGTATTTCCTGCCAAGGTGCATAACGATATGTACTCCAATGAAGTTGAACTCTAGTAGTTTTTCCGTTAAGACGCTTATTGCTATCCTCAAAGGCTTTGTTAAGCCCATGGCGACCAAGTCGCCATGGGAAGGGAGCAAGTTTGGTCGCAATAGTGATGTTTTTTAATTTTTCATTGGGAAATTCATTTAGGAAATTGCCGATGAGTTTTTCGCTTTGACCTAATAATTTACCTGTACCGTAAGAATCTGCCGTATCAATAAGATCTAATCCGCCATGTAATGCTTCAAAAAAAGTTTTTTTAAGTAAAATATCATCTTTCTCAGATTCATAACCCCATACAAGTTTATTTCCCCATGCCCAAGTACCAAAACCTATTCCAATTGAGTTTTTAATCATGTGTTTTTATAATGATGGTTATTCCAGAAATATATTTAATGGTATTTTACATGGATAAAATAAAAAAATTAGAAAATTCTTTTGATGAAAGTTACTATATAAAAAATAATTGCCAACCAAATTTTGAAGAAGAAGGGTGTGAAAATAAAATTGAGAAAGTGCTATGTCAACATTGTGGTAGAACAGCAGAAAATGGAATTCGATGTTTAGGAATTTGTGTAGCAGATAATGAGTATTAAAATAGTAATTTCTTTTTATTATTCTTTATTAATTGAAATTAGATTCATTAATTTAGAAATGTTAATTCTTCCATTAAATAAACTAGTATTATTCAAGAACATCAAGTATACCTTCAGTTATATACCTTGCCATTTTGGTTAGGTGTTTCTTGATTTCACCTTCTCTAACATTCCATTTCTTTGAAATTTCTTTTATTTTATTATTGTCTTTAACAAATTGAATCATTTTACTGGATAGAAATACAGGAAGATTTTCTTCATTTTTAACTGATAACTTCTCCCATTCTTCTGGATTTAGTAACCCTATCGATTTTAAGTCCTTTTGATTTGTGAAGTTAAATAGTTCAGTTACTCCTATAGAAAGATAAAGGTAACCTAATTCTTCTAAATGGCTTTTGGCATTATCACCTTTTTTGAAGATTTCGATTTTTTCTTCTAATGAAGATATTTTTTCAGAATCACCTTCTTTTATTGAATTAAGCAGTGTAAAAAAAGAACTGAATTCAATTTGGCTTGACACTTTCGATTCTTGCTTCAATGTCAATAATCTTAGTGCATTACTAATGTTATTTGCTTATGAAGATTAGGTTATTGTAATGAAAAAAAACTTTTATTTTAATGAAATTGATCTAGAATTGTCATGAATAAAAATAATACCCTGATCATTTTAAAGCTGTAAATAGAAATATTTGATAGATCTTGATTGGGGATAAGGTTTCTTATATTTCTCGTTTCAAAAAGTATAAAAACTACTTTAGTTAAAGTGTGCAATTTAGTTGATAAATATGAGAGAAGAAGTTTGTAGAAGATTAAGCACAAAAAAACCTGCTCGAAAGCAGGTTCTTTGGAGATCTATAAGCAAGTGTTTCCTTGTTTCCACTGCTGGAGGATCCCAACTCCTCACATGTATAAAATAGTAGTAGATTAGGAATTTTCAATAAGTAGCAGTTGAGTTTGCCAACTGTCACATGTGCCAATTTCTCCAAGTCAGGTTGTATGAAGATACGTTGAACAAGAAACTTAGCGCTTTTTTCTTAAAAGAACGATTGTTTGAGGATTTCTCGTGTTACTTCTTTCCTATATTTATATGAATATTTTATGATTCTTCAATGTTTGAAAGAATGAAAGAGAAGTATCACCCTTTGGTTGGTGAAAGAATGGAACGTCTGGGAGAATATGAAAGAGTTGGAATATTGGGCGGTAAGAACCCTGAATTCCATTTACTTACATTTGGTTAAAAATACTTGAGACTTGCTACTCGATATCACTGGCAAATAATCCTCAATAGAGTTGTCGGGAAAGTATTGACAAAGGTAAGGAAGGCGGCACCCAGATTCGAACTGGGGATAAAGGATTTGCAATCCTCTGCCTTACCACTTGGCCATGCCGCCAAAGATAAAATTTTTATCTCCAACTCAAATCGTATCAGTCAGACTAAAAAAAATGTGCTGTTTCTTAGTAATGGACACGGAGAAGATGTTATCGCTTTGAGAGTAATGGAGGCTTTGCATAGTTTGCATCAAGATATTGGCTTTGAGATAATGCCGTTGGTTGGAGAAGGGACGGTATTTCGAAAGGCTTTAAGAGAAGGATGGTTATTAAAAATAGGTCCTTCAATTTCTTTGCCGAGTGGAGGGTTTAGTAATCAAAGTTTTCGCGGGCTTGTTTCAGATTTGAGATCTGGGCTTTTCTCACTTTTATGGAGGCAATGTTACTTTGTTTGGCGGGCAGCGAAAGAGGGGAGAACAATTATTGCTGTTGGCGATCTCTTGCCACTTTTTTTTGCTTGGGCTAGCGGGACAGATTATTTTTTTATTGGAACACCTAAAAGTGATTACACATGGACAAGTGGACCACATTTTTTAGCTAGTGATTATTATCATCGATTGAAAGGCTCTGAATGGGATCCTTGGGAATATATTTTGATGAGATCTCATCGTTGCAAAATGGTTGCTGTTCGAGACAAAATCACTGCAAGGGGTCTTAGGAACAATGGAGTTGTTGGAGCTTTTTCAGCGAATCCAATGATGGATGGTTTTGCTAGCAGAGAGCATCCCCAAGAATTAAATGAATATAGAAGGTTGATTTTGTTATGCGGAAGTCGCTTTCCTGAGGCTTATCAGAATTTCCAAAAACTTTTAATGGCAATTCAGAAAATCCAAGTTTCTTCTCCAATTGCAATATTTGCAGCTTTAAGTTCTAATTTAAAGGTAAAAAAAATAGAATTTATTTTGGCTAATTTAGGATTTAAACCTATTACTAAATCAATTAATGGATTAGATATTTCAGGATGTTGGACAAAAAAAAGAATGCTTTTGATTATTGCTGTCGATCAATTCGCATGTTGTGCGAGATGGGGAGAAGTTGGAGTCGCTAATGCTGGAACAGCTACCGAGCAATTAGTCGGATTAGGTATACCTGGTGTTTCTTTACCAGGCAAAGGACCTCAATTTAATCTTAATTTTGCTAAGAGACAAAGTCGTTTGTTGGGAGGGGCTGTAGCTGTTTCTAATGACTCTAAAGATCTCGCAAAACGAGTAGAGTTTTTATTAAATTCGGAAATAGATAGAAAGTCTATTGGTTTAAAAGGATCAAAACGCATGGAAAAAGAAGGTGGGAGTCAATCTTTAGGTGCAGTGATCTCTAGTAAATTGTTTTGAAAGGTTCTTTGGGGTATAACCTTAAAAGAGGAATACCATTCAAGATCATTTATTGAACTTCTAAATATGCCATTAATTGAAGATCATCATTATCTTAAAATCTGTGCTCAATTGGCCTCTTGTTTAAGTATTAGTATTGCAGCTGCACGTAGAAAGGTTGAAGTTGCAGCGGCTAAAGAAGGTAAGAAGGATTTGCCTTCACGTAAAGAAATTGCTCAGAAATTACTTAATCAAACTCTTGAGGATAGCAAGAAAGAAACTTATTCAGCATCTTCATCCTTTGATGAATTACTTAAAGCATTAAAAGAAGAAGAGAATTTTATGCTTGAGGACTAATTTTATCTCAAATAGATGACTTAGTGATCAAAAATATTTGTAAACCGTTTCATGTCAAGCTCTGAGAGTATTGGTATACATTGGAAGCATTTTTTGGCTGTTTCCCATCTATCTTCGCGTTTGAGCATCTCCTCAAGTTTTTCCTTTGCTTGAAGTAAATATCTCACATCATTTGCTGCATATAAAAGTTGTTCTTGACTTAACTCATCAACTTTTCCCCAGTCACTGCTTTGAGCTTGTTTGTCGAGTTCAATTCCAACAGTTTCCATTACTACTTCTTTCAAGCCATGCCTAGGGCTATAAGTTCTTCCTATCTTACTTGCTATTTTAGTACAAAAAATTGGAGTAACTTCAATATTTAAATTGCTTGCTAAAGCTGCTACATCAAACCTGGCGAAATGAAAAACTTTCTGAATAGTTTTTTTCTCAAGGAGATTTTTTAAATTTGGTGCTGATTTGTGTTCTCTTCCAATTCGAATGCAAACAACATTGTCTAAATCATCGCAAATCTGTACTAAACAAAGTCGGTCTCTTCCGTGGATTAATCCCATAGCTTCAGTATCAACAGCTATTGCTGAATGGGAGATGAATTTACTTTCAGTTTCTTTATCTATATCTCCATCAAAGATTTTAAAAGATGCAGGATTTTTATTCTTTTTGCTCATAAGACAATATTGAAAAATCTAATTTAAAATTTAATCATAAGTGCAAAAAATTAAATTAGCTTGAAAAGTTATTAACAATAAATACATAAAAAATTTCAACTTTTCTTTTATTAAACAAAAAATAATTAGGTTAGATAAATTAAGATTTCACAAATTTTATTGTTTGCACCGTTTCTCCATAGCTCAGTCATCTATAACTAATAAGTTCAGAATTAGTGAAACTCTGAGATGCACTCTGCATTCTCCTCAACTTTATTTCTTACTGTCTTATTAGCGATCGGATTGGGTTTTTTTCTCAGGGCTGCTAGTAAAGATCGTACAACAGTTGTAGATATTAAGTCTCCTTTGCCCTCTCTTGAGGTTCTTAATGGAATCAGCTCTTGGTTGCTAAAACGTGGTTGGAAAGATAATGGCGGAGATGTTCAAGAAAAAATATTGCGCTTCAAAGGAAGTGTTTCGTCAAGTCCCTATTTGGCAGTTTATTTATCTTTGTTAGGAGGATTGGGTTCAGCTTGTTTGGGTCTAGTGTTATCTCAGTTGTATCCCTTTATGGGTTGGTGGCCTTTGCTTCTTTCTGTTATTGGAGCTCCACTTGCAGGGATAATATATAAAAACAAATCTTCAAGAGAAGAGTTTTTAGAACTTAAGTTATTGAGTTCTGAGATTGCGAATGAGACTATCCTTAGAGTAAAAGCCCATCGTGATGAGTTGATAGCAATGGAAATAGAATTATCAGGAATTTTAGAACTTAGTAGTGATGGATCCCTTCTTTCTTCTCCTATTTGATGATTTTAAGATTTAATTTAGTGAGATTATTATTTTATAAGCAAGAAGTTATTTGTTAAAAACTTTTTAGTCCAAGGCTTGATGTTGTCGACACCTTTCTTCTAGCGATTTATCAATAAACCATTCTTGCGGCTTCGTAAATAAATCTGTTAGAAGAGCTTCACGCGAATTCTTTTCTGGCTTAAATCCATACTCCCATCTTGCTAGTGGTGGTAAAGACATCAGTATTGATTCGGTTCTTCCATTTGTCTGTAAGCCAAAGATCGTTCCTCGATCCCATACGAGATTGAACTCTGCATATCTTCCTCGCCTATAAAGCTGGAAGTCTCTTTCCTTGTCTGTATAGATTTGATTCTTTCGTTTGTTAATTATCGGTTCATATGATGGAAGAAATGCTTTTCCGCATGCTTTTGCAAGAGAAAAAAGTTCTTCCCAACTTAATGAATGATCCCCAATCTCTTTGGAAATAGCCGCGGCCTTACCATTTTTGTTTTGCCCTTTGTAAATTTGCCCTGAACCATCTTGATAGTCATAAAAAATACCACCAATACCTCTAGTCTCATTTCTATGCTTGAGAAAGAAATATTCATCGCACCAAGGTTTGAGAACTTTATGAAGATATGGATTTATTGA
This sequence comes from Prochlorococcus sp. AG-315-D17, assembly GCA_003283685.1. Next base: position 10,170 of record QBWD01000007.1, read on the forward strand.
GTCGCAGGCATTTTTGTGAACTGAATGAAAGTGACGTGTATCAGATAGATATGGATAGAAAGGTGTTAAATCTGCACCTCCACCAAACCACCAAACTGGTCCTGCTTCAAAATAACGATAGTTAAGGTGAACTGTTGGTATAAAAGGACTCTTAGGATGAAGAACCATCGAGGTTCCAGTTGCAAACCAAGAGTGACCTTTTGCTTCAGGCCTTTGATTAGTGATTGAAGGAGGTAGTTCTTTGCCATGAACTTCAGAAAAATTTACGCCTCCTTGCTCAAAGATTCTTCCGTTTTTTAATACTCTTGATTGTCCACCGCCTCCTTCTGGCCTTTCCCAAGATTCTTCTATGAATTTACCTTCTCCATCAAGAGTCTCTAAACCATTACAGATTTCATCCTGAAGGCTTAGAACAAGCTTTTTCGCTCGCTCTCTTGAATTAAGTACTGGCGAATTGGCTTGATCTGCTGAGGAGGACAAAATAAATTAATTTTGCGTACTGTAAAAAACTACTTTTAAATGATGCAAATTGGAATTCAATATTGGAAAAGTTTGTATAGCGAATAGTTCTTAGATTTTACTAAAACCCAGATCATTAGTTATTTAATAGAAATTACAGAGATTTTGTCTCTATTATCAAGTGTATTAGAAATTAAGAATGACAACCAACGAGCAAGTTCTAAAAGCCCTTGATTGTATCAAAGATGTCGGAAGTGGTAGTTCAATTAGCGAACTTGGATGGTTTGAATTGATTTCAGTAAAGCCGCCCAAAATAGTTGTTAGATTGACTATTCCTGATTTTGCGCAAAGTCAAAGAGAGAGGTTTGCAAATGAGATTAGGGAAGTCATCAAGAGATTAGAAGGGATCGATGAGGTTCAAATTGAAATAGGTCATTCATCTAGTAATACCCGTATTGGTCAAGCAGGCCATGGTACCCAACCTCAAGGACTGAATCCAATTCCAAAGGTAAAAAATGTTATTGCGATTAGTAGTGGTAAAGGTGGAGTTGGTAAAAGCACTATTGCTGTCAATTTGGCATGTGCTCTGAGTCAAAAGGGCTTTAAAGTTGGATTGCTTGATGCAGATATATATGGGCCTAATACTCCTTATATGCTCGGCGTAAGCGAAACAACTCCTGAAGTTAGTGGATCAGGTTCTGACCAAAAGATTACTCCTATAGAAACTTGTGGAATAGGAATGATTTCAATGGGACTTCTAATTGATCAAGATCAGCCTGTTATATGGCGTGGCCCCATGCTTAATGGAATTATTAGACAATTTTTGTACCAAGCTTCCTGGGGAGAAAGAGACTTTTTGATTGTAGATCTTCCCCCAGGGACTGGAGATGCTCAACTTTCTTTAGCTCAAGCAGTGCCAATGGCAGGTGTCATAATAGTTACAACACCACAAAATGTATCTCTTCAAGATTCAAGAAGAGGGTTGGCAATGTTTAAGCAAATGGATGTTCCTATCCTTGGTGTTGTTGAAAATATGACTTATTTTATTCCTCCAGATCAACCTAATAAGACTTACAAAATTTTCGGTTCAGGAGGAGGGAAGCAATTAGCCAGTGAAAATGATGTCTTATTGTTAGCACAAATTCCTATTGAGTCAGACATTTACTCGGGAACAGGTAATGGACTCCCAGTAGTGCATACCTCTAGAGAATCAATTACCGCAAAGGCTTTCTTAGAACTTGCTGGTACTGTTGTTAAGTCATTATCGATTAATTAGTTTATAAAAACAAAAGAATGAGAGGAGCTAATCAAAAAAGAAAATCAATATTCAAACAAATTAGATCAAATAAATCCTTGAAAAATATTGATATAATTATTTGGTTTGTTCCATTAATATTAGTACATTTATCTTGTTTCTTAATTGCTAGTACTCAAAGAAATGTTGGAATTGCTGATTGGTATCAACATGCATTCATGGCTTACTTGGGTTGTTTGATCGCATTTTTCCTTGCTCAAGTACCTTTAGCTAGATTACGTAAATTATTAATACCTTTATATATAATTACAATCATAATGCTTCTTTCGGTTCAACTAATTGGAACTGAAGCTTTGGGCGCTCAAAGATGGTTGACTTTTGCGGGTTTTAACTTCCAACCATCTGAGTTTGCAAAAATAACTTCCATACTTATACTTGCATCCATATTGGAGCGTCAGAAATATTCAAGTTTATCGAATTTATTTAAAGCTTTATTAGTAGTTTTCCCAACTTGGTTATTGGTTTTTCTTCAGCCAGATTTAGGGACCTCGCTTGTCTTTGGTTCTATACTTATAGGAATGCTGTATTGGGCTGGAATTCCATTTGAGTGGTTGTTTCTTATTCTATCTGTTTTTATTACTGGTTTAATAGCATTTTTATATAAAATTGGACTTATTTTATGGATAACATTTATTGCAATTTTGGCTTATAAATCTCTACCAAGAAAAAAAATATTAACAGTTTTAACTGTCTCTTTTCATTTAGTTATTTCGAAACTTACTCCTTGGTTTTGGAATGATGTATTAAAAGAATATCAGAGAGATCGCTTAATTCTTTTTCTTGATCCTAGTCAAGACCCATTAGGTGGAGGTTATCATTTAATTCAAAGTAAAATAGGGATTGGATCGGGAAGTCTATTTGGTACTGGTATTCTTCAAGGACAATTAACTAAGCTAAAATTCATACCAGAACAACATACAGATTTTATCTTTAGCGCTTTAGGAGAAGAAACAGGCTTTTTGGGAACTTCTCTAGTTATTTTTTTGTTTTTTATTTTAATTTATAGACTTATAAAAATTGCAATTGATGCGCGTACAGATTTTGAATCACTTGTAGTTATTGGTATAGCAACAATGATAATCTTTCAAGTTATTGTGAATATATCTATGACTATTGGCCTAGGTCCTGTTACAGGAATCCCACTACCTTTTATGAGCTATGGACGAACTGCATTGGTTGCAAATTTTACTTGTTTAGGTTTATGTCTATCGATCTCTAGAAGAGGTCAATCCATTCGGAAAAATATGTAATTGCTTTGTGTTTATCGGTTCTGCATCATTTAGATGCATCTTGCTCAACAATGATTCTTCTAATGGTTGATAGAGCAAGACCTGTTTGTTTTCTTATTAAGCGATAAGAACAGCCTTCATGTCTTAAACGTAAAACCAAATGTTCCTTTTCATTATTTGTCTTTGGTCTTCCTCCTAGATTTCCACCTGTCTCACGGCGGTTTTCAATGCTCTTTTGGACTCGTTCGATAACCATATGATGTTCAATTTCGTTTAGTCCCTCTAATAGACCAAAAGCTATTGGAGCAAGTTTCCCAAATACTCTGGTGTTAATCAATCCATCGGTCGTGCGAACGTGAATCCCTTTTGCTAGAAGGTCGTTAATTGTTGTGATGCATTGATGTTGATTACTGAAACCTCTGTGTAATTTTGTGAAACATATTTCATCTCCTTCTTGAAGTATCCCCAAAGCCTCTTTAAATTTAGGTTTGTTTTTTGATGAATTGTTAACGGTCTCTTCGAAAATAACAACGCAACCAGATTTTTTTAATTCTTCAATTTGGGCAGCAATAGAGATTTGTTCTTGAGAACTTTGTCTCGCATATCCGATGGATTTGTAAGAAGGCTTTTCAGAGAAAAGCATATTTTTCCTTTCGAATTTTCTCCTCATTAAAGGGTGTTCCAGAAACTATTCTGGTATGCTTTTATTTGCTTATTCCATTATTGTATCAATAAAACAGCCTTATTGGAACATGTAGGTTGATTTAAATATTGATTTCAATAGGCGAACTTAGCCGAGGCTAGGTGTATTTTTACTATAGCCTTATTGAAACACTTATTTCCTAATGTTTAAGTGAGTATTGTTTCTTGATGACTTTGTAGCTCTGACCTGTTAGAAAGGTAAAACAGAACAACTCCTCACACATAGTTCTGTTAAAAAAGACATCCTCTTGCACCAGTGAGCAGGGATGTCTTTTTTTATGGAGAGTTGCAAAACTGGAGTTTTATCTAGATATGCTGGTCTGAGGAATTGATGCCCTTCAGCAAAGGAAGGAATCCTCACTATCTGAATAAAGAGGAATTCTAATAATATTTTAATTTATGGTTCTTATTTATTTCTTTGACTTTTCTTGGTTGATCTCCACAGTTGTGTTACATCTAAATTTCGAGTAGGAGTCAGTTAGCTAAATAAGTACACTTGCAACTTTTCCAATCCTGATCAAAAATGCATCATTATCCTTCAAAACTAAATTACATTAAGGATTTGAAGGTTATTTTCAGGTGGCTATAAAATTGTGAGTAATTCTTTAGTCACAATTAAAGATATACAAAAAAGGATGGCACAAGGTGTGCCTCAATGTATATGTAATGAGACAACAGTAAGAAGATTGTGGTGGGCAGCATTAGATACTTTGCAATCAGATATCTTATTCCCCATGAATCTTTCAAGAGGTTTATGGTTGTCTTCACCTCTTCCAGCCTTATATGAGCCGAAATTATTAAAACAATTGCAAGGTTGGGTCTTTGCTCCCAAGGAATTTAATCTTCAGTACCCTTCAATGGGATTACTGCCTCCTAGTCATTCAGTCTCAATTAATAATTATGATTATTCATCAAGCTATGAGCGCTTAACTCTTTTAGAAGAAGATGGAAATGATCCACTACTTATTGTTATTACTCCTGAAATTCAAATAGCCTTAGCTTTAGAAGGGAAATCTGAAGAGCGTAAATTACTAATGCGCAGTGATCCTGATACTCTCAGAGATCTATTGACTATGTTAGATACTCGTTTAAATCTGGAAAATATTTGTCAAGCTAATAATCTTAGAACTTCATTGAGAGAGTTAGGCCAATTAAAAACTAATGATGATTTATCAAAAACATTTTGGCCTTTATTGGCTCAAAGACTTGCAGGTGTCGTTCCTAGTTTGAACATTCAAACTTTGCCTGAGAAAGTAATTAATGATAAAAAAACAGGTGCTTTAAATGGGGAGATTTCATTATTAGAGGCTTTGACTCACGAAATTAGGACTCCTCTTGCAACAATTAGAACACTTATTAGGTCTCTGCTTCGTAAAAAAGACTTATCAAAGCTTGTAGAAACTCGATTGAGGCAAATTGATGCAGAATGCACTGAACAAATAGACCGCTTTGGTTTGATATTTAATGCAGTTGAACTGGAGAGAAGTAAGCCATTAAAAGCAAAATTAGCAATCATTGATTTAGGCAACATGCTCACTGTTCTATCCCCTTTGTGGTCTAATCAATTAGAGAGAAAAGGACTAAAATTATTCTTAGATATCACCCCAGATTTACCACAAGTCTTAAGTGATCCTGAGGGACTTGAGTTGATGCTTACAGGTTTAATCGATAGGAATACACGTGGGTTGCAAATGGGTGGTGAACTTACCTTGAAATTAAGGCCAGCTGGGCAAAGACTTAAACTTCAAATATTAAGCAGTCTTTGCAGAGGGCAAAGTTCTGAAATCTCAGAGAATTCTCCGAATGAAGCTATTGGACCAGTGCTTAGTTGGAATCCTTCAACAGGAAATTTGCAGCTTAGTCAAGCTGCTACACAACGTTTATTAAAAAGTCTTGGTGGTCGTCTAACTAATAGAAGAGATAGTGGCATTACTATATTTTTTCCTATTTCTGAGTCAAAAGAATTTGAGCATATTTATTAATGTTGACGCGTGTGAAGGTTGAAATCAAAGTACTAAAAAGCACAGAATCAAGTGCTAATTTAAGCTTATTACTGAGTAAGTCTATTAAATTTCTAAAATGACAGAAGTATTACCAGGAACTCTTCCAAAGCATATTGGTAGCACAGGAGGACTTTTAAATTCTGCAGAAACAGAGGAAAAATATGCAATCACTTGGACTAGTAAAAAATCTGATGTCTTTGAACTCCCTACTGGAGGAGCTGCAATAATGCATGAGGGGGAAAATCTTATGTATTTTGCAAGAAAAGAACAATGTTTTGCTCTTAATACTCAATTAAGGGGATTTAAACCAAGAATTGAAACTTGTCAGATCTATAGAATTTATCCTGGTGGAGATAGAGAACTACTTTTTCCAAAAGATGGAGTCTTTTCAGAGAAGCCTAACGAAGGTAGAGAAAAAGTTGGATATAACAATAGGCGTATTGGAGAAAATCCAAGTCCTGCAAGTTTAAAATTTAGTGGAAAGAACACTTACGACGCATAATTTTTTCAATTGAGAATATAAGGCCATTTAAATTTATATTGGACTGAAGATGAGTAGGAATGTTCTTGTTAGATAAGCAAAAATTTCTTTCATCAGCCTCAAAAGGGGCTAGTTATATTCCTATTGCCACAAGTTGGCCAGCAGATTTAGAAACACCTCTTACAACTTGGTTGAAACTTGGAAATGATAAGCCTCCAGGAGTACTTCTTGAATCTGTAGAAGGTGGAGAAACTTTAGGCAGGTGGAGCATTATTGCCTCTGACCCTCTTTGGACTGTTACGGTTAGAGGTAATTCGATTACTAGGAAATGGAGAGACGGGCATTGCGATGAGTTTTTTGGGAACCCTTTTGACATACTCAGGAAAATGCTTGAACCTTATAAATCTTTATCTTTATCAGGTTTACCACAATTGGGACAGCTCTTTGGAATGTGGGGCTATGAATTGATTCAATGGATTGAGCCTAAAGTTAAAATTAATAAGATATCTAATCAAGATTTGCCTGATGGAATTTGGATGTTTATGGATAAAGTTCTTATTTTTGATCAAGTAAAACGTCTTATTACGGCTGTTGTTTATGGAGATTTAACTGAGGGCGTGGATCCAGAACAAGCTTATGAAATTGCGTTGAAACAAATTAATGAGCTTCAAGAATGTATGTCAGCTCCTTTAAAGCCAATAAAGCCATTGATGTGGAGTTCGAAAGGTGATAAACCTGTTCAATCTCACAGCAATATCACAAGAAAAGAATATGAACATAATGTAAAAATTGCCAAAGAATATATTCAAAAAGGTGATGTTTTTCAATTAGTACTTAGTCAAAAACTTGGGACTTCCGTAGGACAAAAACCTTTTGAATTATATCGAAGTTTGAGGATGGTAAATCCTTCACCTTTTATGGCATTCTTTGATTTTGGTGATTGGCAACTTATTGGTTCTAGTCCAGAGGTTATGGTAAAAGCTCAAAGAACTAATAAAGGAATTAGTGCCAGTTTAAGACCCATTGCAGGAACTCGTCCAAGAGGAGCAAACGAATTAGAAGATTCTGTTTTAGAGGATGATCTGTTGCAAGATCCTAAAGAAAGAGCAGAGCATGTCATGTTAGTAGATTTGGGTAGAAATGATCTAGGTAGAGTTTGTTCCCCAGGCAGTGTGTTTGTAAAAGAATTGATGGTAATAGAGAAATATTCTCATGTAATGCACATAGTTAGTGAGGTAGAGGGATTGCTCAGGAAAGGAAAGGATGTGTGGGATTTATTGATGGCGTCCTTCCCCGCTGGAACAGTGAGTGGAGCGCCAAAAATAAGAGCTATGCAATTAATTAATGAATTAGAAAAAGAACGTCGAGGACCCTATTCCGGTGTGTATGGCTCTGTAGATCTCAATGGGGCTTTGAATACAGCTATTACTATACGCACAATGATTGTGCGCAAAAAAAGATAAAGGTGATTTTTTGGTTGAGGTGCAAGCAGGGGCTGGTGTTGTGGCAGATTCCATACCTCCCAATGAATATCAAGAAACCTTAAATAAAGCTAGAGGGATGTTTACTGCTTTAGCTTGCCTAGAAGAACCTAATTCATGATAAAAACAAAGCTATTAAAAGGCTTTGAAGTGGAGCTTTTTACAGGTACTTTTTCTGCTGAGAATATTGGGGTTGCTTCAGCGGTCTCAAAGGATCTACATCACTTTGTGACGGAACCTGATCAAAGAAACCTTGAATACATAACAGCTCCAGATAAAAGATACTCAGTATTAAAAAAAGCTCTTTTGTTGCCTAGGCGACAACTTAGGCAATGGCTTAATTCAAAAGAATTGACAATTTTACCTGGCAGTACACTTAGTTTTAGTAATTTAAAAAAATTTGAAAGGTCAGATCTAAGTAATCCATATCATTCGTTCATTGAAAAAAATTATGGGACAAATGTTGTAACAGCAAGTATTCATATCAATTTAGGTATCGAAAACTTGCCATTACTGTTTGCTGCGCTTCGTTTGGTCAGATGCGAAGCATCTTTATTTCTTGCTTTAAGTGCGAGTTCTCCTTTTTTAGGTGGGAATGTAACAGGTGTTCATTCTCAAAGATGGATTCAGTTTCCTCGAACTCCAGCAGATGTTCCTATTTTTATTGATCATTTCCACTATGTGAAATGGATTGAAGAGCAATTGAGAAAAGGTTATATGCATAATGAAAGACATCTTTGGACTTCTGTTAGACCAAATGGACCTATTCGACCATATTCTCTAAATCGACTTGAAATAAGAATATGTGATTTGATAAGTAATAGTGATTTGCTTTTGGCTATAACTGCGTTATTAGAACTAAGAATAATAAGCCTTTTAAATAATTTGAAAATGTATGACCCAATTGAAGCAAGCTCAATAAATTTAGATGATTTAGCGCTTATATGTGATGAAAATGAGATTCAAGCAGCTAAAAATAGCCTTGATTCAAATTTATCTCATTGGAAAAATGGTAATAAAATTAATTGTCGTAATTGGATCAGGGAAGTTGTTAACGAAGTAACACCCTTGGCTGAAGAACTTGATATGTTTGGATTGCTAAAACCTATCGAATCTGTGTTGACCAATGGGAATCAAGCAATGCTATGGCTTGATTCCTATGCAAAAGGAACATCGATTGAATCTGTTTTTCAGCAAAGTATTCGCGAAATGGAACAAGAAGAATCAAATTTCTTTCAAATGAAGTCAGCCTATTGATGACTAAGTAGATAGAACTACCTCATAATGGATTTATGTTGAACAATTCTTCTAAAGATAATATCTCTGAGCACTCCACTGTTCTTGTGGAGGATCAAGATCCTGGCCGACTCTTACAGCAAAGACTGGAACTAGTTGAAGATTTATGGAAAACAGTTCTTAAAAGCGAATGCCCTGTTGATCAAACTGATCGCTTGTTGCAACTAAAGCATTTAAGTGATCCAAGTAGTTCAGATGAAGAAAATCAAAGCAATCCCTCTGAAGCGATAGTGAAGTTGATTAGAGAAATGGATTTAGCTGAGGCTATATCTGCTGCAAGGGCTTTTTCTCTCTATTTTCAGCTGGTAAATATTCTTGAACAGCGAATAGAGGAGGATAGTTACTTAGCAAGCATGAGTAAAAGTCAGAAAGATCATTGTGCGGATCAACTAGACCCTTTTGCTCCTGCTTTAGCTAGTCAGACAGCACCTGCAACTTTTAGACAATTATTTCAGCGATTACGTCGTTTGAATGTTCCTCCAGCTCAGCTTGATGCTTTGATGAGAGAAATGGACATACGTCTTGTTTTTACAGCACATCCAACCGAAATAGTTCGACATACTGTTCGCCATAAACAACGACGAGTAGCCAGTCTTTTTCAACAACTTCAATCCAATAGTTCAATTTCTGACTCGGAAAAGGATATTTGTAGGTTGCAATTAGAAGAAGAAATCCGACTCTGGTGGAGAACTGATGAGCTTCATCAATTCAAACCAACAGTTCTTGATGAGGTTGACTATGCACTTCATTATTTTCAACAGGTGCTATTTGATGCTATGCCACAGTTAAGAAGAAGGCTTACATCAGCATTAATATCCAGCTATCCAGATGTAGAGGTTCCTCAGGAAGCTTTTTGTACATTTGGTTCTTGGGTAGGTTCGGATCGTGATGGGAACCCGTCAGTTACACCAGAAATCACTTGGAGAACAGCTTGTTATCAGAGACAATTAATGTTGGATAGATATATTTCCTCTGTTCAGGAGTTGAGAAATCAATTGAGTATTTCGATGCAATGGAGTCAAGTAAGTTCTCCTTTGTTAGAGTCATTAGAGATGGATAGAGTGCGGTTCCCTGAGGTCTATGAAGAAAGAGCTGCTAGATATCGTTTGGAACCATATCGTTTGAAATTGAGCTATACATTAGAGAGGTTGCGACTTACCCAACAACGTAATAAACAGTTAGCTGAGGCAGGCTGGCAATCGTCACCTGAGGGAAACCCTTTGATCTCTACTCCTAGTAGCCTTGATGAGACATTGCACTATATTTCTATAGATGAATTTAGAAGTGAACTAGAACTTATTCGAAATAGTTTGGTCAGTACTGATTTGACCTGCGAGCCCTTAGATACTTTATTAAATCAAGTTCATATCTTTGGATTTTCTTTGGCAAGCTTAGACATAAGACAAGAAAGTACACGTCATAGTGATGCATTGCATGAAATCACAAGTTATTTGAAGTTGTCTAAGTTATATGGAGATATGGATGAAGAAGAAAGAGTTGAGTGGTTAATGAATGAATTGCAAACTCGTCGTCCCCTCATCTCTTCTGCTTTTGAATGGTCTGACAGTACTAATGAAACTATATCAGTTTTTCATATGCTCCATAGATTGCAGAAAGAATTTGGCACTCGTATTTGTCGTTCATATGTAATTTCAATGAGTCATACAGCTTCAGATTTGTTGGAGGTTCTTCTTTTCGCTAAAGAGTCAGGTCTAATTGATCCAGCCTTAGGTAGTACTGATTTCCTAGTTGTACCCTTATTCGAAACAGTCGAGGATTTACAACGAGCTCCGTCTGTAATGGAGTCACTTTTGCAAACAGATATATATCGCCAATTACTTCCATGTGTAGGGGATAAATCACAGCCTCTGCAAGAGTTGATGCTTGGATATTCTGATAGTAATAAGGATTCTGGTTTTCTTTCCAGTAATTGGGAAATTCATAAAGCACAAATAGCTCTGCAGGATCTTGCAAGTGGCCAAGGAATAGCACTACGTATTTTTCATGGTCGTGGTGGTTCTGTTGGTAGGGGAGGAGGACCAGCTTTTCAAGCAATTCTTGCCCAACCAAGTGGGACGCTTCAAGGCCGTATAAAAATCACAGAGCAAGGAGAAGTTTTAGCATCAAAATATAGTCTTCCTGAGTTAGCTCTTTATAATCTTGAAACTGTTACAACAGCTGTTCTACAAAATAGTTTGGTTACTAATAAATTAGATGCTACTCCAAGTTGGAATGAATTAATGAAGAGACTTGCAGCTTGTTCTCGTCAACATTATAGAGCTTTGGTACATGATAATCCAGAATTAGTTCAATTTTTCCAAGAAGTAACCCCTATAGAAGAGATTAGTAAGCTACAAATCTCTAGTCGTCCTGCTCGTAGGAAGAGTGGAGCTAAAGATTTATCAAGTCTTCGTGCAATTCCATGGGTCTTTGGTTGGACTCAAAGTCGTTTTCTTTTGCCAAGTTGGTTTGGAGTTGGAACAGCGTTAGCTAAAGAACTTAACTCAGATCCAAAGCAGATGGAGATGTTGCGTATGCTGAATCAACGGTGGCCCTTTTTTAGAATGTTGATTTCGAAAGTTGAAATGACACTTTCAAAAGTTGACTTGGAAGTGGCTCATCATTATATGGTTAGTTTAGGAAGTAATGAAAACCGTGAGGCGTTTACTCGTATTTTTGAGGTGATTTCAGCAGAGTATAGTTTGACCAAAAAGTTGATTCTTGACATTACTGAAAAGTCAAGGTTGTTAAGTGCTGATCCTGCTTTGCAATTATCAGTTAATCTGCGAAACAGGACGATTATTCCATTAGGCTTTATTCAAGTAGCTCTTTTGAAACGCTTAAGAGATCAGAAACGTCAACCACCCATTAGTGAAGATCTTTCTGGTGATGACAATGATACAACAAGAACCTATAGTCGTAGTGAACTCTTGCGTGGTGCTCTATTAACTATTAATGGTATTGCTGCAGGTATGAGAAATACTGGATAAAATGTTTAAATTGAAGTTATCAAATATTTCTTCTGAAATTCCTGAAGGTTTTGATTTGCTTCGTTGTAATAGTGTTTCTTATCGAAGATTAAATAGGCTTTTGTCAAGATGTAATTTAGATACTCATCAACCTAAGATTTTAGAATTAGCCTTAGAAAAAAGTGATTTCTATTTAACTCTTGTTCAAAAGAAATCTGAAAACCTTGTGGGTTTTGTTCGGGTGACGAGTGATAAAGGCTTAAATGCAAATTTATGGGATTTAGCAGCAGAGCCAGGAAATAAACAAGAAACATATATAAGTGTGATTGTTTTTAAGGCGCTTGAAATTATCAGGTGTGAGATGCCTGGTTGTAGCATTTCTGTTGCGGCTCCATGTATTGCAATCAAAGCATTAGAGGCTAATGGATTTTTGTTAGACCCCAATGGCATTAAAACAATGGGATTTAAGCCTTGATCAAATTTGATTTATCAACGAGCATGGAGGGACTCGAACCCCCGCCCCTCAGAACCGGAATCTGATGCTCTATCCAACTGAGCTACATGCCCCTGTAGGGTTTTGAAAAAAAATAAGGCCAAAAGATTTATACCTTATTAAAATTAGATTACATAAAATTCAATAAAGAAACATTCAGCTTCAAAAGTTAGAACTTCATAATTTCCGAAATTACAGACGATTTCAGTTTGAGGTTACTGAAAATCGTTTGATAGTTATTGGTCCCAATGGAGTGGGTAAATCTAATCTTTTAGAAGCAGTCGAAGTATTATCAAGTTTACGCTCTCATCGATCCAATAGAAATCAGGATTTGATCTTTTGGGATAAAGATCAGGCGTTTTTAACTGCAATAACTGATGATGATGATAAACTTGTTTTAGAGTTGAATAGAAAAGGTGGTAGGAAGGCATTCAAAAACGAAAAACAGTTAAATCGACAAATTGATTTAATTGGCCCTCTAAGAAGTGTAGGGTTTAGTGCCCTCGATTTAGATTTGATACGGAGTGAGCCTGCTCTAAGAAGAAATTGGTTGGATAGAATTGTTCAGCAACTTGAGCCGATTTATGCTGATTTAATTGCTAGATTGAATAGATTACTTAGACAACGCAGCCAACTTTGGCGTTATTTTAGTCTTGAAGGAGGGCAGGATAGAGATAAGTTATTAGATGCTTTTGATATTCAAATGGCTTTGGTAAGTACAAGAATTCATAGGAGACGTAGTCGTGTTTTGAATCGTCTACTTCCTTTGGCTTTGTTATGGCAGCAAAATCTTAGTGGTAAAATGGAAGAATTGGATATTATCTATTTACCTGGTAGTCAATTAGAGGGTGAAGAAAGTGAGTCGCTTTGGAGACAAATGATAGAAAGTCAACTTTTAGATATGAGGCCTGATGAGGCGAAAACAGGTAGTTGTCGTATTGGACCTCATCGTGATGATGTTCTTTTCATGATCAATGGAGTTGAAGCTAGACGCTTTGCTTCTGCCGGTCAACAAAGAACAATTGTTTTGGCTTTGAAATTAGCTGAATTAGAATTAATGACAAATTTGCATGGTAAGTCTCCAATTTTGCTGCTAGATGATGTTTTGGCAGAATTAGATACTAAGAGGCAATTGTTGCTTTTAGATGCAGTGGGTCATGAACATCAATGCTTAATAAGTGCAACACATTTAGAAGCTTTCGAAGGTGATTGGATCAGACACTCACAAATAATGCAATTGGATTCCTTAATTTGAGACTATTATTCGGTTATGGTGGGAAAGATTTTTTGAACACATGGAGCCTTTCTTGTCTGACTTACATCCAAATCCTGGATGGACTAAAGCTGAGAAAATACATAATATTGAATTTTCAGAAAAAGTTTCTTATGAGAATGCAGGTAAACACTGCATTCTTGAAATTTATGAATGTAACCAAGCTAAATTAAATGATGAAGCTTTTGTCAGAACAACGATAACTTCATCAGTAAAAATGGCTGGTGCAACGCTAATAAATTTAATTACTCATAGTTTTAAACCACAGGGAGTAACAGGATTAGCTTTATTGGCTGAATCACATATTTCAATTCATACATGGCCTGAAATAGGTTATGCAGCAATAGATGTTTTTACATGTGGAAACCATACAATGCCTGAAAATGCTTGTGAATTTTTCTCAAAAGAATTTGCAGCACAAAAATGCTCTTTGAAAAGTATTGTTCGAGAAATTCCTACTGAATTTCAAACGTTACTACGTGATCCATGACTCAAAAATATTAATTAGCTATTCCAGTGTATTTTTAAATTGATTATTTAGTAGCTTTCTATCTCTATTTAGCTTTCCACTAATTAAACCTTCTAAATCAATACTTACTGAAGTAAAACCTATAGACAAAAAATATTTGACAATTTTTTCTTTTTGAACACTTTGCAAGAAATTCTCTATTTCATCTGAAGGTAACTCTATTCTTCCAGATAATCCTTGACTTCTAACTCTTACGCTTTTAAAGCCTAGATTGATTATCCATTCCTCAGCTAGACCTATTTGTTCAAGTCTTTTGGAACTAATTTCTTCTCCGAAAGGGATTCGAGATGCTAAGCAAGGTTGTGCAGGTTTATCCCACCAAGGTAGGCCTAATGCTTTAGAAATTGAACGAATGGATTTCTTATTGATTTCCAGTTCAGCAAGAGGTGACATTACACCAGCTTGATTTGAGGCAGTAATGCCAGGACGAAAGTCTTGAAGGTCATCATAATTAACACCATCAAGTACTTGAGCTTTGTTGGACTGTGTAGAAATTTCTTGTAGACGCTTGTGTAGTTCTTTTTTGCATGCATAACATCTATTCTCAGGGTTTTTATAGTAATTAGGTTCTTTGATTTCATTGGTTTGGCATTCTTCATGACGAATACCTATCCATGAAGCTTGTTGACGAGCTTGTTTTAATAAATATGGAGCTAGAGAAGGAGAAACGCCTGTGATTGCAAAGCTTTTTGCCCCTAATTGTTCTTGAGCAATACTGGCGACTAATGAACTGTCCACCCCTCCTGAGAAAGCAACACAAACATTTTCAATATTTTTAATAAACTCTCTCAATAAATTTAATTTTTTGAGATCTGAGTTTGATAAAGATTCAAGTTGGCTAAAAAACACTTCTTTTCTGGATGACTGGTTTTAATGTGATTAAAGAGCTTTGCACTAGTTAAGTTGTGAATGTATGTTGGATATTCTATGACGTCTAATACAGAAGAAGTTAAGTTGCATTCAAAAGGATTGAAAGTATCTCAAGTGGTATCTAAAGGTATAGGAATTACTACGGCATCAGATGGCCTAGAACGTAGTCATGGGCAATTACATATATATGACGGGGAAGGTAAGGGTAAAAGCCAAGCAGCTCTTGGAGTAGTTTTAAGAACAATTGGTCTTGGTATATGCGAGAAAAGACAAACAAGAGTGCTTCTTCTCAGGTTCTTGAAAGGTCCTGGCCGTTCTTATGATGAGGATGCTGCTATAGAGGCTTTGCAGCAAGGCTTTCCGCATCTTATTGATCAAGTAAGAACTGGCAGGGGTGAATTCTTCACAGCTGACGAATCTACAAAATTTGATATTCAGGAGGCTCAAAGAGGTTGGGACATTGCTAAGGGTGCTATCGCTAGTGCGCTTTATTCAGTTGTTGTATTAGATGAACTTAATCCCGTTCTTGAACTTGGATTATTGACTGTTGAAGATGTTGTGAGAACACTTACGTCAAGACCACCTGGTCTGGAAATAATAGTTACTGGAAGAGCAGCTCCCATTCCTCTAATTAAGATTGCTGAACTTCACTCTGAGATGAAAGCTCATCGACGCCCTGAAATAAATGGTGAGGAAATATCTTTTGCAAGAAATATAGATGGAATTGAGATTTATACCGGAGAAGGAAAAGGAAAATCAACAAGTGCCTTAGGAAAAGCTTTACAAGCTATTGGAAGAGGCATAAGTCAAGATAAAAGTCATCGTGTATTAATTTTGCAATGGCTCAAAGGAGGGAGTGGTTATACAGAAGATGCTGCTATTGCAGCTCTTAGTGAGAGTTACCCTCATTTGGTTGATCACCTTCGTTCTGGTAGAGATGCAATTGTATGGAGAGGTCAACAAATGCCTATTGATTATGTAGAAGCGGAGAGAGCTTGGGAAATAGCAAGAGCCGCAATTGCCAGTGGACTTTATAAGACAGTGATTTTGGATGAATTGAACCCAACTGTTGATTTGGAATTACTACCAGTTGACCCTATTGTTCAAACATTGCTTCGCAAACCTTCAGAGACGGAGGTAATTATTACAGGCAGATGTAAAAATCATCCAGCATATTTTGATTTAGCAAGTGTCCATTCTGAGATGGTATGTCATAAACATTATGCAGAAAAAGGAGTCGATTTAAAAAGAGGTGTTGATTACTAACTACAGTTTATTTTTCTTGATTCCAAGCCTCTATTCCTCCTTCAATATTTATACTATTTATTCCAACCCTTTCTAAATATTTGACTGCTCTGATTGATCTGTTCCCAGTTTGACAGTAAATATAAAGATCATAATCGTTCGGATTATTTTGAATTTGACCAAGTGCCTCTCCACTTTCGATTTCATATAGAGGTATTAATTGGGCCCCTGGGATGGAACTTTTTGAAAATTCTTTTAAGTTACGAACATCTATAATTGATATTTTAGCGGGCTTCTTATTTAGCAATAATTTAAGATCTTTTACAGAGATACTTTTGATTGTTGAATTGACATTGACTTTGTTTTTTGACTCTATATTAGAACAGAATTTATCATAATCTATAAGTTTATATGTTTTTTTATTTTCTGGATCAGCTCTTAATGCTAGCTCTTTAAAACTCATTTTGAGAGCATTAAAAATTAATAATCTTCCGTTAAGTGGGTTCCCAATTTTCGTAATTATCTTGATAGCTTCTGTTGCTTGAATTGTACCAATTATGCCGGGTAGAATACCCATAACTCCAGCTTCAGAACAAGATGGAATCAATCCTAGTGGAGGTGGTGTTGGGATTAAATCTCTATAGTTAGGACTTTCTTTTGTTAGATTAAAAACACTAGCTTGACCTTCAAATCCTGCGATAGATCCATAGACATAAGGCTTACCTAGGATTGTGGAAGCATCATTTATTAAATATCTAGTTGGAAAATTATCTGAACAATCACAAATTATATCATATTCATTTAGTATATCTCAAGCATTATTTTGGGTTAGTTTTTGGTTGAATAAATCAATTTTGCAATAAGGGTTTATTTTGAGGAGATGTTTTTTAGCTGAGTTAGTTTTTTCTGTACCAATTGAAGTTGTTGTATGAATTATTTGTCTTTGCAAATTAGAGTCTTCGACTAAATCAAAGTCAACTATTCCAATACGTCCGACTCCTGCTGCCGCAAGATAAATTAAAAGCGGAGAGCCAAGTCCTCCTGTTCCAATAGTTATAACTGAACTATTTTTGAGTTGTTTTTGACCTTTTAGTCCTATTTCAGGAAGACTTAAATGTCTTGCATACCTTGAAACTTCTTCAGGTGTCAGATTTGTTTGCTTCTTATTTTCTCCCATTATCAAAATCTTTCATAATTAGTTTACGTTAAAGAGAAAAATTCAATTTTCACTTTGTGAAAGCTGTCTTTATTCTCAATCCACCATGCTTTTAAACAACCATGTTTATCAGCGATAACCATAAGACCAGGTGACTGGTGCCATAGTAAATCAATTTTAGAAGGTATATTTTTATCTAATGGATGCGAGTGTGCGCAACATAGAATTTCAAGATTATATTTTCTTGCCCACTGTTGAGCTGCAATTTGATCTTTAGCATCTATTTCAAAACGGTTCCTTTTCGATAAAGGGTTTAAATTTTTCTTTTTTTTCAAATCTATTCTTGGCTCACATAATCTGGAATTAGATTTTTTCCAGACATTAGAACATTGCCAAAGATTTTTTATTTCCCAAAAATTCTTTTCTTTGTTATCTCGTGTAGTTCTTTTGTTTCCAATTAAGATTGCACATCCTTCTTGAGGTTCTACTGCTTTTAAATGTTCACATAGGACAAGATGGCAGTTGTTATGGAATTCGACATGTTCAGGAATTTTCATATGAAAACCTAATTTGATTCGGTACTCTCTCTATTTTGGTTCGGAGTTATCGATATATTGCCTATGGCGTTTATAAGATTAATTCGATAAGGTTTGTTCATATTGCTTAGCCGCTTGTGTTCATGTCTGATGTAAATCCTGAGTCAAAAGACGACTCCAAATCAAATAAAACTGAAGGAATTAGTTTCTCAGAACGTTACAGTGATGTAATGGGAAAAGTCAATGAGTCATTGAACAAGATTGATTGGACTCAAATGGGTAAGTACGGTAAAGCTGCAGGCATTATTGCAGTCGTAATACTTGCTCAAGTTTTGATTAAGATTGTTATTGATACAATAAACTTTTTCCCAATTCTACCTGGTTTATTAGAACTTCTTGGAGTGGTAGTTTTAGGTCAGTGGAGCTGGCAAAATTTAAAAACAAGTGAAAGAAGAACAGCAGTATTTGACAAAGTTCAAAACCTTAAAAAAGAATATTTAGGTTGATTTTTACTTTACTTTCTTAAATTCTTAAAACTAAGACTTGATTTTAAAATCAAGTCTTAGTTTTTTTATTGTCCTTAACGTTGATTCTTTATAAGATCCACCAAAGATATTTGCGTGATTTAGTAAGTGATAAAGATTGTATAATTCAACTCTTTCTTCTGATGATTTATTTAGAGGCCAAATTTCTTCATATCCACGATAAAAATCTGAATTAAACCCTCCAAATAATCTAGTCATAGCTAAATCAACTTCTCTATCTCCCCAATAGCACGCTGGATCATATAGACATCCCAAACCATTTTCATTAGTTCCACAATTGCCACTCCAAAGATCGCCATGAAGGATTGATGGGTTGGTTTGGTGACTGTTCAAATATGAACTGAAATATACTAAAAGATCTTTATATTCTTCAATGTTTATTCCCCATGCTTTGGCTATTTTCAACTGTGGTTCTAGACGATATTTGATAAAATAATTCCCCCAGTTGCTGTCCCACCCCTTTTCTTGAACGTTGGTACCTATAAAACCCTCACTTTCCCAACCGAAATTCTTTTTGCTTTCACTTGATGATGACTTATGAAGTAATGCTAAACCTTGACCAAGGATTTTTTGGGTACATTGTGCAAGATCTATCCATGTAAGACAAAGTATGGCAATTTCATTGTATTTTATAAGTTCCAATGGCTCAGGAATATAGATAAAGGATTTATCAGAATATTTTCTCAGATTGAAAAGGCACTCACATTCATACATAAACATATTAAAATTGTTTATGTGATTTGTTTTTACAAACACTCTCTGTCCATTTTCTAAATCAATACACCATGCTTTGTGAATACAACCTCCTCCAATAGGAGTTATTTTTTCTATACATGAGTTTTTAGTTATCTTGTTTGAATGTGTAATAGCTTCTTTTATTAATTCTTCCATTTAATTGTTTTTGCCTAATAATTTGTCTTATGTCAGAAGAATCTATCACTGTTGTTGGTGGAGGAATAGCAGGCTTAACTGCTGCGGCTTTGTTGGCGAAAGAAGGATATGCAGTAACTTTGTTAGAAGCTCATACTCAACTAGGAGGATGTGCAGGAACTTTCCGTAGAAGTTCATATGTTTTTGATGTAGGTGCTACTCAGGTCGCAGGACTGGAAAAAGGAGGAATTCATCATCGTTTATTTAATTACTTACAAATCCCGATCCCTGATGCAAAAATTTTGGACCCTGCTTGTTCTGTAGATCTTTGTGATGGGACTATGCCAATTAACCTTTGGCATAGTCCTCTTAAGTGGAGACAGGAACGGGAACAACAGTTTCCTGGAAGTGAACTCTTTTGGTCATTATGTACTCAAATACATAAAAGTAATTGGGCTTTTTCAGATAGAGATCCTGTCTTGCCAATTAGCAACTTTTGGGACTTCAGTGAATTAATTAAAGCAATCCGTCCTGGAAACTTATTAACAGGTGTTTTAAGTAAATTGACAATTGCTGATTTACTTAAAATATCAGGATGTGAGAAAGACAAACGTCTACGGAAATTTCTTGATCTTCAATTAAAACTTTATTCTCAAGAGCCTGCAAATAGAACCGCAGCATTATATGGAGCAACAGTTCTACAAATGGCTCAATCACCAAGGGGGTTATGGCATCTTCAGGGGTCAATGCAAATTCTGAGTGACTCTTTGAAAAATAGTTTTCTGAAAGATGGTGGAAATCTTTTAATTGGCCATAGAGTTACTAGTATATTTAAAGATAAAAATTTGAATACTTTCTCGGTCAAGGTCATTGATAAAGAAAAAAATCTGCTGTGCTTGAATTCATCTGATATAGTTTTTAGCCTTCCACCTCAATTACTTCTCGATTTAGTACCCATAGAGGGTGGTTTATCTAAAAGATATCGTCAACAAATTAAAAACTTACCGGAAGCTAGCGGAGCTTTAGTACTTTATGGAGCTATATCTCGATCTGATTTGCCAGTGAACTGTCCAAGTCATCTTCAGGTTTTTGATGAGAACTTAGGTTCTTTATTTATATCCATAAGTGTAGATGGTGATAAACGCGCTCCTGTTGGGATGGCGACATTAATAACAAGTATATTTACTGATATAGATAAGTGGTCGAATGTCGACTCTGAGACTTACTTAAGTAAAAAAGATTTTATTAGTGCACAGATCTTAGATATCCTCAATAGCAAGCTTCATCTATCAGGCAAGAGTTGGATACATAAAGAACTAGCAACACCTAAAAGCTTTGAAAGGTGGACAAGTCGTCCAGGTGGGATAGTTGGTGGACTTGGTCAGCATCCATCTCAGTTTGGACCTTTTGGATTACCTAGCCGGTCTCCTCTTGACGGGTTGTGGCTTTGTGGAGATTCAATCTATCCCGGTGAAGGTACTGCTGGTGTTAGTCAATCAGCATTGATGGTATCTAGGCAAATCATGGCATCAAAAGGTAGACGATTAGATGTTCCTATCTTGGGTTAATAGGATTTTGGATGAATTCCTTTCTGATTTTTTGAGTTCTAAGTAGTTCTTTTTCTATGTCTTCCCAGTTCTCAGAAAGTAGGCGCTGTTCTAATAAATCTAGAGATTGTCTATATGCACGTAAACTTTGTAGCATATTTGACTTGTTGAATTTTGCCATGGCAACCCCTAGCTGAGGGTTCCCTCCTCCAATTCTTGATGTATCAGCAAAACCACTAGAAGCTAAGTCTTTTGCAAGCGACAATAGAGATTTGTTAGCGCTAATATCCATAGTCTTAAGTAAAGCAGCGCTAATAAAAACAGGTAAATGTGAAATCAAACTAACTGCCTGATCATGAATTGTGGCGTCAGTAGTTATCCATTTAGATCCAAGCAATAAAGAAATTTGATGAATCGTTTCGAGTGCTATTTGATCAGTCTCCTTATCAGGTGTTACGACCCATGGTTTATCCTTGAATAAATTATGTTGTCCTGCATTCACTCCAAATTGTTCAGTCCCTGTCATTGGATGGCTTGCGACAAAACGAGGATGTAATTTTTTCCAAGTCTTTAAAACAGGTAGCTTTACAGATCCAACATCTGTAACAACAGCATTTTTTGGAATAGAATTTATTAACAATGATTCAGGCTTTAAGAGCTGCTGGAGAGGTAAAGCAATAAATACTATTGAACAACTTTTCAATGTATCTGGATCTGTGCTAATTGTTTGAGCTAGCTTTCTTTTTCTCGCTTTTTTGGCGGTTTCTTCACGATGAGTAATTCCATGAACGTTATAACCAAGTTTCTGAAGATCTAAACCCAAGGATCCTCCCATTAGACCCATTCCAACAATTCCAATATTTGTGCGCGCTTTTCGTTTAGGATCCATAAATACTATTGTTCTCTATCTTGTTTGATAGGGCAACCTAATCAAGAGAATTTATTGATATTAGGTATTTTCTAATGCTTGAGGCAAATGCTCATAATCATCTGAAAAATCTTTATCAAAAGAATCTTTCTTTATGGCCTCATACTTTAACTCTAACAAGATTAATTGCTAGAAGTTTAAGACGTAGAGACAATACTTTAATTCAATTATCCAGTGATTGTCGGAATCATTGGTGGCCTGGTCTTTTGATTCCAATTTGCTTGGAGAGCAATAATATTGTCCTTGTTGTTTCGTCTAAATTACGTCGACAAATAATTGAAGTTGAATTGCCAAATTTAGAAGCAAGTGGATTACATTTGGAGTATGTCGAAGGTATGAGATGTAGCCCACCAGAGAATAAAATATGGTTGCTTAATCATGAAAATCTTTCTACTGCTTATGAAAATGATTCTCTGAAAAACTGTCAATTGATAATTCCGGAAGCTGAGTTTTTGTCAAGTGAACTTACAAAAGCAATGTCGATCAAAATTACTACAAAAGACTGGGATCATTTAATTAAGTTTCATCCTCGTTTTGAATCATCGATTATTAATATTCATGAGAGATTAAGTCGAAGACTTTTTAGTCAGGCTGCTTGTCATGATGCTGCTGTAATGCTTGATTCTAGTGAGATACAGATTTTACGAGATACATTAAAGGATGAAGAGCCTTCTCCAATCCCTTGGAATAGGGCTTTTCGTACTGCTACTCATGATTGGGTTGATTGGGCTCAATTAAGTAATCAGTCGCTGAAATGGGATTGGTATTTTCAGCCTTTGACTCCTTTGAAAACTCTTTCAGATCTTTGGTGTAATCAGGCTCATATAATGCTGACTAACTCAGGGAAAAATGATTCGCTCCTTTCAGAACTAAAACAATCAAAATGTTCTTTCTCAGTAGAAGTTGATTTAGGTAATACTTTTAATCAAGAACCTATATCTCTTTTTGTACCTAAGAAACAACCTTTGCCAAATACACCTTCTTTTTATCGGCATGTATTAGATCAATGCCGCAGATTAATTCTTGGCCGTAGACGCATAACTATTATCTTGGTAGATGATTTGCAACTACGACTTCAATTGTTAAGTGAATTAGCTGGAGAATTTGGATTGAGAGTGGTTCATGAAACTACTGATTTTGAGAGTAATGGAATTATTTGTTGTAGCTGTGACTGGTGGATTATTAATCAACATCAGCTTCCAATGCCCGATCAATTGATTTTTGCAATTATTCCATTCCCCACTTTAGAGTCACCTTTAATTGCAGCTAGGGCTCAAATATTTAAGAAACAAGGGAGAGACTGGTTTAGAGAATTTCTTTTACCTGAAGCTCTTAGTATCCTTCTCAAATCTATAGCAATGATTAGAGGTGAGGATGTTAGGGTTGCGATCCTTGACGGTCGTATGCGCTATAGAAGTTGGGGAAAAATAATATTCCAAACACTTGAACCTTGGATTCTTTTGGAGCATTTATTGCCTTATTAAAATCAATCTCGTAGATTGGCCATCATTACTTTCCTCAGAATGGGAGAAGCTCGTCGTAGATCAAGTGAAGGCTTGTTACCCAGGGATAGGAAAACCCTAAGGAATGAATCCCCACGTATTGTTTCTTGGTTCCCTGTTACACAAGCTCAAAGAGATCAGTTTATTCAGTTAAGTATTCGCGGAGGATGGATAGGCATTTTTTTGTTAGTGTTGCTTTGGGTTATCGTTCGATTTGTTGGCCCTGCAGCAGGATGGTGGGTTCCGGCAGATATGAGATAAATCTTGTATAAGTCATCTCTCTTACTTAGCCATTTGCTGAAACCTGACGTACTTCTGTTCGTGATGAAGCATTGCGAGCAGCCGCTGCTAATGGACGCATTGAATTAGCACTCACTTCTGATCCTTCGGTTAATTTCTCTTTAACTAATTTTTCAATTATTTCTTTTGCTTCAGGATTTGTTTCAAGCCAACTAATTGTATTGTCTCTTCCTTGACCAATATTATCGCCTTCATAGCTATACCATGCTCCTTTACGAGTAACGATATTAGTTTCATCTGCTAAATCAAGAAGACAACCAAGGGTACTAATTCCTTTTCCAAAAAGAATATCAAATTCGGCGATTCGAAATGGAGGCGCAACTTTGTTTTTTGCTACTTTAACTTTTGCACGAATGCCATATTCTTCTGTTCCTCTTTTAAGTGTTTGAATGCGACGGATATCTAACCTTACAGAGGCATAAAATTTAAGAGCATTACCACCAGTTGTCGTCTCCGGGTTCCCATATGTAATACCAATTTTAAGACGCAATTGATTTAGGAAAATCACTGTGCATCCAGACTTGCCTATATTTCCAGTAATTTTTCGCATTGCTTGACTCATTAGACGAGCTTGGGCGCCTACTGAATGATCACCCATCTCTCCTTCTATCTCTGAACGAGGTGTCAGTGCAGCGACTGAGTCAACAACAACCAGATCTACGGCAGCAGATCTAATAAGTTGGTCAACGATTTCCAATGCCATTTCTCCTGTATCCGGTTGAGATACGAGAAGATTCTCTATATCAACACCAAGAGAAGCTGCATAGACTGGATCAAGAGCATGTTCTGCATCTACAAAGGCAGCAACCCCACCGTTACGTTGAATTTCTGCTATGGCATGCAGTGTAAGCGTTGTTTTCCCAGAACTTTCGGGACCATAAACCTCTATTACACGTCCTTTGGGATAGCCGCCACCAAGAGCCAAATCAAGTGTTAGGGCACCAGTCGATATAGTTTCTACTCGCATCTTCGAGGCGTCTCCTAAACGCATGATCGAACCCTTGCCGAAGTTTCGTTCTATTTGCCCAACGACTAAATTCAAAGCTTTTTCTTTTTCTCCGGATTTTGCGTCCATTTTCTTTGATTCAGATGATTGGAGTGGTTTACCTTCGATTGACATGACAAATAACTTTAATTCAGAGGGACAACAACAGACGTTGGGATCGATAATTAAATACTCAGATTCTCAACGAATATCAATTAAACCGATAGTACAGACGTACGCTATTTAGTCAAGACCAGTTCGAAATAGGTTTTTTTAAAGTTTCTAGATCTAGTAATTGAATACCAGAAGGAAGATTCTTTCGATCCTGAGGTTTTAAGTACCCCCAGCTTGCTAAGTAGCAAGGGATAGATTTTAACTTTGGATCTTCCCGTACTGTTTCTAAGGTGCTTCTACGATCTTCAATAAATCCTCGAATTTTTCTTTTATATAAGAGTTGATTTAAAACATCGATTTTGCTTCCTGATTCGTGACCAAAAACAAGTTTTGGTTGAAGGTTGAAACAATTCAGAAGTTTTTTTGTGAACTCAATACTTTTTGTTGTTAAAACAGCAAATTCAATTCCTTCTTTCTCAAGTATCTGGAGTCGTTGAACTACTGAAGAAAAGGGCTGATGATAATTTAACCATTGATTGAAATTATGTGATATCGCTTCTCTTCGTGTTTGATTTAAAGCTTCTTGTAATTGAGAAGGTGTCCAACCCCATGTGTTAAGAGCTAAAGAGCATTCTTGAGAATAATTTTCTGAGAAATTTTGAATACCTTTTGAGTTTAGTTGACTAGTTTTATTGGAACATTCAGCAGCCAAGATAACCATTTCCCAACCATGGTGAACCCAGGGTCTCATTGTCTTAAAAGTTGTGGGGATCTCATTAGGTATAAAAATTATTTCTTTTTCTTGAGGAGAAAGTATGTTGAGAAAAGTTTGACGAGAACTTGACCAATACTCTTCAATGCCGTCAACGATGACACCATCAAAATCAAGAACAAGTAAAGGTTTCTTTATCACTAAAAGTTGAAAACTGGGCCGCTAGGATTCGAACCTAGGAATGTCGAGACCAAAACCCGATGCCTTACCACTTGGCGACGGCCCATTGTTCCAGATCTATGTTTGCAATTGATAGCCACAGATTTGGATTCTTGCTCTTAGATAATTGCATATTTGATTCAATCCTGTCATGTCCTTATCCAGGTTTTTTTAGTTAATCGGAAAATTTCTTCTTCTATGAATCAATGGAAGCTTTCGTATGATTGCTCTGGCCAGGAAAAATCAATTATGAAGATTTTCTTATGAGCCAAGGATTTATTAGTTGTTGAGCTTCTGAAAGAGCTGCCTCCCAACCTTCTGGCCACTCTCTAAGACTAATTCGTTTTCGTTGAGCTTCTTCTAACCACGGTTGGATTATTTTTCTTGCTTTACCTCCAAAAGCAACTCCTTCAGGTCCATTGAACTTTGGTAAGTACTTAATGGTTGATTCATTAGTCCCACCGGCAAGTTGTAAGGGCCCTGGTGGAGCTATTGGGCGTATCTTTTCCCATAATTTTACGGCAACTTTAGCGGCACCTGTTCCTAGGTCTCCGCTCATTCTGCGCCCATCAAGTTGCCAAAGAGGTTTTAGATTATGCATCCTCAGGGCTTCATGACGAATCCAAAGCTCTTCCGCTAACTTTTCATAATTGATTCCATAACCTTGTAATCCACAACTGACGGATAGGCGGCTGAATTTCAAACCTCCTTTCATGATTTCTTCTATTGTTTTTTTAAATGCTTTTGATCTTCCTGGAGCAGTATGAATTTCAATAGCATCCGGCTTTATAGCTTTTAATAAGGGTGCGAAATCCTGAAGGGACAATCTTCTATCTTTCTCCTGAATAATTCCTAAGGGACACCTATCAATACATCGCCCACATCCATAACATTTCTCTGGGATTACTCCACCTTTGTTTTCAATAGCTTGAGCTGGGCAAATATTTTGACAGGGCCTTGAACAATTAGAAGGACATAAGTTTTTATCGAACCAGGCTTTTCGGAAATGGGCATCTTTTCCATCACTCAAACTAATCATTACCCAAGGTTTATTCCCATAACTTGCTTGAACCCAATCGAGAGCTTCACGCGCAACATTAATGACTGCTTCATCAGCAGCAAGGTCAATACAATGGACCCCCGCTGCCCCATAAATTGCACAAAGATCAGCTATTGAAGGTAAGTCTTGATTACTGGCTCCGCAAATTAACTTTACCCAGTTTCCTCTTTTGAGGGCATCTTCATTGCAAGTTGAATGTTGATCATTCACTTGTTTCTTTCTGATCAATATCTAAAAGAGAATTCATTGGTTGCCATTTGAGACTACGAGATCCTCCCATTTCGATAACAATTTTCAGACGAGGTTCTTTTTGGCAGAGATTATTGATTGAGAGAAGTTCTGAATTTGATAAAACTTGGCCTTCAAGTAACCAAAGAATCAAGGGCTTTTCTTCCGCCAACAATTCGTTTAATTGAGGGATAACTTGTTGGACTTCTCCTAAAGCTCCATTTCTTCCAACGTTTTGATGACCTAAGTGAGGAGGTCGGATTCCATGCAGTTGGGTAAGAAATACCACTGGATCTCCTAATCCTCTTGCCGAAGTGATTTGGGTCTTGTATCCAGCTGCTCTCAACCTACGAAGCAAACGAGTTTCTGAGCCTCCTTCTAAAGGAGTATGGATAGCCAGACATCCAAAAGATTCAAGATCAGCGCGGAATTTCCGACCAGAAAGTAATAAAGGCATTCTTTAAATCAAATTCTTTGTCTTATCCAAATGAAGCATCACACAAAAAGGGTGGTTAGTAGTGTAATCTTTTAAGTTGCTAAAGCTTTTCCATGCCCGCACGCTAGCCGGGCCTCTAGATGCTTAAGCAGATTAGACGTTTGCGTCTGATCTCAAGGCTAATACAGAAAAACAATTTTTTCTGTTGAGAAACTATTTGAGCATTGAAGAAAGCTCAGCTAAGTCTCAGCCTCCTGATATTTCGCTAGCATTTTTCAAAATAATTGAATTATTAATTTTTCAACTTTTTGAAACGAAAAGCGATTTAATTCAGATTTAAATTCTTTCTCTTTGGAGATTGATTTATAGAGCTGGCGTTTATTTTACTCATGTCTTTAGGAATCCTAGGCAAGAAGTTGGGCATGTCCCAATTCTTCGATGATCAAGGCAGATCCATCCCAGTCACGTTGATTGAAGCTGGTCCCTGTCGAATAACTCAGTTAAAGTCTTCTGATACAGATGGTTATACCTCTGTACAGATTGGCTTTGAAGCTGTTCGTGAAAAGTTAGTTAACAAGCCTTCAAAAGGTCATCTTTCCAAATCTGGGGGAGATCTTCTTCGTTATCTTCGCGAATATCGAGTCGAGAACTTAGGTGAATTTCAACTTGGAAATTCAATAACTGTTAGTAACTTTGAAACAGGTCAAAAGGTTGATGTAAGTGGCGACTCGATGGGAAGAGGTTTTGCCGGTTACCAAAAGCGACATGCATTTAGTCGTGGACCAATGAGTCATGGTTCTAAGAACCATCGATTACCAGGATCAACAGGAGCAGGTACCACTCCTGGTCGTGTTTATCCAGGCAAAAGGATGGCAGGCCGCTATGGAGGAAAAAAAATCACTACTAGAAGCCTTGAAATCCTGAAAATAGATACTGATCACAACTTATTGGTAGTAAAAGGCTCGGTTCCAGGAAAACCAGGCTCTTTATTGAATATCAGACCTGCCAAAAGAGTTGGCGTCACTACCAACAAAGGAGTTAAATAATGGCTAACTGCATAGTGCTTGATTGGCAAGGAAAAGAGTCAGGTAAATTATCTATTGACCTGAATACCGCGAAAGAATCGACAGCTGCAGATCTTCTACACAGAGCTGTTTTGCGGCAACAAGCTAATAGTCGTCAGGGAACTGCAAGCACCTTGACTAGATCTGAGGTACGAGGTGGTGGACGAAAGCCTTACAAACAGAAAGGTACAGGTAGAGCACGGCAAGGATCAATCAGAACACCCCTTCGCCCCGGAGGTGGAATTACATTCGGCCCTAAACCACGTTCCTATGATTTGGGGATGAATAAGAAGGAACGCAGACTAGCTTTGCGTACTGCCTTAATGAGTAGGATCCCTGATGCGAAGGTGATTAAAGATTTTGGCACAAACCTTGATGTTCCAAAAACAAGTGAAATTCTTGCTTTGCTAAAGCGTATAAGCATTAATCCATCTCAAAAGGTATTAATTATCCTTAAACAACCTTCAGAGGTGATTAAGCGCTCAATTCGTAACTTGGAAAAGGTTAAGCTGATTGCCGCTGATCAACTTAATGTTTTTGATCTTCTAAATGCCAATTCTTTGGTGATAGGTGAAGACGCATTATCAGCCATAAAAGAGGTCTACGGAAATGACTAAATTTTTTGAAAAAAGACTTACTGACGTAATTAGACGTCCTTTAATTACAGAGAAAGCAACTAAGGCTTTGGATTTAAATCAGTATACGTTTGAAGTCGATCCAAGAGCAGCAAAACCTGATATCAAAGCTGCCATTGAAAAAATGTTCGATGTCAAGGTTCTTGGTATCAGCACAATGAATCCTCCTAGAAGAAGTCGTCGTGTTGGTAAATTTGCTGGTAAGAGAGCCCAGGTTAAGAAAGCAGTAGTTCGACTAGCCGAAGGCAATTCTATTCAATTGTTCCCTGAATCGGAGGAAGGTTAAAACTATGGCAATAAGAAGTTTCAGACCCTATACACCTGGTACTCGAACAAGAGTTGTCACTGACTTTAGTGAAGTGACATCTCGGAAGCCTGAACGTACTTTGGTGGTTTCTAAGCATCGAAGAAAGGGTCGTAATAATAGAGGCGTAATTACCTGCCGACATCGAGGAGGAGGACATAAAAGGCTATACCGTATAGTTGATTTTCGTCGTAATAAACATGGTGTTCCTGCGAAGATTGCAGCTGTTCACTACGACCCTCATCGCAATGCAAGATTAGCGTTGCTTTTTTATGCAGATGGTGAGAAAAGATATATTCTTTCGCCGGCAGGTATAACTATTGGACAAGAAGTAATTTCAGGTCCTGATGCACCTATTGAAATTGGGAATGCATTGCCTCTTTCTTCTATACCTCTAGGTTCCAGTGTTCATTGTGTCGAGTTGTATCCAGGTCGTGGAGGGCAGATGGTTCGAACTGCTGGTGCTAGTGCTCAGGTTATGGCTAAAGAGGGAGATTATGTGGCTCTGAAATTACCCTCAACTGAGGTTCGTTTAGTAAGGAAAGAATGCTATGCAACGCTTGGAGATGTAGGTAACGCTGAAATTAGAAATACAAGTCTTGGTAAAGCCGGAAGAAGAAGATGGCTCGGAAGGAGACCTCAAGTCAGAGGTAGTGTTATGAATCCTTGTGATCACCCACATGGAGGAGGAGAGGGTAAGGCTCCAGTGGGTCGAGCTGGCCCAGTAACACCTTGGGGTAAAGCTGCTCTTGGTTTGAAAACCAGAAAGAGGAACAAGCCCAGTAATAAGTTTGTTCTTCGAAAACGTAGGCGTGTTTCTAAACGAAGTAGAGGGGGTCGCGATTCATGATTTTCATCTCTACTTACCAATTCTTTTAATTCACCATGGGACGTTCACTTAAAAAAGGGCCTTTTATCTCCGACAGTTTGCTTCGCAAAATTGAGAAGCAAAATTCCAATGATGACAAAACTGTTATCAAAACTTGGTCAAGAGCTTCTACAATATTGCCAATGATGATTGGTCATACTATTGCCATTCATAATGGTAAAGCTCATATACCGGTTTTTATAACTGAACAAATGGTTGGCCATAAGTTGGGCGAGTTCGCTCCTACCCGAACTTACAGAGGTCACATTAGAGATAAAAAAGGAGGCCGATAAAAATGACAACTTCACCAACAAAAACAGAAGCTATAGCTCATGGAAGGTTTCTTAGAGGCTCTGCTTCAAAAGTTCGCCGAGTGCTCGATCAAATCAGAGGGCGTACATATAGAGATGCTCTAATTATGCTTGAATTTATGCCTTACAGATCAACTGACCCTATTACTAAGGTTTTACGATCAGCTGTTGCTAATGCAGAACATAACCTTGGTCTTGATCCTTCTACTTTGGTTATCAGTTCAGCAATTGCCGATATGGGACCATCTATGAAGCGCTATAGGCCTAGGGCCCAGGGAAGAGCTTTTGCTATTAAAAAGCAGACTTGCCATATCAGTATTTGTGTGTCGGCAAATCAATCAACCATTTCTGAGGAGAAAGACTGATGGGACATAAAATTCATCCAACTGGAATACGTCTTGGAATAACCCAAGAGCATCGTTCTAAATGGTACGCACCTAGTAAGACTTATCCTTTATTACTGCAAGAGGATGATCGCATTCGTACTTTTATTGGTAAAAAGTATGCCTCTGCAGGAATTAGTGATGTTTTAATTGCTCGCAAAGCTGATCAGCTGGAAGTGGAATTAAAAACCGCTAGACCTGGTGTGATAGTTGGTCGACAGGGAAGCGGTATCGAGGAACTAAGATCTGGAATTCAAAAAACAATAGGTGATAGAAATCGTCAAGTTCGTATCAATGTTGTTGAAGTGGAGAGAGCCGATGCAGATGCTTATTTACTTGCTGAATACATAGCTCAACAACTTGAAAAACGTGTTGCATTTAGGCGCACAATCCGTATG
>QBWD01000008.1 GCA_003283685.1 Prochlorococcus sp. AG-315-D17
AGTCTATCAAGAGAATTAGTTTCATTTATTATTAAAGCCTTATCTATAGTTGTTAATGATGATTTGATTCCTAATTCTCTGCTTTGATATTTTTTAATTCTATTATTTATAATTGGAAGAAACATTTTTGATTCATTCATTAAATATTTAACACCATAATCAGAATCTAGTTTCTTATAATCTATATAATTTTCTTTGATTACTTGTATTTGTTCTTCAGCTTCATCATGGCAGATATTTTCTAATATGAACTGTATGTAATTCCAATTTCTTTTTGTAAAGCTAACTCTAGAGAGTTTATTAATTAATGTATTAAGAATAGCTTTATTAACTCTTATATCTTCTATATTTTCAATCATTAATCTCAGATTAATTAATGGAATTGTATATTGTATATATTCTTTATCATTTGAATGCATTATGGCTACTTCGTCATCACCAGTAATCATATTTAATTGATAAAAATTATATATATAACCAAGACCAATCATTCCATATTTATTTAATTCAACAGCTCTTAGAGCTCCTAAACTAGAACAACCTATAACAGTTATATTTTGCCTAATTAAATCTAATATCTCTCTATGCAATATTGCTAGATCTGTGTAAAAGTATCCATCTATAATAAGAACATCTGTTATGTCATTATACTCTGACAGACAACTCCACAGAGTTCCAGCTTTAACAGGTGGCAGTATTATATTTCCTGAATCGTAAGAAAGAAACAAGTTTCTCGTTTTATCGCTAATTGATGGACCAGCAAAAATAATTTTGGTCATAAATTATAGCTGTCTGATCGAGGATTTCCTGTTAACATATAACCTTGTTGTAAATCATTTAGAGTTGGTGCTATAACTTTGTAAGTGAGAATAGGATTTGTATTTATAGCTGGTATCATTTTAATTGCATATATTGGTAGGTTGGTCTTATATATGTAATTAATAAGATCATTATTGCTATTTAAAATTACATCATGATTCTTTATAGAGCAAAACGATTTCTTTTTATAATATTTTGGAGCGGGATTCAACCCAGTTTTAGCAAAACACCAATCGTCTCTTGAAGCAGAAACCCTCATAACCCAGGTTTGAATACTTTCTATTAGAGCATTTTCTAAAGCTTGTAAAGGATTTAAACCAGAACCCATTCCTACAAGCCCTCCATATATTTCATGATCATCACCCAAAACTGAGAATGCATAAATTGGATGATTTGATTGATGATATATTAATCTATACTTTGGATTAATCTCATTGATCCATGATATATATTTGGCGAAGTATTTATTTAAACTTTTCTTTTCTATTTCATATTTAGGGAGGTCCGATGCTATTGCATCACGCTCCAAACACTCTGATAATCCTGATGCGATTGCACTTTCTTTATTATAATGAGATCCTAAACCTGTAGTCCCCGATGTGAAAAGTTTAATGTCAAAAATGTGTGATGAGTCATTATTATACTTTAATAAATCTATTGGTATATAAACAACCTTATCTGGATTAGAAATGTTGAAACCTTTACAACATTTTAATTCGTTAACTAGAATTCCTTTTATCATCTTTATCTTAATATCTTTATTAACGCATTCTGTCGAAACTAAATCTATTTCGTTTATAAAATTCTCAGCTGTATATCTTTCAATTGCTTCAACGCAGCAGCTTGTATAACCTTTTTCAGGAGTTACTCCTTTACCTGAGTCAACTATTAGGTTATGACTGCTTGGCCTTATTGATTGGTAAACATAAATAATAATATCTTCATACGAGCTGATTTCAGCTACTCTAGTTACACCTATTGCCTTCAATATAGGATTAAATTCCTCAATAAGTTTAATAGGGACACTCATTCTTTAATTGATTCTAAATAGCCTAACAAATAATCAAATTGAATAAAGTGAGACCCTATACAAGTTTTAGGTTTTAAAGGTATTATTTGGCTCATGTTAATAGATTTTATTTCTTTTAATGTTTTGAGTCTCCTGCTCTCTTTAATATAATCTAAATATATTTTAAAGGGCTTATTGTCGTTTTTATAATTTATATGCTTTTTATAATCTGAGAGAAGATTATAATTCTCTTTTAATAAAGATTGAATTATAATGGCTCCATGATAAAAATTGATAGCATTCGATTTAATATACCTATACATTAATTCAAATACTTCGATGACTGCAGAATATCTCTTGTTATTATTTTGTTCAGAATAATCAAGCACATTCATATTTTCGTTAGAAGAATTGTTATATATCAGACAAAGTTTTAATAATGCTATAAGAAGAAATTTGTTATTCGATACATGACTTTCTTCTACTATTCCAATTGAATTAGTCAGTTTAGGGTGAAGATATATATTTATGATCATATTTATTTCGCTAATATCTAGCGCATTGATCCATATATATTTATCTGATTTTACTATATACATAATAAAATCTTCATAAGAAGTATCTATTTTATATTGTTCTATATTAATTGAGTCTCTAACTATATTATCTAAATGATATTTGTGGATATATGAATGAATATCATTTTTAGAATCATTCATATATTTACATGAAATCATTTTAACTAATAGTCTAGATTGAGCTATTAAATTGTATTTTTCATATAATTCGTTATGGTGATAAAAAGCATAGGATTGCAATGTAATATTAAGATCAGATATGTCATTTGAATTTATTTTAGTAGGTAGGTCTGTGCATAGTTGTCTATATATATATGGAGTCCTCTCGACAACTAAATCATTTTGTAACTTTGTTGGTTTTTTTGTAAAAATATATTGTTTTAAATAATTCTCAACATCTAATCTTTTTATTGAATGAAAACTACTTTTTAATAATTTCTCGGGGTCTTCAATTTGGTATTTCTTAAATAATTTAAGCGCTTTAATATAGTTTAATCTTTCAAAATGTTCATATAATATAATCTCCTTTAGTTCTTCAAATTTGCAAATGCTTAGCTTACCACTTTGCATTAATTGGCTTAATATAAAGATTAGTTCAACTTTTGCAAAAGTTATTGGTTGATAATTTTCTTCTGAAGATTTATGCAGCAAAGCTACTATAGAATCATCAATTGGTTCATTATCCTTTATGAAATTGTATACCCAGCCATAACCTTCTACTCCAAATTCACGCAGTTCATTAGCTCTTAATGCTCCAATACTACCTAATCCAACTATATGTATCCCATTTTCTAATGCTAAAAGAAATTCCTTGTGCCATGGAGCAGGAATAGACTTGTAATATCCATCAACAATTACTATATTTTCAACAGTCTCATTACTAATCAAGTCAATAATATCCGATTGTTGGCAAGGTGCTTTTACTATCCAACCATTAAATAATTTTCTGTCAATACCATAACTAGAGGGGCCAATAAAAATATAATTCATATGGCAGCAGGGAGATGTGTATCTGTTTTTTGATATCTTAAAAGATCTTCGCAAAACTTATCATCAATAATTGATTGATAAGCAGGATAGTTATATCCATGTAATTTAGGAACTATAACTCTAACAGCTGCCATATGATCCTGTTTATCTAAAGTTATAAATATCGGGTCTTGTAAATTATAAATTTT
Source organism: Prochlorococcus sp. AG-315-D17 (assembly GCA_003283685.1). The sequence continues at coordinate 3,585 of QBWD01000008.1, forward strand.
GAATATATTTTTTAAATCCTCAAAAGTATTTATCTTTGCTTCATCTATATTTCTATAATTAATAGAGTTATTGTTATTCTTACTCATGATGTTGTTATTGTCATCAATAATTCTTCTAGCAAGCAGATAATCATATTTATGCATATCTTCTCTTGATCCTGATAATAGTATCGTCCTGGCTTGATTGGCTTCAGTTACCGCTCTTAATAAGGCTATAGAAGATGAGTTGCTGCAACCCCATCCTACGCTAGTCATTCCATCATAATCGGTTAAGTAACATGCGTAAGTAGGAAAAACATCGAAAATACTTACATCATATATTTCTAAATCTAGATTGCCCAAAGCTATTTTATCTAAACAATTCTTCCTAATATCAGAAGGTACACTTAATTGATCAATTGGCTTATTCATAGTTGAACCATTAAATTCGTTTGTAGTAACAGAATGTCTTTCTATAAGTTCATAGATAGCTGAAAAAATCGCATCTTTTTCTGAATATCCTGAGGCCAGTCCATTAGACGTAAGTTGTTGATATGTTGGAAATTCCAAGGATGCCATTCTTGTAAAGTCAACGGACACTGATTCAAACGGAACTAAGAGACGTCTACCATTAAATAAATTTTCACCGTAAATCCAATCTATTGGTAGATTTTCCTCGAAATAAGTCAATGTTGTAGGCAAGCTGGTGGGGTCTAGATAATCCAAATTCTTAGTCTTTAATTCATCAATACTTGTCTTAAGTAAGTCTGGTTTAATTTTTTCAGCAGAATCACATTCATAGCTTTCCATTAATGCTGATATTAGTGCTTGATTTCTAGATATTCCTTTACCGCCACTTTGTGATAAAACTTTCGAATTTGGCCTATAAGCTATAGCAACAGGTAGATCAACTTCAGAAAAACCATCTATAAAAGATACCCTAGTTACATTAAATTCTTTTTTCTTCGATAACAGATATTTTGAATAATCATCTGGAGAACTTTTATTCCCACTTGTGTTATAACTAGTCTCTATATTCATAAAATCCAGCAAGAAAAGCTTTTCTATAGTAGCTGTTAATTTTTCATAGTTATTATCTTATTTAAGTTGAAGGACCTTTTTTCTAGGTATAAAGAAGAAATAGAGATAAAAAGATACAAACATAATTACGCATATATTCAGCTAGCAGATTATATTCACCCACCCGCGACTGCGGTTAATATGGTGATTTCATCTCCATCCTTTAATTGTGTATCGGTTAAGTCAAGAAATCTTATATCATCAGAGTTTATATATATATTGATAAATCTTCTTAGGGCATTTGTTTCATCAAGTAGATGATTTTTTATGCCAGGATATCTATCGACAAGAGAATCAATCATTTCCTGGACTGTACTGGCTTCAACTTGCAGCAACTTTTCGTTGTTTGCATATTTCTGCAGGCTAGTGGGTAGCTTTACAGGGACGAGCATACATACAAGTGATTTTTTTTATTATAGCTTTAAAATTGTGATTTTAGAATATAGACTTATTTTTTATATGTTAAGTATCTAGAATACTTAAATCAAGAACTATTTTAACAGAATCTAATTAATCTAATAATTGTAAAAATTATTATTTATCTATACAATTTCAAATCATGATAATATATATATATATATATTTGGAGATTGACTTTGAGAACTGAGCATTCATTAAAGAGTTTAGAACTTAGAGATTTCTTCAAAAAAGATATTAGTTTTGGCGACTTAATTCGAGAGGCATATTCAATTGCCAGCATGAAAGTAATTGATTTACATTCAAACAATCAATATTTAGACGATATGATATTAGAAAAATGGAAACCTAAGCAATATGGATTAGACGAATTAATGATGATGCCAGATAACTCATTAGGAAGGAGTACAGCGATATATCTATTTGATGTGACTAAAGATCAAGAGTTTATACACAAATTTCCATCTTCTATTAGATTCCCAATTAACTATCCAATTCCAAAGCATAAGTTAATACCAACAAGAGTTAAACAAACCCATGATTATATACATATCCTTACAAATATAGATACAAGTCAAATAGGTGAATTAGTTATCCAAGGATTCTACCTTGGTCAACGAACATCTTATTTAGGACTTGTATGTATTGTTAAGTCATTAGTTGATTACTTTATAAATAAAGGGGATTCATTGCTATTAGAAGCAATAATTGAAGGCCTTAATATGGGACTTAAAGCAGACAAAGATTGTGTATTTTATAGATTTGAGGATGATATTAAATCATCTATTGATCAATTACGAAGTAAATTAAATATAGAAAGGTCAGAAAACAAGCCATGGAGTTATAAATATTAAATATAATCAAAGTTCAATATAAATAATATTCATAAAACATTGAAAAATTCAATAACAAGTCTTTTTTTTTATAGATAAGTATTAAAAAATATCTATTTATCATAATTTTTTAATACTTATCTATATAATTAAATTGATTAAAAATACTTGTTGCTGGAGAGAGTAGCCTTTCATATTGTTTTGATATACCAACTGATTTGTTATTAATTGGAGACCTAGCGGATATATTGCTTGCTGTTGATATCGTTCTTTTATTTAAGTTAGGTTTTAGATATTCATCTTTCCAATCCAGATCAAGCCATCTTATTAACTTCTTTATCTCTTTCTCTGGGTTATTAACAACTTTATCATAATTCAGGTGATATATCTTATTTAAAGAATAAGAGTTTTCGTATATTGATCTTTCAATATCTATAATTACTTTTGCGGTGTCTTTAATCGATGAAGTGAAATTATATATTTCATTAGTGAAATTAGCTCTATATAGAGAGAGCAAGTTATCAAATGGATTTCTGTATATATGAATTATTTTAGAATTAAATATTTGTGAAGCAATGAGTTTTAGATATTTAAAATTAGAGAGATTCTTATCAATCGAAATATAATTTCCATTAGCTGCTTTATTTCTACCTTCATTATATATCTTATCTAAACTATTATTATCATTTTTTTGAATCCATTTTATATATGAATCTTCTAATAAAGTTGTCTCACCTAAGGGGATAATATCGTTATTCATAGAAAGAATTGATTCAATTAATGTGGATCCACTTCTTGGCAAGCCAATAATAAAAATAGATTTTTTGGCTTTTGATCTGCTATTTTCTAATTCTTTATATGCACTGTGAATAGCAAATGATTTAGTGGCTTCATTTATAAATTCATCAGAGTTAGAAGGATTTGATTTTAGTTTAAGAAGATTAGCTTCATGTAGATATTTGGCACTGTATTCAAAGTTCCCTTGTTGATGGAATACATTGCTTTTGGCAAATAGTATTAAAACTTTATCATTTTGTTCTATTATTTTACTTGTTTCAAGGTTTTGTAATCGCTTTATCCACTTTTCCTCTTCTAAGCAAGAATTTAGTCTTGAGAGATAGTAATAGGCTGATGCTTGTAAAGGATTCTTTTCTAAAACCTGTAAAATAGAAAATTTAGCTTTGTCTATTTTCCCTAAATCACATAATAAGCCAATGTATATAATCCAAGCTAAAATATTATTCTTATCTAAATTAATAGATTTAATAATAGCAACTTCAGCATTTTCAATTTCTCCATATTCTCTATAAATTAAAGCCAGATTCAAATTATTTTTTGGACAATCCTGGTTTAGCTCCTTAGCAATTAAAGCAGATTCCCTTGCTTTTCTCATCTGATTAGTCTCTAAGTAGCATTTCACTAAATTAATCCGAGCTTCCATGAATCTGGGATTGATTCCTATTGCAGTAATAAGGTATTGCTCACTTTTTGCATAGTTTTTAGAAATAAGATATATAAGTCCTAAGTTCGCAATAGATGGCGAATATTTATTATTTATACTAATAGATTTTCTATATGCTTTCTCAGCTAAACAATTTTTATTATCAGATAAGTATAGATTTCCTAGTTGTTTGTATGCTTCATAATCATTAGGTTTAAGTTCAATTGCTTTATTTATATAATTAAGAGCTTTATCATTCATCCCCATAGCTTCATTAGCTTTTGCTATTAATTTATATGATTGTATTAAATATATTTTGTCTTTTACTAACTTATTAGCAATATCTATTGCTTCGATATATCTTTTTTCTAAGTATAAATTTTTAGCTTTTTCAAAAGAATAAGTCAAATTGATTATCTTTCTAATTGCATTATACACTAATTAATAATATGTTTAGATGTAATTTACTATCTACTTGTCACTTATAAACAAATTTATGAAACTATAAACATCTTTTTAATCCCTTTTCTTACTTGAATTAGAAAATCAGTATTTAATAGTAGGATGGAGAAAATTTACAATCTTAAAGATAAATTATAAATCTATAAACCTTTCTAGCTTGCTCCGACTCTTTTAGTAACGATATGTGTAAATCAATCATGAATCCTATATTTACCTTTAAAATAATTTAATTAAGAGCTATAAACCAATGACAGTTGAAAATGCAAAGTCTTTTCTTGATGACTTGCAAAAAGATGGTCACTCTCCAGAATTAATGGCCAAGATAGGAAAAGATTTTAATTCTGACCATATGCATGAGGCTCTTAAGTCAAGAAACTGTACCAAGGATGAGCTACTTGCACATGTTTCAGGTGGCAGCAAAACTACTGATTGGGTAGAAGCTGGTTCATCAGTGGTTGGAGCTGCAGCAGCAGCTGCTTAGTTGTAAATTTAAAACTTATTATTATTAATTGATTTTATTTACTAATAATATTAATTTATTAGATTTAATTGCAATGTCTTCATCTATTACAGATGTAATTAAATCATTAGTAAAGTAATTTCTTACCTTTTTTGAACCAAGGTATTTACTTCGATTGGATATTGGAAATTTATTCACATTTAATCCATTAGGTAGTATGATTTTTTGATCAATAAATTCTTTGATAAGGTGCGATTTTTTTAAACTTACAAGATACAGGTTATCTTGACTTTTACTAATATTAAACATTTTTGTTGTGGTGCTTATCCAGAATATACATAGTTCATTTACCACTTTATATAGATAGTTACTCGAATCTAAATTTGAAGACTCATGGACTTTATATACATTTAGATGTTTTGAATATGCTTTGGAATATCTATTTAGCCAGGATATCCACTTTTTGGACCTAAAGATAGATGCGTCATCACATTTAAGATTAAATTGATGTTGATCATAAAAAAAAGCCCACATGTTTAACATTGATGTTATCCAATCAATAGGCTCCCTACAAACATGAATAAATAATGAGTTTGGAAATGTATCAATAACACTTTCTGGAAGGAAATGATGAAAAGTTGATGAGTCTATTTGTAGTTCCAATGCAATTTGTCGAAATAGTAAATATTTATTAAATGCTTCTAAAGGATATTTACCTTTTTTGTATTTCAAGTAGGCATCTGTAACTCCAGAATGCCAACTTTCATGTCCTGAATTTAGTTGTGATGAACAATAATCTGAAATTGATGTGGAACCACACTTGGGCAGGCTTAAATTAATTAGTAATGGATCTTGATAGGATTTCACTGTAAATTCAATAAGACATTCTTGTCTAATAATAATTATAATCATTTTTACTAACTTTTGATCTTGTCTTCATTTAGTGTTTATAAAGTTATTTTTAATGATCTTATTGTTTCTTATTTACTTATCAATTAATTAGAATTAATATCATTAATTCTAATTAGCAGTTTAAATAATATTGCTTATTTGAATCTAGAAAATAGTTTTCTTTAAATTTTATGTTTCATTTCTAACTATTATATAAATTATATTTTTTCACTAGTATTTATTTGAAAGATAACATTATTCATTGATTTAGCGCTTAGAAACTATTAAGTATATAGTTACTCTCATTTATAGAATATACCTATTAATTAATTTTCAAAGACTTTATTTGAGATGTTGAAATACTTTGAAAATTCTATATTTTCACTAGTGATTTTATTTACACTTCTATCTCCTATCTTTTGTGCATACGCAATCCAATTTCTTAATATAAGAAAGTTATTAAGATTAAATCCATTAATACTATTTTGTCCTTTACCCCAATATTTTTGAACCCTATCTGTTTCATTCTCTATTGATCTCCATTCTTCATTGTAATTCATACGCTTTGACTTGCAGTTGCTAATCTCTTTATACTTTGGGAATGCAAGTGGATATTCTGAACAGCCTCTTTTTATTTTTGATTTTAATTTAAGATTAATTTTTTGTTTAATTTGATGATCTACCTTAGCTGAGACTTCATTTGCTTCTTCTAATCCCAGACAATATATTAAACCTTTGTAAAAGCCTTTAATATTAGGACGTAACTCTATAAAGCATTTTCTTGAGTTGTTGTTTATAAGATTGATTTCACTAAATACTATAAATAGTTTCAATAATTCAATTATTGAATTTACCTTAACTTGTACCTTGTAACAACTAAAACAAAATTCAGGAATAATTTTGTTCTGTTCAAATATAAGCTTATGCCTCTTGCAGTTCCTAACCAATTCATTCCGTTTATATATTTGTGATAATGATGTTTGTATTTTTAGATTATATTTATCATAAATTGCTGACCCTTCAGAATAAAATTCAGTAATATAATTATCATCAATAAATCTATTTTCTATATAAGGTAATGATATTTGCTTGAATTCCTCATTTATTTTAAAGAATGGATTTAATCCATGATTAATTGGTTTATAAATAGTTAGTAATTTTATTAAGTTGCATTTTAATATTTCATTATTGGGTTGTTTTTCTAATGCTTTACATCTATATATCTCAGCTTCTTTTAGTTGTCCAAGATCTATTAGTATACTTGCAAGATTATCATAGGCCATAGCAAATTCTGGATTAATTTCAATGGCTTTGCGAGTATATACTTCCGCCTCTTTTAATTTTCCGAGATCTTTTGCAATTACGCCCAAATTATAATATGCATTAGCAAAACCGGATTTTAATTTAATAGCTTCTAGTATTGACATCTCAGCTTCTTGTAATCTACCAAGCTCTTTTAGAATAATACCTAAATTATAATGTGCTAATGCAAAATCAGATTTATATTCAATTGCTTTACGAGTGGAAACTTCAGCTTCTAGAAATTTTTTTTCTAAAATAAGTATATTGCCAAGGAAAAAATGAAAGTTCGCTTTTTTGGGATTAATTTTTATTCCTTTTTTAATGATATTTTTAGCTTTTTTAATTTCTCCTGATAGCATAAAATGATTAGCCAGCTTCGCCCATAATGTTGAATCATTTGGATTGGATTTAATTGAATCTATTATTAAATTAATAGTCACTTTATTATCCTCAGATTTTTAGCATTTGCGCTAAAGTTATGACATATTGATTCCAATTGCTGAGTTTTTTTAAACTTCATTTTTGCATTCAAAAGCTTACAGTCTTTATTATGGAATGTTTTAACTCAAATTAGTTTAAAAGCAACGATTATTTGAGTCTAGTTTGCATTTCTTTGAATTCAATTCTTTAGTTTCATTGATGAACACTCAGTGGTTTATTAATTGATATGTACTCACCTTGGTTAAAATAATACTAAATTACTAAATCATTTTTCTTGAAACAAGTTGTGGGATTCTTCATTGTATTTAAAATAGGGTAATGATTTTTAACTATTTTCCCAGGTTTTGACCTATTCCATTAATTGCTTCAGTGACATAGGTTTGATTGGGTTTAAACGCATCAGTGCAAAATTATTTCTTGAGTAGTATATAAATACCGAGCTTCCCCATTGATTAGTGTTTGTAAAAAAATCGAAAACCCTTGAGCTTCAAAACCACCTGCACCCATTTTGGATTACGTCCGTATTGCGAACTGTTTAGAATCATCAAGTAGTTTTTTATGACTCATCTTCTTTTTAAAGCAAAGTATCCAATCGCTCCAAGAAACAAACCAAAGGCAATCAGATTGGGAACGATTCCACCAATAATCTGAGCTTCTCCAAAAATAAGAAACGTAATCACAACAAAAACCCTTGCCCAGTTATCAGCGAAACTCATTATGAGGATCGGAATAAATTAAAAATGACTGTAAGTAGCAGACTAATGGCGATACAGCTGACCACTGGGAAATAAAAAGTTGAGTTCTCACCTCGAAGAACGATGTCCCCAGGCAATCGCCCTAAACCTAATTGTTTTAAGTAAGGATAAATAGCACCGATCGATGCAATTAGGAGTCCTAGTGTAATTAGTATTTTTTGCATTAATAGTTGCCTGCGCTTAGGGCGAGTAGTAAGAAGCGGTTCATGATGAATGAGGAGAAAAGATCCAGTGCAAAATCAGAGTGGCGAGAACTCCTACACCAAAACCAAAAAACCAACTTAGGTTAAGCATTTGATAGTTGCTAAATCTCAAACGTTTCTGTATTGCTTGAGCAGCTCTTTTATCTAATTCAATCAAGTTTAGAAAGAAGCGTTTCATCTAATCATCCATTGATGTTGTGATTCTGGATTTTTTAAACCAGATGAATTTAGTGACAATAGCTATTGGGATAACAATTAGTAGAAAGTCTATGACTGTATGAATCAGACCAAAGACGTTGTATTCAGGATTGCTTGAACGTATGAGGTCAACTGAAAAATCCATTAGCACCCCACTCAAAGCGTACCAACCAACAATGAAAGCAATATTGATTAGAAGTCGTGCAATCTTATTGTGTGGAAGTTTTAGGGAAGGCATGAACTAAGCGTTTCATAAACCCTTTCTAGCTGTGTTAGTTCCATTCATCTTCTTGCTGTAAACAAATTTACGCTGATATTTACGGAGTGATCCAACTACTGTTAGGCGGTGGTCTATGAGTTAGATCGAATACTTGAGTTGAAACAGGTTAAAACAAGAAACCCCTCTAGAAATTCCAATAACTAAAGGGGTTATTAAATTGATTCGTACTATATCGAGTCAATCTATGTCTTGATGAGGTTTGGCCTCAATTAATTTATAGGCGAAATCAACTTAAAAAACAACCGAGATTGGAAAGCCCTACCTCAACCGCCCTTTTGCTAGTAAGAATTTCTAGATATATTTTTCATACGTTGGTTCCCGAAGTAGAGAACCAATCAGAGTTAAGGGAGTTGGACTGCATAGCACCTTCCTTTTCTCGCTAAAACTTTCACACTAATTAGAAATGACTGTAAGTGAGAAGGGCGATAATCACTGGTCTGATTATTCCAGGGGCTCAAGATTTGGAAAGATAATTGCTTACGGGATTGGCGCAAAGCTAACAATTCTCGCAGGATTTCTTTTTTATATGATGTCTAATTAAAGAAAAAGGACTGACCTAAGTCAGTCCCAATGGTTCAAAAAGAATTTGCTTCAATATTGATGATTTAGATAGTAGTCATATACGCAAGAAAACCAACAGGAACAAAAATCAGCGCAGCAATCGTAAAACGAACAAATTTAGCTGTGCCTGAATCTCTTGAATAATCAGTGAAATGTTTTGTGTTGTTCCATTCTGACCAGTTTTTTGGGCTGTTATTAGATGATTTCATTGTTAGTTAAGAAAATACGGTAGTACCAACCTCATAAGCACCAGCTAATAAAAGTAGTGCAGGAAGATTCAAGAGAACGATTAGTTTTGCAGCAGTAGTTTTGTTGATTGCAATCATGACTAAAAGTTGGTTCTAGTTGGTTTTTAAAAGATGTGTAAAACATTAATAGATGCTCTCATTTCCTATAGGACGGTTGAGGTAGGGCTAACCAGTTCGTACTATTTGTACTTATCACAATGATTAATAGATCTAATCACTGAAGAAATATCTCTCTAATTAGTTGCTGTATTTAGTTCTTGAGGGATGAAGCTATTAATTACTAGAAGAAGCCGTACACGACCGTACTTTCGCCACCAGGAACTCATAGTTTACATTTCTTCACATCAACGCAATTCCAGTGATGACAACTTCTTCTTCTTCTTCTCAGGTAATCACTGAGTATGGCAAGCAAAACATCTTTGCTCGTGAAACACAGCCTCAGCTTGTAGAGGACTACACCAACTACCCAGAAGAAGCTGAAAAGACAAATGGCCGTTGGGCAATGATCGGCATGATCAGTCTTTTGGTTTCATACTTCACAACAGGTCAAATCATTCCTGGAATTTTCTAAACAAAAACATCTACTAACAATGCAACCATCTAACAAAACAATTCTAGAAAGAAGCATCGGCAGACCAGCCATGATGGCATTCGTTCTACTAACAGCTATCTACCTAACAACCGGTCAACTTATCCCAGGTGTAGTTTAATGAAAAAACAAAATGCTGAGACTCAAGTACTCGAAGAAGGCAAAGTGATTGCTGAAAGACTAAACGGTTGGGCCGCATCAGTCGGATGCATAGCTCTTGTAGGTGCTTACCTAACAACTGGTCAAATCATTCCAGGTTTCGTTTAATGAAAAAAACAACCACTGAAACTCCAAGACTCGAAGAAGGCAAAGTTATTGCCGAACGTCTCAATGGCTACGCAGCATTTGTTGGATGCTGGGCACTTATAGGTGCATATCTGACAACCGGGCAAATCATTCCAGGTCTTGTGTAATGAATAACGAAACAAGTTACTGGAAAACAGCAGAGCAAATGAATGGCCGTTTAGCGATGATTGGTTTCTTTGCAGCTGTGATTAATTACGGATTCACAGGCTGGATTATTCCAGGAATTGTTTAGTTCTAGTTTTTAGGTCTAATAAAAAAGCCTCTTCTCTGTCATTACTGAAGGGGCTTTTTTATTGCTTTTAAGCTGATCACCATAGAGGACCTGTCGATTTCGACTAATTCCTTTTGCAAAATTCTTTTTCTTGACAAAGTTGCTCTAGAGATGGACGTCTGGTGAGAGGTAGACGCCATTGCGCCCATACTTTATAAACTTGATTTATCAATTGACCTAATACTGGCCATCTTGTTGGAGCGTATATCCACCCCAGTCCAACTAATCGATATGCTTCTCTGAAAACCGTGACATCTCTAAGGATTTCACCTGATTCATTAATTGCATGTATTCGACCCATTGCATCTTTGTAACTTATTCCTGAATAAATATCTGGCTCATAATCTGATGAATCAATATCTACAAAACTAATATTTCTAAGTGTATCTCTAGATCTTAAGAATTTGACCTCTCTTAAACAAAGAGGGCAACCACCATCAAAAAGTAATGTGAGCTTCGCTTTAGTCAAATTTAAGTCAGAGGTTCTTCAATACAATTTATCTAATTAGTGCGGTAAATGGGGTTCACGAATCGAGTGTAGAAACACTTTGGCAATATCTATTATATCTACTTGATTAAATGCAATAAGAAGATGATTCTATTTCCTTATCACTTATCGGTATCTACGAAACATGTGTAGTAGCAACCGATATTGGTCGTAAAGGCCGTATCTAATTCTTCGGTTTACAACATTTTAAATTCCATGTAGTCGAGTCAAAGTAGATATATCCTTTGAAATGAATGTAATGTATTCCTCTTTATTTGATGAAGTATTCGCTGATTCTTTCTTCTCCCCTATGAAAACTGTTTATGTGGTCTCTGATAGTCAGCTAGAAGAAATCAAGCGAAATCAAAGAGAAGAAGAGCTCGAAAATATCGAGGCTTCTCGTAAGAGGTTGGAAGAGAGTTATCACGCTCGAGTCAAGGTTCTTGATGAACGCGAGCATGAACTTCAAGAGGAGATCAAAGCTCTTGCTCCAGCCAAGAAGGAGAAAGTCACTGCTTAGTAAATATGGTCAGTTGATGAGAGACGATCATGAGGGGGCAAATTGCCCCCTTTTTATTTCTATTGCTTTCCCTCTGTGATACGGAAATTCCAATTGGTATGAGGTGCTCGAATTGCTTTTAGCCTTTGATATTCATCAGATTCATAGCATTTGATAGCTGCATCCTTCCCCTTTGGATGTCTTGCAATAACAGTTAGAGGACCACCATCTCCTTTCTTATTTCCTTCTCGAATATCTGTATTTCGATCAAGCACTAGGGTGGTAAATCCACATTCTTTAGAGAATTGATTAATGTTTTGGAAATACTCTTTAGCGGCCTCTCTATTTTTTGTTGTTCCAGTAATGACTGCATAACCTGCAGTTCCAGATTTAGGAAGTTGTGAACCGACTACAAGACCTATCGCTGCAGCAGCAACTCCAACAATCGCAGTTGTTTTCATTTTAATTTTCAAAATCTTTGAGAGAATATCTAATTTCTAATTAACTGCCTAACGAATAATTGTTCTTGCTGACACACGGCCTTTAGAAACAAAAACTTTATAAGAAATAAGTAATGTTTGTTTAATTGGAATAAATTCAATGTCATTCGGAGCTGAGACGCCTTTCATTCTTCTTGCTCGTATTCAAGTGAAGCCAGATAAAGTTCAGGAATATCTATTGCTCGCCGCCAAAACTGATAAAGCAGTGGAGGATTCTGAACCAGGAATGTTACACCATACTTTTGATCAAGATCCTGAAAATCCTCTTTGTTTTGTTTGGTCCGAAGTTTATAAAAATGACGAGGCTTTCCTTGCTCATCTAGCAAATCCACCTGTAGGAGAATATTTACAAGGTCATGCAGAACTTGGCGATAATTTCACTGTCGAAGTTTATGGAACTGTTGGAGATAAATGTAAAGCCGCTATGGTAGCAACTGGATTACCATTGAAAATTTTTGAAAGTAAGCTTGGTTATAGCAGGGTCTAATTCATAACTCCTTACTTTTAGTTTCCTTTTGACTGTAGATGGTTTAGGTCTGTATAACTGTTTGTACGACAGTTACGCATCCCTTTTTTGAGACTGGCTGACCTATTTGCAATGCTTTTGCCGTCTCATCTTTCTGACATTTGTAACTGTAAACCAGTCAATATTGTCCAGTCGCAGTCCAATACGCAATGAGATCAATAATTACCTTTTGCAGTTGCCATGAAAAGTAGACGTAGATTGTCTCTTCTTCATGTCTTTAAAAATTAAATCGTAGATCAATCGATAACAACCGACAGCTGCACCATACTGTTTGTCTTCTTCTGACTTAACAGCAACACGTTGAATCTGTGTTAAAAGCCAAGCCAACATGTCTGCATTTTCAGTGTTATCGAAGTTCTTGCAAAGCTCTGTGCTTGCCCAAGCAACATCCAGATTCGCAGATCTACGTGTGATTTTGTAGTCTCTCACAAGATAAATGATAGTGTCACCCACTCCCCAGCCAGTATTTAATTTCGAGAGCGCATCGAGACGTCTATGTTTTCTTTCCGATCTAGTAGTTATTGCCATAACTTTTTAACTTAATAGCTTTTTTATATATAGACCTTTTATCGTTGAAACGCTTACTTTCTGAAGCGAAGAAAAAAGAATAATCTTTAAACGCTAAGAAACTTCTCGACTACAGTCTTACTTAATTCACTTGTTGGCCCATTAGCCACTATGCCTCCACGTTGCATTGCGTAATAACGATCTGCTTGCTTAACAAAATGCAGATGTTGCTCTACCAATAAAACAGCAATACCAGTTTCATCAATTATCCTTCTAACTGCCGACTCAATATCTTGAACGATATTGGGCTGTATTCCTTCAGTTGGTTCATCAAGTAACAGTAACTTCGGTTTCCCCAATAATGCACGTGCAATTGCGAGTTGTTGTTGTTGTCCACCGCTTAAGTCTCCTCCCCTTCGGGATAAAAACTGTTTAAGAACCGGGAACAATTCAAAAATAAGTTCGTCAATCTTTTTATGCTTCGCAACTCCTCCAGGTAAAGCTTCCATTCCAAGTTGAAGATTCTCCTCAACAGAGAGATAAGGTATTATCTCTCTACCCTGAGGAACATAAGCGATACCTGCACGAGCCCTTTGATGAGGAGGCTTTCTATTGATCAAATCTCCGTTGAAAGTAATCTCGCCACTTCGAGGAGTTAATAAGCCTATTATTGATTTTAGAAATGTAGTCTTACCCACACCATTTCGACCTATAAGACATACCATCTCACCTGAGTTGATATTTATATCAACATTTCGAAGTATATGACTCTCGCCATAGTAAGTATTCAAACCATTTGTCTTAAGAAGGGTCATTAAACTTCCTCCTCAGACTGTCCTAGATAAATCTCTATTACTAAAGGGTCTTTTTCTATTTGGCTCATAGACCCCTCTTTCAATATATGTCCTTGATGTAAAACACTAACTGGACAATCAAGTCTACGAATAAATTCCATATCATGATCAATAACTAAGATAGTATGATCACCAGCTAAAGATTTAAGAAGATCAGCCGTTAAATCTGTTTCTTCATCTGTTAAGCCTGCGACAGGTTCATCGACCAATAATAGATCTGGATCTTGTCCAACTAACATTGCAATTTCTAACCATTGTTTTTGACCGTGAGATAAAGCTCCAGCCTTGATATTTGATTTGGATTGGAGATTGACAATACTCATTAAGTGTTGGATTTTGTCTAATTGTTTAACCTTTAAACTATTGATTAATAATGAAAATGGAGTTTTAGGTCTGCTAACTGATAGAGCTAGATTTTCTTGTACAGATAAATTTTTAAATATTCTAGGACTTTGAAATTTCCTACCAATCCCTTTACGAGCTATACGATATTCTTTTTGCCCAATCAATGATTTATCTTTGAAAATCACATCACCTTTGGTTGGTACTACTTTTCCGGTAATAACATCTAAAAAAGTAGTTTTACCTGCGCCATTTGGACCGATAACTGCTCTAAGATCACCTTCATTCATAACTAGATTAAGATTATTAAGAGCAAGGAATCCATCAAAACTAACTGAAATTTGTTTTATCTCTAGCAATGGAGAATTCATGATCTCACCTCCCCTTGTTCATTGACTTCAAGACTTGGATATGTTTTTAGCTTTTTATTAATGCCTATCAAAGAAAGTAATTCCTTTAGTCCACCTCTTCTTATCCAGCCTAAAACACCTTCGGGGAGTGCTGTTACAACAAAAATAAATAACCCGCCTTGTATAAACATCCAGCTAGCTGGTAGTGCTTCACTAACTAAACTTTTTGCATAATTGATGAAAACAGCTCCTAAAATTGCACCAAGTAAAGTTCCTCTTCCTCCAACCGCAACCCAAATAACCATTTCAATAGAAAAAGGAACAGTCATAAACTGAGGTGAAACTATACCGGATTGAACTGTATATAAAGCTCCTGAAATTCCTGCTAATCCACCTGCTATTGAAAAAATTATGGTTTTAAAAACAACTGGATTGTAACCAGTAAAGCGGACTCTAGGTTCATCATCTCTAATTCCAATCAAGATGTCTCCAAACCTATCGCGAACAATCCAACGTGAAAAAAGCCATGCAAATATTACTAAAATTGCAGTTAACCAAAAGAACCCTCTTTGCATTATTTCTGAACCTACCATTTGTCCAAAAAGTTCAGTCACGTCTGTTTTTAAACCATTTGTTCCATTTATTAGTTTCTGTTGACCATTGAAGAAATTAAAGAAAACAAGAAGAGCTGCTTGTGTAAGGATTGAAAAATAAACACCTTTAATTCTATTTCTAAAAACTAAATAACCAAGAAGACCAGCAATTATTGCCGGTAGCAACCAAATAGAAATAAGAGTAAAAATCGAATTTTTAAAAGGTTCCCAGAAAAATGGAAGTTTTTCTATGCCATATAAACCAAAAAATTCTGGGATACCATTGGGAAATCCTTCTGAACTATTCAATTGAAGAAACATTGCGGCGCAATAGCCACCTAAAGCAAAGAAAATTCCTTGACCTAAGCTCAACATTCCAGTGAATCCCCAAATCAAATCAACTCCAAGTGCAACAATTGCAAGGGATAGGTACCTACCTAAGAGATTCAATCTGAAAACTGGAAGAAAAGTTGGTGCAGCAATAATTAAGGCAATAATTACAACCCAGATTGTAAGGTTGATCCAATTTTTTTTTGTAGAAATAATTGACATAAATTAAGACTCCACCATTCTTCCTTTCTGAGGGAACATCCCTGTTGGACTAAATTGCAAAAATAAAACTATTAGGGCAAATATCATGACTCTAGCCATGCTTGTTGTCGCAAAGAAATCTACTGTCGAAGCTAAAGGTGAAGGCATATCTGGCCAAATCGTTAGAAGTCTTCCTGCTCCAATCAAATCAGTCATTATCCCAATTGAGAAAGAAGCAAGGATTGTTCCTAATAAATTGCCAACCCCACCAAGGACTACAACCATGAAACATCCAACGATATAATTTACGCCAACATTTGGACCAACTGAACCAAGAAGTGATACAGCTACACCTGCAACACCAGCAATACCAGAACCAATTCCAAAAGTGATGATATCTACTTTATCTGTTGAAATACCTAAACATTCACACATGGATCTATTTTGAGTGACTGCTCTAATCCGAAGCCCCCAAGCTGTTTTATCAAGAAAGAAAATAACAACAAGAACAGATATTAGTGTAATCAGAATTATTAACAGACGTGTTTTAGGATAAGTGCTTCCCAAAAAGTCAATTCCTCCTCTCATCCAGGAGGGGGCAGTAACATCAACATTTCTTGCACTAGCGCGACCAAGCTTACTTACTAAAGATGATAAAACACCTCCTGTTGCTACTCCTATTAATGCAGACATGCCCCAAGTACATGACCTGATTAATCTACCTTTTGCACCATGAAGTAAATCATCTGACAAAAATAGTGGTGTAATTAAGCCAATAAAAATTGCTATAACCAGCCCACTTCCATAAGCAAGTGGAACGCTCCTGACAAATTGTTGGAGAATTAGACTAACCCCCCATGTCGCTAAAAGAGTCTCAAGAGGACTTCCATAGAGACGTCTAATGATTGTTCGTTCTAAAAGAATGCCAACTGTTCCACTAACTAAAAAAGCAATTCCAATAGCAACAATGACGTAGGAGTCATAGAATGGTTTTAAAAAAGAAACTTGTTTGAAAATTAATTGAGTTATGTAAGTTGAATAAGCTCCAAGCATCATTAACTCACCGTGAGCAAGATTAATAACACCCATGAGTCCAAAGACAATTGCTAATCCCAGTGCGGCGATAAGCAAAACAGAGCCAATAGCAACGCCATTAAAAAGACTTTCAAGAATAAGTTGCACTAGATTAGTTTCTATTTTTACAGAAAATAAGGAGCCCTAAGGCTCCTTATTAGAATACATTTATAAGTCAAAATTGAATCACATTCTATATTTTTCTCCTTTCTTAGGATCAGTCCAATCACAAGCGTAACCTTTTGAGCTTGGATGTTTTTGGTTCCATGCTTGTGGTTCAACAACTCCAGTTTCTTCAAGGATTGTAAATCCACCCTTTGCGTTGATTTCACCAATTCTCACTGTTTGAGACAGGTGATGATTTGCCATAACTTCTACTGGCCCTTGAGGAGCATCGAATGTCTGACCAACCAATGCTTCTCTAACTGCATTGTCATCAAATGTACCTGCATCTTCAACTGCCTGCTTCCAAAGATAAACCATGTTATAAGCAGATTCTTGAGGATCAGCTACAACACGATCACTACCCCATCTCTTCTTGAAGCTCTTAGCAAATTTCTTAGAGGCTGGAGTATCAATAGACATCATGTAGTTCCAAGCACCATAGTGGCCTTCAAGGAACTCAGGTCCAATCGTACTAATCTCTTCTTCCGCAATTGAGTAGTTCATTACGTAATAACCATTGGAAGGAGTGATTCCTGCGTCCTGAATTTGTTTGAAGAAAGCTACATTTTGGTCACCATTCAAGGTGTTAATGATTATTCCGCCATCAGGAAGAGCAACTTTTATCTTCGAGATAATTGGAGCTACCTCTGTATTACCTAAAGGAAGATAGTCTTCTCCAACAACTTTACCGCCAAGTTGTTTAACTTGAGCTTTAGTAATTGTGTTAGAAGTTCTTGGGAAAACATAATCTGAACCAACTAAGAAGAAATCTCCTCCAGCAGCTGGTGAGCGCTTATACATGAAATCTGTAGCAGGCTCAGACTGCTGATTAGGAGTCGCTCCTGTATAGAAAATGTTATTAGAGCACTCTTGTGCTTCATATTGAATTGGGTAATAAAGGAATGCATCTTTAGATTCATAAACAGGAAGCATTGCCTTACGACTTGCAGAAGTCCAACCGCCAAAGACAACTGGTACTCCATCCTGATCGATTAACTTCTTGGATTTCTCTGCAAAGGTAGGCCAATCCGAGGCACCATCTTCAACGATGTATTCAATTTTATAATTCTTACCGTCGACTGTTACGCCACCAGCTGCATTGATTTCCTCAATAGCCATTTTCTCTGTATCAACAAGAGTTGATTCAGATATTGCCATTGTCCCTGATAGAGAATGGAGAATCCCAACAGTTACTGTTTCATCAAAGTCACCTGAGGAATCTGATCCACCACAAGCAGTAACAGTTAAGGCCAAAGAGGCAGTAGCTAAACCTGCAAAAATGCGCTTTGAAAGCTTCATGAATTACTAACTAAATTAGTTGTTTGCCCATCTTGGGGTGCATGAAAAGTATCTGACTGATCACCTCTCTTTTTGTAGCTGATGAGACTGTTTTGGCTATTTCATCAAACAAAGATAAGTTTTCGTATCAGCGAATACTTTCTATAGAGTTCAAGGTATCTGATTACACAAAAACTCTTCAATTGTTTTTATCCCCTCCCCTGTCTTTGTGTTGGTAAAGCACCAGGGTAGATTTTTCCTCATTAATAAAGTATCCCTCTCCATAATTTTTAAGCTTGCACCAACCATCTCGGCAAGGTCAATCTTATTGATCACCAATAAATCTGAACGTGTTATGCCTGGCCCTCCTTTTCGAGGGATTTTATCCCCGGCTGCGACATCAATAATGTATATGCAGATATCGACCAGCTCAGGGCTAAAACTCGCAGCAAGATTATCGCCACCACTTTCAACAAATATTAAATCTAGATTTTTAAATCTTTGCTCTAGCTCCTCAACAGCAATTCGATTAATAGAACAATCTTCTCTTATGGCAGTATGCGGGCATCCTCCAGTTTCAACTCCTTTGATACGTTCAGCTGCTAAAGCCTTTGAATTAGTTAAAAATTTTGCATCTTCTTGCGTATAAATGTCATTTGTTACTACTGCGATTTCTAATTGATCTTTAAGGTTTTCACATAGTTTTTGAATAATAGCCGTTTTACCAGAACCAACTGGGCCAGCAATTCCTACTCTTAATTTACTTTCCATTAGCTTCTAAATAATCTTGAATAAAGTTCTACATGCGATTGTTGGGCCATGATTGCACCAACATCACTAATCCAAACTTCTTTTGGATTTTGCTGTGATAAGTATTTTGCTTGAGACTTAATAATTAATAGAGATTTTTTTTGAAGTTTTTGAGCTTTTGTTGGCCCTAATGACAATAACCTTAATGCTGCACTTAATTGATTAGCTACCCAACTATATAAAAATCCCTCCACTAAATCAATTGGGGGGATATTCCAACATACTCCAGCCCAAGCCCAAGCTATCGGCCATATAAACTTCTTTTCATTGTCAGGAAGAGGGTGATCTAGATCAATGAGAAGCTGTAATAAAGATTCACCCATTTGTGTTTGTTGAGATCTGACATCTGGAGAATCTCTTAATGAACTAAGCCAAGAATTCCACTCTTCAATAACAAATTTATGTTGGGCATCTCGATTATTCTTCCAATCAACTAGATCTTTCATTATATAAGAAATTGAGCTTGCCTCAATTGTTATCTGACCTCTTGAAAGCTCACTTTCAATCCAATTAAAAAGAGTTGTCTCGTTATTTACTTTTTTATTTTGAACAAGCCACTCCAATCCTTCTGAGTAACTAAAAGCACCAACTGGTAATGATGGACTTAATAATTGTAAAAACTCAAGTTGCATTAATTGATTTTATCAAGAATTTTATTTATAAGCGCCAATCTCAGGAGAGAAGGCACATTGAGCAAATTCTATTTCGAATCCTTGTTGTTCTAACATTTTTCTCATAACTACATCGTTTAGTAAATATATCTCTCTTTCATGAAACTCTATCTCAACATGTCTATTACCTAAATGATATACCGCTTTCATCAATTTCAATCTATTGTCTGAACTTACTTTTATTAAATCCTCTTTAGCCGCCTCGATGGTTACATAAAATAATGAATCATCACTTTTTAAAACCTCTCCAGGAATCAACCTGCCGCCGCCTCGAGGTAAATTTAAAATAACCTCAATTCCATTTAAGGTGGATCGCTTCCCTCGTAGTTGAATCCTCTCTTTCGCAGATAAAGGTAGTATCAGACAATTTTCGTTAGCCTGTGCACTTGTTCTCTCTGTGAGATAGATTAATGTCTCTGACAAATTTCAATTAGTTGTGGATTTAGATTTTAACGGTTATCTCTACAAGATTAAAGAATTCTTATTTCCTCAATATTTATTTAATTAAAATGATACAACTAATAAATGACTTCTAAATGGCATGGAACTTGTGATCTAAGACTTTTCAAGAAGCTAGGATCTAGAGATATTGAAAATGTAACGACTATCCATCAAGCCAAATGCCAAGCTCCGTTAAAAATAATGAAAGTGTTCAACAACAAAGAGGATGGGAGGTGTGAAGTTCCCATCCTTCACAGTGCAGGAGGGATTGTGGGAGGTGATCAACTAACGATAAATGTAAATGCTGAAGAAAATAGTAGTGCAATATGTTCTTCAGTTGCAGCTCAAAAAGTTTATGGAAGTATAGATAGATCAAAATTAAACCCAGAAGGGCTCTGGGCTAATCAAAATTGTTTTTTTCATCTTGAAAAAAATGCCGACTTTGAATGGATGCCTCAAGAACTAATTATTTATCAAGGGGGGCTTTTTGAACAGAATATGACTGTTAAGTTGGATAACTCATCAAGCTTCCTATGTGTTGATTTGGTTCGCTTAGGACGAACTGCCGTAGGAGAAAAACTTGGATCTGGAGTATGGAGATCTTCTTTAGAGATCTTTAGGGAGAGTAGCCAAGGGAAGCAATATGAATTCAGTGATCGACTAGAACTTTCCGGGAACGCGCTTGAATCAATTCATGGTTTAGATGATCAGCCAGTATTTGGATCGTTAACATGGGTAACACCCAAAGGTACAAACAAACAAGCCTTATCAAAATTATTAGAAGAATGTCGTCAACGGAGAGAAGGGCTTGAAGGATTCATGACTTGCAGCCTGCTTAATAATGGTATTTCAGCAAGGTATAGAGGTTCATCAACGCAATCAGCTCGATTTTGGTTTTATAGAATTTGGGGACTTACACGAGTTTTAAGGAAATCTAGTATTCCTGATTATTTGAGGATTTGGCCTATGCAAGAGAATGCATGAACAGATACAGATTGTCCATGATGAACTTTTATGGAATTGAATCCCAGTAAAATGACTTTGTATTAATTAAAAAATGTACTTAAGTCCTCAAGAAAAAGACAAATTACTTGTAGTTACGGCTGCTCTTCTTGCAGAGCGAAGATTGAAAAGGGGACTTAAATTAAATCATCCAGAAGCTGTTGCTTGGCTTAGCTTTCAAGTACTTGAAGGTGCAAGAGATGGAAAAAATGTATCAACTTTAATGAATGAGGGGACAACATGGCTTACAAAAGAACAAGTTATGGAGGGTGTACCCGAGCTGATCGATGAAGTTCAAATAGAAGCCGTTTTCCCAGATGGAACAAAACTGGTAACACTTCACAATCCAATTAGTTAATTAAAATCATGTCAAATTTAATCCCTGGAGAACTTATTCCCGAAGATGGTTTTATCGAATTAAATCAAGGTAGAGACGTCACAACTCTTAAAGTCGCTAATATTTCCGATCGACCAATTCAAGTAGGTTCTCATTATCATTTCTTTGAATCTAATAACGGCCTTGAATTTGATCGTCAACGATCTATTGGTATGCGGTTAGACATCCCTGCTGGTACTGCTATTAGGTTTGAGCCGGGTGATCAGAGAGAGGTTGATCTTGTTCCTTACGCAGGAGACCGTAAGGTCTTTGGCTTCAACGGACTTATAAACGATTCACTACATTAATTAAATGCCTTTCAAAATCTCACGTCAAGCTTATGCCGAGACTTATGGCCCTACAAAAGGTGATCGCATTAGACTTGCTGATACAGACTTGATTCTCGAAGTTGAACAAGATCATACTCACTATGGAGACGAAGTTAAATTTGGTGGAGGCAAAGTTATTCGTGATGGGATGGGACAATCACAACAAACTAGAGATAATGGAGTTGTAGACACAGTTATTACCAATGCACTTATTCTTGATTGGTGGGGAATTGTTAAAGCTGATATTGGTATTAAAGACGGAAAAATTTCAGGTATTGGAAAAGCTGGGAATCCAGATACTCAAGAAGGTGTCAATATTATTGTAGGAGCTAGTACAGAAGCAATAGCAGGAGAAGGAAACATTATTACTGCAGGAGCTATTGATAGTCATATTCATTTTATCTGTCCACAACAAATAGAAACTGCTTTAGCTAGTGGGGTTACCACAATGCTTGGAGGAGGGACAGGTCCAGCAACAGGCACCAATGCAACGACATGTACACCAGGAGCATTTCATATTTCAAGAATGCTGCAATCAGCGGAGGGATTCCCTGTTAATTTGGGATTTTTTGGAAAAGGTAATGCAACGAATAAATCAGCATTAGAAGAACAAGTGAGAGCGGGTGCTTGTGGATTAAAGCTTCATGAGGACTGGGGAACGACACCGGCTTGTATTGATGCTTGCCTAAGTGTTGCGGATCAGTTAGATGTACAAGTTTGTATTCATACAGATACTTTAAATGAGGCTGGTTTTGTTGAAGATACGATTCGGGCAATAAAAGGAAGAACAATTCATACCTTCCATACAGAAGGAGCTGGAGGTGGTCATGCTCCTGACATTATCAAGATTTGTGGAGAATCTAATGTTATTCCAAGTAGTACAAATCCGACTAGGCCTTTCACCCTAAATACTCTGGAAGAGCATTTAGATATGTTGATGGTTTGCCATCACTTGGATCCCAAAATTCCTGAGGATGTTGCATTTGCAGAGTCCAGAATACGTAGAGAGACTATTGCTGCTGAGGACATACTCCACGATTTAGGAGCTTTTTCTATTATTGCTAGTGACTCCCAAGCTATGGGAAGAGTTGGAGAAGTTATTAGTAGAACTTTTCAAACTGCCCATAAGATGAAAGTTCAAAGAGGTGCTTTACCAGAAGATAATGACAGAAATGATAATCATCGCATTAAAAGATACATATCAAAGGTGACCGTTAACCCTGCAATAGCACATGGAATTAGTAGTCATGTTGGTTCTGTTGAAGTTGGAAAACTTGCTGATTTAGTACTTTGGAAACCAGGCTTTTTCGGAATAAAACCAGACTTGGTAATTAAAGGGGGATCTATTGTATGGGCACAAATGGGCGATGCTAATGCCTCAATACCGACACCTCAACCTGTACATGGCCGACCAATGTTTTCCGCATTTGGGAAAGCTATAAATTCTTGTTGCCTCACTTTCTTAAGTGAAACTGCTATCAACGCAGGTGTACCAGAGCAACTTAAATTAGAACGATCTTATGCTGCTGTGAAAAACACAAGAGAGATATCCAAACAATCAATGAAACTCAATAATGCAAGGCCCAAAATAGAAGTTGACCCTCAAACCTATGAAGTTTTTGCAAATGGTGAACTTTTAACTTGTGAACCAGCTGAATCTTTACCTCTTGCACAGAGATATCTATTACTTTAATTGCTAATAGAAAAAATATTCAAGGATTCTTTTTTAAATCACTATTTTGTTCTATCGACCTTTCTCTTGCATTTTTAAAAGCATTGTGAGTAGTCGTTTTTGATGAATAAGGATAATTCCTATGATGACTCTCTAGTGAATGTCCCATGCTCTCGCAAGCAGTACCAGAGTCAATCATTTTCACATGACATCTAAGAGCGTAATAATGCCTGAATGAATAGCAGGTGATATTGGCACCTTGAGTTTTTATCATCACTTCTTTGAGATCTTTCCAACTTTGTCTACGTTTCAAATAAGTACCTGCAGCTTCACCTGTAACTCTTTCTGGTAAAGGCAATAAATTCCCTCGGAACCTTTCTATTAGGTTCCATTTTACTTCTTTCCCATCCCTATTAATTAAAGGTAGAGGTTCAATATCTCTTGGTTCTGTTGCTCCGTTGCCACCTTTTTTTCTATAAGTGCAATGCCAATAATGCATTTTTTTAATCGGATTAAATCTGACTTGTAAGTAGTTAACTTCTATTGGTCTTAGACCTAATTCAGCCATTAAACAAAAACAGTTAAACCAATTAGTAGCTGCTTCAGCATCTTTTTTATATGGACTATCAGTAGGGAGTGTTTCTAAGAAATCTAATATTTGTATATCACTCTCAAATGCAGCAGCTTTTTGATTGACTATATCTTTTGGTTTTGCCTTACCAATGTGTTGTTTTAAATCTGATGGCGGTGTCCATATATCGGCAATACCTTCTCTAAGTACTGCGTGATCTAAAAATTGTTTTATTGCTCTTGTTCTATGCTTGCGAGTTACACTTTCAGGCTTCCAGTCTTTTACACAAATATCGATTAAGTCTCTGGGGTTGGTAGGTGGATCAATTTTGCTCATTACTTCAACAACCATTTCACATGGTGGAAGGTATTGCTTATTGAATGTTGCCTCGCTAATGGCAGTTCCAAAATTAATCTTTTGATCTTTAAAGCTTTTTAAAATTTTCCTCCAGTCCTTACCTTTTCTTGGCGCTTTCTTTTGAGCCAAATTTGCTGACGCTTTTAATCCATGGCCCTCTTTCATAAAACGGGCAATGTTTCTAACTCTGGTATAGGCATCACCGGAGGATTGCTCAGTCCAAGGAAAAGAAAGCATGACTGTTTCTTGGCTTATAACTTTGTTGCCCACAGACTTTCTGATTTTTATTTGTACTCTTCCACCATTGTTGACAACAGTAAGACCTTTCAAACCAATTTCCTTCGCCAGAGTCCGAACTTGTTTTTGAAAGTGCTTCGACCAGTCTAGATTTGACAAAATTATGTCATATTTATGTCATATGGATCATAGTTTGACCTGAGATGATTCGCACAAGCCCGCAATTATTAAGTTATAGATTAAAAACCGTGTGCTTCAGAGGGTATGAAAACTGCTTTGGGAGCACTAGGTCGCAGGTTCGAATCCTGTCGCCCCGATCAGTTTAGGACTGCTTTCCCAGGCAGTCCTTTTTTAATGCGAAAATGAGACTGGGATCTCAGCGGGATCTCCTGAGTAGTTACTTGTATGTATTCGCAATGCTTCTGGCCTATATGTGCTGGAAAGCCCTACCTCAACCGACCTTTTGCTAACAAGAATTTCTAGATATATTTTTCATACGTTGGTTCCCGAAG
>QBWD01000009.1 GCA_003283685.1 Prochlorococcus sp. AG-315-D17
TCAATGTTAGAACAGCCCCTAAGACACTGGATAAATTACTAGAGTTATGTCTAAAAAATATACCGCAGAATCAAATGCCTTTACTAATAGGAGTAGGAGATACTGTTACCTCAGTCAAAGACAACTTAACGAATACTTGGTTAAGAGGAGGAAGTGACAGGAGGTTTTTAACTTTGATTCAACAGATTGGAAAGGCTTACAAAAAAGATAACCAGGTCATTTTTGTAAATAGTGGAAATGATCAGGTTTCTAGACCGCGAATTGAACATTCAAAAATGGACGGCATAAGCGATCTTAATGATGATTTAGAGTTCAACTTGATTATAAAGAATGGGCCAGAAGAATACATCAATTGGTTTGGAGAGTTAACTAGGAGAGTATTGAAAGATAAACAAATATTTTAGAAACTAAGCTCTCAAAAGAAAATAAGCTTATAATTATATATATTAAATTAAATTATAATTTAGCTAAAATTAATTTAAAGATATGATTCCAATCACATTCCCTAATATAAAAAGAGATTTTCTTGAGACTCTACAAATAAATATTGGTTATAAATGTAATCAAGCTTGCAGCCATTGTCATGTAAATGCGGGACCCAATAGAAAAGAGATGATGAGTGAGGAAATTATCAAGATAATCCCTAAAGTTATAGAAGCAAATAATATAAAGGTCCTAGACATAACAGGTGGAGCGCCTGAACTTCATCCAAAATTCAAACAACTTATAACTGAGGTGAAAAGTCTTGGCGTCCAGATTATAGATAGATGCAACCTAACAATACTTACTGAGCCAGGCTACAAAGATATGGCAAAGTTTTTAGCATTAAATAAAGTTAAAATTATCGCTTCACTTCCATGTTATTCAAAAGACAATGTAGATAAGCAAAGGGGAGTGGGTGTTTTTGATAAAAGCATCCAAGCTTTAAAGACTCTCAACTCTTATGGCTATGGAATTGAAAATAATGAGCTCATATTAAATCTTGTATACAATCCCAATGGTCCCCAGCTCCCACCTTCACAGTTAGAGCTTGAAGAAACTTACAGGAAACAACTTAAAGATAGATTTGGGATTTATTTTACAAACTTATTTGTTCTAGCAAATATGCCAATAAATAGATTTGCCGATTACCTAACTCAGACTGGAAAACTTAAGGAATATTCTCAACTTCTAGAAGAAAGTTATAATTCCGATAATCTTCAATCAGTAATGTGTAAAAAAACTATAAGTGTTGACTGGAAAGGTTATTTATATGATTGTGATTTCAACCAACAACTAGGCATAAAATCAACTGGGGATATAAAACATTTAAGAGATTTATTAAACCCACTTACATCTTTAAAAAATAATCCTATTTCAGTAGGAAATCATTGTTTTGGATGTACTGCTGGTGCAGGTTCAAGTTGTGGAGGAGAGTTAACTTGAGTCATAAGTTCAATTTTAACTACACATAGAACACAGAGCCCGTACATTTAAAGTTGACTCTATTAATTTAAAACCAAACTTTTTAGCTGCTTCTTGGCCAGCCTGAATAACTTCATTACTTTCGAATTCCTCAGTTCTTCCACAATGGATACAAATCAAATGATGATGATCAGGATTGTCGTGACTTAACAACTCAAAGCGATGTCCACCTTCACTTAATTCGAGTTCATTCAAGAAACCCATTTTAACAAGCAGCCTCAATGTTCGATAGATAGTGGCAAGCGAAACGCGTTTACTTTCACTTGTTAACTGAGCATGTACCTCCTCAGCACTCAAATGTACTCCTGAGCCAAGCCCCTCGAACAAAGCAAGAATTTTTTTTCGTTGCGGAGTCATTCTCTTACCATCTTGATGAAGGCCAGACTCCAAAGGAGAACGATGAGAACTATATGAAGACTTAGGAATCAACACAAATCTGCCATTCTCAATAGTTTATCGTAATGAGAACAGGTTGCAACTTTGTTTATGTATGTTGAGCTTGCAAGTTCAGGCATATTAAGAACTTACTGTTCTTGATATGGTTTTATACTAAAGAAAAATAATTAACAATAAAATGGAGAGTCCTATCATTAAAAATAGAAATACTTGCAACGGAGAAATTGATTTTAATAGTCAATCAATAAGAGAAGATCAAACATTACTTCTAATTGTAGATCACCAAGAAAAGCTTATACAAAAAATAGAGGGCAATAAGCTGATTACTTTCAATATAAAAAGACTAATTGATAGTTGTATATTATTAAATGTTGAAATAGTAATTTCCGAGCAGAATCCGTCAAGACTTGGGGAGACTTCAAAGGAAATATTACCTTTAAAAGATTTAATGAAATTTGAAAAGATGGAATTCAGCTGCCTTGAAAATCGAATTTTTAAAGACTACCTAAGTAAAAAATGTGTAAAGAATATTATTTTATGTGGAATAGAAAGTCACATATGTATTCTTCAAACTTCACTAGATCTATTATCGAATAAATTTAACGTTTTGATTCCCAGAGATGCTATTGGAAGTAGAAATAATATAGACAACGAAACGGCTTTTATTAGACTAACTTCATCAGGTGCGATACCATCAACAACGGAAAGTCTAATATGTGAGCTATGTAAGAATGCAAGCAGAAAAGAATTTAAAGATATTAGTAGAATACTTAAAAAAACTATTTGAACCATTAAATTGACATCCAAAAGATAATTATTCATAGAGAAAATCAGCTAATATATAGACAAAGACTAATAATCTGACAAAATAAATAAAAAGAGAAGATCGACATGAATGAATTTTATAAAAATCTCATAGTTGCAGTACTAAGCTTTACCATAGGTTCTCTTATTTCACTAATAAGTCCAAAGATTCTAAGAAATATTTTAAACAAAATAACATCTAAGAGCAAAAGTAAAACTGATGATTATATTGCATCTCTATTGATTGACACAATCAAACCATTAGGATTCATATTAAGCTTTATTATCGGCTGGAAATTCTTACTAATTGGCGGATTAGTAGACAAAACATTTATAGGGATTAGTAAATTTATATGTCTTATTTATATAGTTAGTTTTATAAATAGAGTCTTTATAAAGATTATCCAAAGATGGGCTAACAGAGTGAATGATAAATCTATTAGTGAAATGATTCGATCATTAAGCCCAATGGCTAGAGCCTTAGTTTGGAGTATAGGTATAATTTTTTATCTTCAAAATATGGGTGTCCAAATGGCCGCAATATGGGCACTATTAAGTGCTGGAGGGATTGGAGCTGGTCTTGCATTGAAAGAGCCCGTTCAAGAATTCTTTGAATACATAACTATACTTCTAGATAAACCATTTCAAAGTGGTCAATTTATTCATATAGAAGGGATTTGGGCTAAAGTTGAAAGAGTTGGTGTTAGATCAACTCGCCTAAGGAGTATTAATGGAGAAGCGATTATAATGAGTAATAGTAGGCTCACAAATGGTGTAATATCAAATTATGCAGAGATGCAGAAAAGGAGACTAGTTCATAAGTTAGGTGTAGTATATGAAACAAGCTATGAACAGACAAAGAATATACCCAATATTATAAAAGATATAATTGATAATACAGAAAATGCAATCTTTGATAGATGTCATTTTGTCGAGTTTTCCAATAGCAGTTTAGACTTTGAACTTGTTTATTACATCCCGACAAGTAATTACATTTTAGCAATGACGGCCCAACAAGAAATTAATCTAGAAATAATGAATCGTTTCAAAAAAGAAGATATCAATTTTGCATACCCCACTCAAACAATTTATGTAAATAACTCAAATTAGATTTGTAACTAATTCATCAGATAGTTCCCATAGTCTTTCTGATAAGCCTTCAACATTACTTTCATCACTGGTACTAGTTCTTTCGAAAATAAACCTTCTAAGACTAACAATCTTATTACTATAGAAATAAAAACAATTATTTTTATATTTTTCCAAAAGAACTAACTCACATAATAGTGAGCCAGCTTTCTCATTTGTTGTGGTTATACCTAATAAATCTCTAGCTAAGGTAGCGAAAATCAATTGCCCTAGCTCATTATATTTTCTACTATATCTAAAAAAGCTATCCTTCTCACTTGATATTACAAGGCCAGGTGCCCAGGCAATTACTGGGATAGTATAATTCTTTTCTTGCAATCTATTGCTTAATTCCTTCGCAAATAAAATATTACATAACTTACTATCTTTATATGCTTTATCTGCATTAAATGATTTACCATCAAGCATTTCAAAACACCATTCTTTTTCCAATCCAGAAAAGTTACCTAGACTTGCCTTGAGACCTACTTTCCCTCCAGGGCTTGAGGGATTATGAACCTCTGAAGATGTAATAATAATTCTTGTGCTTTCAGTCTTATTTAAAAGAGGTAACAATCTACTGGTTAAATAATGATGTGCTAAATGATTAACTGCAAAGGTTAATTCAACGCCTTGGGAAGAACGTCTTATCTCCTTTGAACCAGTATATTGTAAACCTGCATTAAGAATTAAAATATCTAATTCCTCTCTTCTTTCTATCATCTCATTACAAATAGAATCTATACTGTTCAGATCGGAAAGATCCATTATTGGTGTGGAAATTTTCCCTCTATGTGATAAATTAACCGGTATATCATTACACAACTTAATTAAAGTTTCATTAGCTCTAGTTATATTTCGACACGGTATAATAATATTGTGACCAAGAGAAATTAGTTTCAATGCGGCTTGATAGCCAATCCCAGAACTACCTCCTGTCAAGAGAATATTTAATGACTTATCTAGTATTAAATTATTTGTTTTTTTAATCATTAATTTCGTTATCTTTGATTTTTATTATTAGAGGCTATAAAGAATTCTATTCATTCACTAAGGCATGATTTATCTTGGAATGTTATAAAGTATAGACAATACTTAAAAGAATACATTGGATTAAGAAAAAGCGTTAATACATTTCAACTCCAATGCCATCTCGAGGTATTGTTTTATTCTATAGGTAAAGGTGTTCTCAGTGCTAACTCAAGGAGGTCAGAAAATAGCAAAATATCTTCTTGAAAATTTAAGTATTAAAATCATCTCCCATTTCTCAGTAATTATCTTTAGGAGGAGTCATGAGTACTAATGCATCAAAGCATGCATTAGTACTAGGCTCAGGTCCTGGTGCATTGTCAATAGCAGCCGCACTAGCAAATGAAAGATTAAATGTAGAGATTCTCTCAGAACAACCGCCTGATGAACCTTGGCCATTTACTTATGGTATTTGGGGTGAAGAAGTTGACGAACTTGGTCTAAGTAATTTATTAGAACATAGATGGATTAATACCGTTAGTTTTTTTGGTGAAGGAGATAAGGATCCAACCTCAAATAAAAATCAACCAACTAAACACAATAAAGATTATGGTCTATTCGATAAAAAGAAATTACAAGCTTATTGGTTGTCCCAATGTGAAAAGGCAAAAATCAAATGGAATAAAGGTAAAGCAATCAAACTAGAAACTAATCATTTAATTAGTACAGTCACAACATCAAATGGAGAAAATCTAAATGCTCGATTAATAGTTGATGCCACTGGCTATAAACCCGTTTTTATCAAGGCCCCAGATCAAGGTCCCGTAGCAGTCCAAACTTGTTATGGAATTGTAGGCGAATTCAATTCTCCTCCTGTTGAGGAGGGACAATTTGTCCTTATGGACTATCGCTGTGATCACCTTGGTTCAAAAGAAAAAATGGAAGCCCCAACATTTTTGTATGCAATGGATATGGGGAATGGAAAGTATTTTTTAGAAGAAACATCATTAGGGCTATTTCCTCCTGTCTCAATTGATGTACTGAAAGAAAGACTAAAAAAACGTCTAGAACATAGAGGTCTAAAACTAGAAAAACTTCAACATGAAGAACATGGTCTATATCTGCCTATGAATATGCCTATACCAGACCTATCGCAACCGGTTCTTGGATTTGGTGGCTCCGCAGCCATGGTACATCCAGCATCTGGATATATGGTTGGTAGTCTACTTAGAAGAGCACCAATGGTCGCGAAGGCAATTTCTTCGGCAATGAAAGATAGTGAGGCAACCCCTTCTGTAATAGCTCAAAAAGGGTGGGAAGTTTTATGGCCTTCTGAACTTAAAAAGAAACAAGCCCTATACAAATTTGGATTAGAGAAATTAATGAGGTTTGAAGATAAACAACTAAGGGATTTCTTTATACAATTTTTCAGTCTTCCAAACAAACAATGGTATGGATTCCTCACAAATAAACTAACACTTAAAGAGTTAATATTAGCAATGTGGGAAATGTTCAAGAAATCGCCATGGAATATAAAATGGGGGTTAATGGAAATGCAAGGTAGAGAGTTTAATTTACTAATAAAATTCTTAGTTTATAATAAATAGATGAGAAAGGTTCTTATATCTGGCGCAAGTCGTGGTATAGGTAAAGCAATAGCAATCAGACTACTTAATGAAGGGCATTATGTAAGTTTGGGCATAAGAAATAAAGAAAGTCTAACAAATACGATACTAGACTATAAAAAACATCCTTCAAAAAAACTAATTATACATAACTATAATGCAATTGATAATCAATCTTCAAAAGACTGGATAAATAAGACAGTTTCAACTTTTCAAGGAGTTGATACATTAATACATTGTGCTGGTATTTTAAAAAAAACCAAGCTTATATTTAAAGATGATGAGATACAAGATATAGAAGATATATGGAAAGTCAACGTTATGGGTCCATGGTTGCTAACAAGAAATGCATGGAACTATTTATCAATGAACAAGTCTGGAAGAATAATTGTATTAGTTTCAATGAGTGGCAAACGAGCCAAAGGGAATTTGGCCAGTTATTCAATGAGCAAGTTTGCATTAATGAGCTTATGTCAAACGATGCGAAATGAAGGATGGGATAAAGGTATTAGAATTACTGCTATTTGTCCAGGATGGGTAAACACAGATATGGCAAAAGATGTTAATAAATTACCAAAGAACGAAATGTCACAACCTAATGATATAGCAGAAATTTGTTGCAACTTACTTAAACTGCCAAATCGTTCTGTCCCTTTTGAAATATCATTAAACTGCAATTTAGAGACAAGTATCTAAATGTTGTCTTAATCCGATATATTTTCAGGCTGTTTCTTGAGGCTTCTTGAAAAGATTCAATAATCCTACTAATAACGATTTTAAATATCTGTGAAAATAGTTTCTATACAAACCACCCAAAGCTTTGCCTACCGAGTATGTTCTCTGAATTAAACCTACAACAAAATTAAAAAGCCATAAGATTATAAGAACTGTAAGAGCCAAAGACGCAATTGAATAAAATTTATCAAGTTGCTCTTGAATAGGCTCAAGAAATTGAAGGTAGTCAGAAATGTTCATAACCTAGCTCAATCCCCTTATCAATTAAGTCACTTATAGCGAAAACCAGGCCAACTAGCAATCAGGATAATTAACTAAGTTCATATAATTCATGTTAAGTATTAAATAAGAAATCATTATTAAAAATTAAAAGAAAAGTCTGAGAAGTTAAATAAAACATAACAAAAGGAGTCCATAGAAATAGCAATTAAAATAGCCTTAATTCTATTGGAAACTGTAGAAAAACGTGGGAGGTCTCTAATATCATATCCACCAAAATTGCCAAGAGTAGTTAATATCCACATTGGAAGTGATGCGGATAAAATA
The DNA here is from genome assembly GCA_003283685.1 of Prochlorococcus sp. AG-315-D17. Next base: position 7,668 of record QBWD01000009.1, read on the forward strand.
GCCATAAAACAGCTAAATATCAACATCTTGCTAAAGAGAAATGATATAACGAAACCTATTAATCCAAAAAGGAATGACCCATTTAAAGCTATAGATACTTCATCACTTAGACGTAATGGGAAATTACTTTCATCTACAAATTGTCTTTTACAATCATTTAGCTCTTTTTCAGATAAACGTAAGAAGGTTGTTTCAGGTATTCTCTTTGTTTTATAACGTCTCAATAATCTTGCTATAAATAGCCTAGGTTCACTTACTTCTTTTGAGGCAATTATCTTGCCAGGTTTAATCTTATTAGCCTGAGAATCTAAGTTCCTTGTATAACCAAGTCCATAAAGATCTCCATTTTCCGAAAGATAAGTAAATTCAGACATAAATAAATTGATTAAACAATGAAACCTAATAGATCAAAGAAGTTAAAAGATTTGGTTAATAGAAAAAGTCTAATTATCTTAAAAATCTAAGAGGGGTAATAATCAAGAGGAAGTACTACGGTTAAGAAAATAATCATGGCTATAATCCCCTTATTGAGTTAAATAACTAAAGTGATATTAACAGGGATAGAATGAATCACAACATTCTATATAGCTTTAGACGATGTCCTTATGCAATCAGAGCTAGATGGGCCTTGTTAAATACTAACGAGGAAGTAATTCTGAGAGAAATAGACCTTAAGAATAAGCCATCTTCTTTAATCAAAATATCCAAAAAAGCTACAGTACCAGTGCTACAGAGATCAACAGGTGAAGTAATAGATGAAAGTCTAGAAATAATGACTTGGACAATTAAAAAATCAAACAGGTTAGAGCTTCTTGGCAATAATAATAAACATCTAGAAAAAATTCACAGTCTTATAAAAACAAATGATCTAGTTTTTAAATATCATCTTGATCGATTCAAATATGCCTACAGGTTCAAAAAGAGTGATCTAGAAAAACATAGAGAAGCTGGAATGGAAATACTTATAGCATTAAATGCAAAACTAGAACTTCTTTCAAAAAAAGGAAATCCATTGTTTTTAGTTAATTCACAAGAAAGTCTGGCAGACTGGGCTATATGGCCATTCGTAAGACAGTTCAGATTAGCTGACAAATTAAAATTTGATGAGAATATGAAAATTCAATATATAAGAAAGTGGTTGAATTATTTTTTATCTAGTAAGAAATATGAAATTGTAATGGAAAAATTTCCCATATGGTCTCCTAATCAAGAGGAAATTATATTTGGCAAACAAAAATCTAATTTAGATTTAAAGCTATTCTGAAGCTCTTCTTTTATCAATAATTCTTGAAAGCTCTAAGAAATAGCCTGCTGTACAGAATTTACCTAAATTCCTATCTCTATTTCCTATGTCACTTCTATATTCTGCTGTTTCAGCCATAACTAAATCTAACTGGTCTTGAGGAAGTTCATAAAGTTCCCTCAACTCAACTTCTTTACCAAGAAGATGGCTCTTAAACCATTTTTCTCTTAATTCTTGAGGTGGGATTTCATTGTAAATTTTTCGATTCATTCAGAAAAAGATTCTTTCTAAAAAACTAACAGTTTTAAACAATAAAACTTTAATTGAGTTTAATTGTCATCCTTATGCTTTTGAACATGTTGATTGTAAACCTATCCCAATAAAGCATAAAATTAAACATATCAGTCCGCAAAACTCGGTCCACCCTCTAAGACCAAAACTATTAATAAATAATGGGGCAATAACTGTTATTAATCCTCCTGAAAGAATAGGTTGTAAAAGTAATTGCTTTACAGAAAAAACGGGCAATGTATTTGTAGTACCTCTTGGATCTGCTAATCTCAAAAGCAATAGACCACTAGCAGCTACTCCAGTAGCATTCCCAAACTCAGAAATTGCTCGTTCAAACCATTCTTCACTAAAAACTAATCTTGAAAAAAGAAAAATGCCCGCAAGATTCCATGCTAATCCTGCTGTTGCCAAAACTGCTAAGGGAATCCAGTACCGAGTCAATAATGGCAAATTCAAGCCGGCCATGGCAGTAATAATAAGTAAATCTGTAGCTAGTATTCCAATCTCACGTTGAAAAAGAGAAGAAATAACTTCTGTTTTATTAAACCTTTCTAAAAGAAATCTAATAAAAAAAGATCCTAATAAAGCAAGAGGGAAAACTGGAAAGACTGCAAATACTTGTTGAGTGATATCACCAAAATATGTTGAAAGAGTTCTTAAAAAATAAAGTAAAAATATACCAATCAGTACAGCGAACCCAATAAGAGCAAAATTATATAAAAGTAGCCTTAGTTGATCAAATGGGTTAGTTAAAACATCAGTATCCTCTGATTGGATTTTATAGACTTGCTCATTAGGGACAATCCATCCAAAGAACCTACCAAGAACGACTAGAAAACTTCCCAATAAAGTTGAAGAAAGCAAGCCTACCGTTGCCATCGCCAAACCAAGATCTAATCCTTCAGAAAATCCTAATTTCCGAAAACTCTCTCCCATAATAGCGGCAGCACCATGTCCTCCTTCAAACCCAACTTCAATAATGCAACCCATTAATGGATCTACACCTAACTGGGGCAGCAAGAAAAATAATACAATTACCCCTCCTACCACGTACTGTCCAAAGCCAATCAATAGTCCCAGCAAGGCTTGAGAAGCGACAGGTCTCCATAAGCCATTAATGCTTGGAATAGGCCTTCCAAGCATTAATGTTGCGAAAACCAAAGTGAGTAATGGAGTGGGTAATTGCATCCATATATCCATTACTGGAATTGGCAATATTTCGAAAGGTCCATAGGGACCCAAAACGAAAGCAATCCCTCCTACCAAAAGTGCTATTGGTATACCAAATCTTTCCAACTTCATTGCAGAATCAAGTCTTCTGCCAAGTGTTAGAAGAATTCCAATAATTCCAAGTAAGCCTACAGAAAGAAGAATAGTTGGAATAGCATTAATTTTAGAAAGGTCATCAAAACCTAAAATCAATTCATTCATCTATTCATCAATCAAAAGCAGAAAAAAAGTAAAACTTAGAGAGCAAGAAAAGATTCCCATAAAAATATTTATTATCAAAAATAATTTCATTCATATTATATCTTAAATAAGCACATTCAAAATTAAAGAATAAAATCTGATTAATTAATTAATTTAGCTCTAAAAATATCTCTTAGTAAAATCAACAAAGAGAAACAAAAACTCATATATATCTAAACTATTAAAAAAAGCATATTGAAATGGATGATGAACTCAACTAAATTCATTTTTAAGAATAAATCAGATTTATTCTTTTCCTTAAAGTTAGATCTTTCACCAAGAAAAACCTATTAAATCTCGAATTTAAATAATTCATTTCTTACACTCTATTAATTCACTAAAGTGTAAAAAAGAAAAAAAGGTAGCCCAAAATAAAAAACCCCCACAAGAATGTAGGGGTTTTATTTAGTTAAATTTTATTATTCAACTACTTCAATGAAACTGAAGCACTATCTAAATTACCTAAGGCATTCGTTACACGTTTGAAATCAAATCCCATTGCCCTTAGAGCATGCCATAAATGACCTTGGATATAGAAGAAGCCAAGATAGTAATGAACATTGGTTAACCAAGCTCTTGAGGAATGAGCTCCGTTAGGAAGATCAACAGTATCGATCCAGTATGGGGAAATGCCAAATTTAAGAGCTAAAGGCTCTCCAAACCATTCAACAGGGTAAACAGTCGTATTTTGCGCACACCAGAAAGCTGCTACCACAGCCATCCAACCTATACCGGCTAGAGACCAAGAGAGAATAGCCTCTGCAGAAAGTAGTCCAGATCCTTTGAACTTTGTGTATTCACCAACTTGCTTAGTAGCAATATGGAATGCACCACCAGTAATTTCCAAGAAAGCCAAGAAAGCATGACCTCCCATTACATCTTCCAAACTATCAATAGTAAGAAAGTCAAACTGATGATCCCAAATATGACTCAAGTTAAGGTTGTACTCAACCTGACGAATAGCTCCTAAAGCAGGATCATAAATACCATGCCATTTAGCCCATTCAACAAACCATATACAAGCAACACCAAAGAAAATTAAATGGTGTCCAAGAATAAAAGTCTGGTTGTCGGGGTTATCCCATTCAAGCTTAAATTTCCTAGCTTGTGGAACAGCAGACTCCTGCATATCGCTAGAGAAAAGCAAGGAATGCATTAATCCACCAGCGCCATAAACCATGGACAAAACCAAGTGAACCACTGCAACTGAAACCACTGCACTCCCACCGACAAAAGCGCCAGTATCATCAAAGCCAATACCTAGAGCTGCCAAATGCGGAAGCGTAATTAATGGCTGATGACCCATTGGTACAGATGGGTCAAAACGAGCTAATTCAAATAATGTGAAGGCACCTGCCCAGAAAGCAATCAAACCGGTATGAGCGGCATGAGCAGCAATAAATTTGCCTGAGCGGTTGGTGACCCCAGAATTACCAGCCCACCACCCGTAGGTGGTACCTGGATTTCCATAGGTCTGCATTAGAAGTGCAATTTCGACAAAGCGATCCGAGGATACTGCAAATTCGGCAAATACTCATGAATGAGCAAGAATCTGTAAATCTTTTATAACAACTAAAAAAAAATTCATCTCGTTCGATCAAGAGAATCTGAAATTTAATGGCCATATTAATTGTCCTAATAACTTAAGGAAAAGACTTTTCTTTTGAGAAAACTAAGTAAGCAGAAGAAATTGTTCAGGCAGAAATTGATAAAGACGAAAAAATTGAAAACGACAAAGAATAGCTGTACAGGGATTAATAAAGGCTTACTAGAAGGAATTACTTGACGTCTAAACATTCAAATATCATGTAATCAAGACCAAAAAAGTCTTTATTCTATAAAACTATAGATAAATATGTAATTAATATAAAAAATGAAAATACAACCTTAATTTGTATCTATCAGAAGGTTGAATCCCTGTCTATTGCCATGGATTGTTCCATCCGTAAAAGTCTTGAAATGGAAACAGAAGACCATTACACAAAAAAAAAAAGCTATGAGCTATAGATTTTCCACCCAATATGGAAATCGTTTCACTTTATCCCGTTTTAGAAAAATCAATTAAATATTGTCATGGAGAAAATCTAATAAATTAAGTTAATAAATAAATTATCTAGAATTCTCTTTTTGTTACGCAACTAAATTTTGAGTAGATACATCATGTTCGTTCAAGGATTCAATGAAATCTCTACATAATCTTACGTGATAGATAACTTTGGGATTCTATGTTATTTGTTAAGCCTCAAATGAACTTCTCCAATAAGTTACTGGCTTTAAATATCCACCTTCTCTCCAAATCCAAAGTTTTTCATTTGCTCCCAAAATCTGTCCCACTTCATTCTCCGTGACTCATATGCGAGGCTGATTCATATTTAAAAATTATTAACCATTTATAACTTGAATTCCTATTAAAAGTAAGTACGCTTATAAGAATAAATTTTATAAAATATTAGCTAATTCACTTCAAGAACTATAACCCCCTATAATTCTAAGCTATACCGAGAATCAACTTTTTTATTTATAGAAAATTCTTTTATCATCTTAAATTAATCTCAATCCAGTCCTAAACCAAGGTCTAATATTCTTTTTAGATATAGGGATAGACAATCCAGAATCTTCAGAAGGGTGAGTGCAAAGATTATTATCACATTGTTTGTCAAAAGCAAAAGGTGCATCTAAGCAATCATTTTCTTCCCACCCTTCAATCCAAATAGACGGGTCTTGTAAATCTGACCAAGAAATTTTTATTGAGACACTTCCATCTAAAACTGAAGTCAGAATAATCCATCTCTCCATTAATTCGCCACCATAATTTATGGCAACAAAATGCCTTAAACCATTAATAGGGGATTTACTAGTCCAAGCTTTTTGTGGAGGCCAAAACATTTTTGATATTTAGATTACTTATTAAAATATTAATAGTTTCTACTAAATAAATCCTAAATTTATTTTATTTCTTCTTTAACTTCTTATATTCTTCTCTAATTGACTTCAATAATATGTTTTTTCTTTTCAGAGTCTCACTTTTATCTATAATATCCATTTTTCTTCTTTCCTCATTTGTTAATTCCATCCAATCAATGAATTTGTACTTTAACTTACTATTTCTTTGTGAATTCTTTTTTGCTTTAAATATAGATTTTAAAATAACAATTAAAAGCAAAGATGTAATTAAAATGCTTAGCAATAAATTCATATTTTTAGTAAAAGTAAATTAGAACTCTAGAATGGTATTTAGTAATTTTAGCTGCCCTCGCCCAGTTTCCACAGGTTTAGGTCTGTTTTCTTTATTTCATTGCGATTAACAACTGATCTTGTATCCAAAATCCAAGCAGGAGAACGCATCAAAGTAGCTAAGTAATCCCAATTAAGTCCAAAAAACTCAGCCCAATCAGTAATTATTAATACTGCATCAGCATTCTTTAGTGCATCTGGAATTGTATTAACTTTTTTCCATTCACCTTGATTATCAAATGAATAGTTTTCAAAATCAGCATTGATTCTCTCAAGAGAAACCTTAGGATCATAAATTGAAAGATAAGCTCCTTCTTCTAACAAGTCGCAAGAAATCCTTAACGCTGGAGATTCACGAGTATCATTAGTATTTGCCTTAAAAGAAAATCCAAGTATTGCTATATTTTTCCCATTAACTGTACCAAATAGTTTTTGTAAAACAATTTTGTATATTCTATCTTGCTGCCATGTATTTATTAATACTACCTGCTCCCAATAATCAGCAACTTCTGGCAACCCAAAATATCTACTTAAATAAACTAAATTCAAAATATCTTTTTTAAAGCAACTACCTCCAAACCCAGGTCCTGCATTAAGGAACTGATTCCCTATTCTTCTATCTGTTCCTATTGCTTTAGAAACTTCCTGAATATCAGCTCCTGAAACCTCACAAAATGCTGAGATAGAATTTATTGAACTTATTCGTTGAGCCAAAAATGCATTAGCAACGAGTTTCGAAAGCTCACTACTCCATAGGTTTGTGCAAATTATCTGCTTATTAGAAACCCAACGACTATAAATATTAACCAACTGATTTATGGCGTCAGAATCTTCTCCTCCAATCAAAACTCTATCGGGTTTTTCTAAATCATTAATTGCTGTACCTTCAGCTAAAAACTCTGGATTAGATAAAACTGAGAAAGTTGAATTTGACTTATTATTTAGATCAACTTTATTTGTTGTTCTGAGTATTTCCTTAATAGCATGTGCAGTTCGAACTGGAAGTGTGCTTTTCTCAACGACAATTGTGTGCCCTCTAGCAAATTTAGCAACTTGTCTAGCGCTAGCTTCTACCCAGCGAAGATCACTAGCTTGTCCAGCTCCTAACCCTTTTGTTTTGGTAGGGGTATTAACAGAAATGAAAATCATATCTGCATTAGCAATTGCTTCTTCCATTTCGGAAGAGAAGAAAAGGTTTCGTCCCCTTGTTCTTGCAATTATTTGATCTAATCCTGGTTCAAATATTGGTAAGTTATTTAGATCTTTATCATTCCAAGCAGCAATCCTACTTTTATTTATATCAACAACCCTAACCTCTAAATCAGGACACTTGTCTGCAATAACAGACATGGTTGGGCCACCAACATAACCTGCACCAATGCAACAAATTTTACGAATGGTTTTAGAATTCATTTTAAAAAGCAATCATTAATTACTCCCGTAATCTTGAAATTAACTTATCAAGCTCATCTATTAAAAATATATACTCTTTAGTGCCATCTTTGTCTTCAATATCTCTTAATTTCTTTATTGTTAATTGACCTTCCAATACCTCATTCTCACCAATTACCATTGCCCATTTAGCACCACTTTTGTCTGCTCGCTTAAATTGTTTTGAGAAAGATGAACCTGAATAATCCAATTCAATATTGAAGTTAATTGACCTTAACTGACGTGCAATCTTCAAAGCAAGTTTTTCAACTCCCTGGCCTCTCTGAATTACATAAACATCAGGGGAATTTGAAACTAATATACTATCCGCAGCAAGAATAAGAAGTCTTTCCATTCCTATAGCCCATCCAATAGAAGGAGTTTTTGGCCCACCCAATTCACTAATTAAGCTGTCATAACGTCCTCCTCCGCAGACTGTAGCTTGGGATCCTAAATGATCGCTGGTTATTTCAAAAGCTGTATGAGAGTAATAATCAAGTCCACGGACCAGATTATAATTTATTTTATAAGGGATATTTAAATCATCTAATAAATTCTGTAAGGAATCAAATCTAGTTTTACTTTCCTTCGATAAGAAATCATTTAAAGAAGGGGCATCATTCAAAAGTTTTTTTGTATCATTGTTTTTACTATCTAATATCCTTAAAGGATTAACGTTAATTCTTTTCTGAGAATCTTCATCTAATAAATCAAAACGTTTTTCAAGCCATGTTGTCAATTCCTCTTTAAAAATAGATCGATCTTCATTACTACCAAGACTATTGAGTTCTAAAGTCAAATCTTTTAAGCCAATATCCTTTAAAAAATCCCAGGCAATCGAGATGACCTCAGCGTCGCTCATAACAGAAGCTAATCCAACAAATTCAACTCCAATCTGATGAAACTGCCTTTGGCGACCAGCTTGTGGACGCTCGTAACGGAACATAGGTCCTTCATACCAAAGTCTTTGAGGACCGTTACTCAACAACCCATGCTGAACAATTGATCTTGCGACCGACGCTGTACCTTCAGGTCTCAAGGTGCATGAACGTCCTCCTCTGTCATCAAAGCTATACATTTCCTTACCAACCACGTCTGTCCCCTCTCCTATTCCTCTTGAAAATAATTCAGTTTGTTCGATAATTGGGGTCCTGATTTCTTTTAGTCCAGCTCGACTAAAATGTGTCCGAGCTATTGATTCAATCTTCTGCCAGCTCTCAGTTTGAGCAGGTAAAAGATCTACCATTCCTCTTAAATTCTTGAGATTTGTCAAAGTAGCTTTAGCAAAAATATGGATTTGTTTGTTTCATAGTAATAGTTTACATAAGTCGGTAAATCTATATTTAGCCTACAAATCCTTAACATAATAAACAAAGAAAACCAAAATAAATAAATTAAAAAAGATTTTTATGTGAATTCATTTTCCTTTCAACCTTGATTTTAAGCTGTAGTTCTCCCCCAAAAAAATATGCTGGAATTAAAACCATATACAACTATAAATCAGACGCAGAAAATGCTGTGGAAATTTACAGCTGTCAAGTAGCTCATGAAATCATAACCAAGTGGATGCCATGACATTCCTACAATTAACTCCCAGTTTTAGAAAGCCTAAATCTAATACTTTATTAGATTTATTCTTCTAGACGCGTAGCACCTGAATATCTAATCAGCCAAAAATTTACTCTTCGTCTCACATTAATAGGCATCTCGTTTTGAAGCTGGATTAATTCTAATGCTCCAAGTCTTTTAAGTTCCCTTGATTCTAAAGTCCACATTTTTTCTGCCTCACAAATTAAACGAGCCCAGCTTCTTGAGTGTTGCCATTGCCTAAGACGTTTTTTTAAATTAATACCATTACCTTTACTACGAACCAAGCTAAAGTGATCAACTATATTTTTTTTAGTTAAATATTTACTCATAAGTTAAGCATGGTAAAAACCTGTAGAAAAAGCTTATTTCTTCTACATTAGATATATAGCCAAGATTTGAAATGAGTACTTTATGAAAATCTCTCAGTTCTCGAATTCAACTTCTTGAACAGGGAAATCTAATTCTTTAATATCTCTATGGCTCATTCGTCTAGACCATGCTCCTTTAATAGCATCATTCCATCTAAAACCAGCATTTTTAGCCAAGTATCTTTGCTCATAAGTTATCTCAGCCCGCACAATAAACTTAGGCTCAAGGCCTCTAATTAAAAGAGTCTCCAATTCATTACATCTTTTAAAAACCTCAGCTAAATAAATACAATCCGTCAAAGCTCTATGTGCATTCCAGACAGGGACACCATATGCCAATGCAAGATCCCTAACTGAAGGGCGACTTTTAAGCTGTCTATCCTCTGGCCAAGAAATATCATCCATAGAGCATACCCATGGTTTATTTATTCCAGGTAATTTTCCAATCCCAAACCATTTCTTATCAAAATCAACATTGTGCGCAACTATTACATCTGAGGCTAGGACCAAAGTCTCAAAATATTTAATGGCTTCATTCAATGGCTGAGGCAATCTTGTTATTTCAGCAGGGATTTTATTTATCCTTTCAGCATTGTTCATTTTTACTGGCAAAAGAAAAGATTGTTGTGCTAAGACTGAGCGATTTTTAACATTGAAAAGTATTGACCCAACTTCAATACAATGATCCTTCTCAGAATCAAGGCCTGTTGTCTCAGTATCCAAAATTAAGATATTTTTGGGAACCTCATCAACTTTGATATCTTTATGAGATTGTGTCTTTGTCTTCTTAGAAGTTACAGAACAAACATCTTTTTGACTTTCATTTGCCATATGATCAATTGATGCATTCAAAAGGTTTAACTGACTAAGTTCATTTTGATTTTCTTTCTCTTCTCTCACATCTGATAAAACAACAATACTTTTATTATCATTCATAAAATAGAGTTTACTTATAAAAAAGAATCAAAATAAAAACAAACCATGATTATATTTCTAATTAGTTTAGGATTTCTCTCTTCAGAGGTTGGTTGATTTTTGATGCACAAAAGTAGGTATATTAATGATGTTTTTTGCCAATGGCCCTCAAGACCTATTGGTCTCATTGAAATAATTGGAGGAAGTTATCTTTGTATAAAGCCTGAAATAACCTACAAAAGAATTATTGAAGAACTTTTCAAAAAGAACTTTGCTGTCCATGCATGGAGTTTTATACCTATTTTTGATCATCAAATCCAGGCGAACCAAGCCTGGAAATCTTTTCGTTCATGTAGGAAGATTCTAGAACAACGGGTGGGGACAATTCCTCCACCAATAAGAGTTGGGCATAGTCTTGGTTGTAAATTACATTTACTTGCTCCAGATGGGGGAACTAGTTGCAAAGGTTTGTTAGCCATAAGCTTTAACAACTTCGCCGCTAATAAATCTATCCCGATGCTAAGAAAAATCTCCACTAAATTAAACCTTCAAACAGAATTCAGTCCTAGTCCCAATGAGACATTAAATCTTATTCATAAATATTATGAGCAACAGAATAATTTGATAATAAGCTTCAAAAATGACAATTTAGACCAAAGCAGTATCTTGCTTGACTGTCTAAAGGAGAAAGGATTAGATAACTCTAAAATACTAAAACTAAATGGTTCTCACTTAACACCTGTTAGCCTTGGTTTAAGAGAAAAAGTACTAAGATCTAAATTTAAAGATGGCTCTAAATATAAAAGTATTGATTCAATAATAAATGTAATATCTAAATGGGATATCTAATATATCAGGTTCTTAATTTATCTAAAACTGATCTATCTTCAAGTGTACTAGTATCTCCACTAATTTCATCTCCAGAAGCCAAAGCCCTAAGGATTCTGCGCATAATCTTTCCACTTCTTGTTTTAGGTAGCGAATCAGTAAATTTAATTTCATCTGGCTTTGCAATAGGACCTATTTCGCTAACAACATGAGACTTCAGGTCCTCCTCAATATTTTTGTTAAGGACTGCGCCATTTCTCAATGTTACAAAAGCCACTATTGATTCACCCTTTAAATCATCTGGCCGACCAACAACTGCTGCCTCTGAAACTAAATCATTACTTACTAAAGCAGATTCAATCTCCATAGTCCCAAGTCTGTGTCCTGAAACATTTATCACATCATCAACTCTTCCCATGACCCAAAAATAACCTTCATTATCTTTACGCGCTCCATCTCCTGCAAAATAAACAAAACTATTATCAGATGGCTTTAAATATTCCCAATAATTCTCTCTAAATCTTTTTTCATCTCCGTAAACAGTTCTCATCATTCCAGGCCATGGTTTTTTTACAACCAAATACCCGCCCTCATTCGAAGACACAGACTCACCATCTGCATTGACAACATCAGCCTCAATCCCAGGCAACGGAAAGGTTGCTGATCCTGGTTTCGTTGGAGTAGCGCCTGGCAACGGACTAATCATTACTCCACCTGTTTCCGTCTGCCACCAGGTATCCACAATGGGGCAATCTCCTCCACCAATAACTTTTCGGTACCACATCCATGCTTCAGGATTAATTGGTTCTCCCACAGTTCCTAAAAGTCTCAAACTAGTTAAATCGTATTGGCCTGGGACTTTCTCACCTGCTTTCATAAAGGCCCTAATAGCTGTAGGAGCGGTATAAAAAATAGAGACTTTATGCTTCTGAATAATTTCCCAAAAGGCCCCTGGATTAGAAGGCCTTGGAACTCCCTCATACATCACAGTGGTCGCACCATTGGATAATGGACCGTAAACTATATAGCTATGTCCTGTTATCCAACCCACATCAGCAGTACACCAATAAATATCGTCATCACGGATATCGAAGATCCATTTAAAAGTCAGATGAGACCAAAGGTTATATCCAGCAGTGGTATGAACTACACCTTTAGGCTTTCCAGTAGAACCTGAGGTGTACAGAACAAACAAACAATCCTCACTATCCATCTCCTCGGCAATACATTCTTCTGACTGAGTATCAACAATCTCATTCCACCAATAATCTCTACCCTTAGTCATATCAATGGATTCTTTCGTTCTTTCAACAACTAAAACCGACTCAACCTTTGGACAAGCTCCTCCTTCTAAAGCTGAATCAACTGCATCTTTTAAAGAAATAATCTTATCCTTTCTAAATCCTCCATCTGCAGTAATTACTGCCTTTGCTTCTCCGTTAATTAATCGATCTCTCAGTGCCTCTGAAGAGAAGCCACCAAAGACCACAGAATGTGGGGCCCCAATCCTTGCACAAGCAAGCATTGAAATTGCTGCTTCAGGGATCATCGGCATATACAAAGCAACTAGATCTCCTTTCCCTATGCCTAGAGATTTAAGAGCATTAGCAGCCTTACAAACCTCTTTATGGAGTTCTTTATAGGTATATTTCTTTTGATCACCAGGTTCTCCCTCCCAGATTAAGGCATATTTTTCGGCAGTAGGAGTGTTCAGATGACGGTCCAAACAGTTAAAAGAAATATTCATTTTCCCTCCCTCAAACCATCTTGCAAAAGGTGGATTTGACCAATCAAGTACTTTATTAAATGGTTTAAACCAATAAAGTTCCTCTTTAGCAGCATCTCCCCAAAACTTGTCTGGATCAGACTTAGCAGTCTCAACCATTTTCAAATAATCAGAGAAAGATGAGACCCTGCTTTTACTCACAAACTCATTACAGGGCGAAAAGACTCTCTGCTCCTGAAGAACAGACTCAATAGAGTTAGAGTTATCGGATGTCATTAAAAATTAAAAAACTTTCATTTATTTCATTCAAGCTATTCCTGGCGAAAAGGCATGAATAGTGAAACGCTTATTTAAAACAAATTTTTTAATGAATAAAAATTGGGTTTATCCAAAAGCAATATTATTTGATCTTGATGGGGTTTTAATAGACTCAGAGCCTTTGCATGGAAAGGCATGGAAAGAAACAGCTTCTATTTTTGGTTTAGATCTAACTAATTCACAAATAAAACTTCTAAGAGGCAGAAGAAGAATTGACTGTGCTCAAGAGCTTATAAACCTAATTCAACAACCAGTAAGAATTGAAGAGTTACTAAAGATACATAAGCCAATTTCTAGGGAACTCATCCTTTCAGCAAATGCCATGCCTGGAAGTGAAAGTCTCATTAAATGGTGTCATGAGAAAAATATTCCCTTAGCATTAGTTACTAGCAGTAGCTCTGAATCATTCCAAATAAAAAGTGCTCCTCATTCCTGGATGAGCTTATTTTCAACAAAAGTTCTTGGAGATGACAAATCATTACTCAAAGGGAAACCAGCACCCGATCCATATCTTCTAGCAGCTGAAAAATTAAATGTCGATGCTAATGAATGTTGGGCAGTAGAAGATTCATTTTCAGGAACCTCCTCGGCACTTCAAGCAGGCTGTTGTGTCTTCTTATTAAAAGAAAAGAATGACGAATCACTTATAGATAAATTAACTAACACAAATAATAATTTAAAAGAGATAATCCAACTAAAAGAGATTACACAAATCTTAGAGAATTATTCAACTAATATAGACGACTAAGTACGAATTCAGGCAAGTCTAATAATGCATTTTTTGCGGAAGAATCTGGCAACCAACAAATTGCATCTTTAGACTCACTTGCAAATCTTTCTGCCAATTCTCTAGATTTTTCTATTGCATTTGAATCTCTTACAATGGCCAAAGCTTTAACAAGATCTTCCTTTTCAGAGAAATTACGTTCAATAAGTTCTGCTAGAAATGGATTTTCATCTAAAGCATATAAAACAGGTGCTGTTAAATATCCACTACCCAGATCAGTCGCAGCTGGCTTTCCAAGTTGTTGGTCACTACCAGTAAAATCCAAAATATCATCAACAACTTGAAAGGCTAATCCTAATTGCCTACCAAAAAAATAAAGTGAATTTAATTGCTCTTCATCCACATCACCTAAAACACCAATAGCTTTAGAGCTATTAGCAATGAGAGAAGCTGTTTTACAATAACTTTTATCCAAGTAACTAGTAAAAGATTGTTTTGGGTCAAATCTATTAAGTCCTTGCTTTATTTCCCCTTCAGCAAGGTCCATGATTACTCTGCTTAATAATTTAACAACTTCCAAATTCTCAAGATTTGCTAAGTGCCAACTTGCCTGTGCAAAAAGGAAATCACCAGCCAAAACAGCAACTCTAGGGTCAAAACGGCTATGGACTGTCTCAACTCCTCTTCTGGTATCAGCTTGATCAACCACATCATCATGAACAAGAGATGCTGTATGAATCATCTCAGTAATTTGGGCCAATTTTCTATGCTTTATAGGTAGCTCACCTTCAGAAGTTAGGGCCCTAGAAATCAATAGAACTATCCCAGGTCTTAAACGCTTGCCACCTGCACTAAAAAGATGTTCTGCAGCAGCTTGCAAAATTGGGTGACCAGCACCAATAAGGCCACGAAGATCCGATAGCAATGATTCCAGATCAAGTTCTACAGGTTGAAGAAGTTCCGTGGCTGTGGTCATAAAACCGCTCTACTTTCTGATACTAAGAGATGCAAGCCTTATTCCGTAGTGAAACGAGCATAACCTCAGGACGGATATTCAACCAATTCTTACTTCTCATAGCGAATTTATTAGGATCTGAAGTCACAAAAAACTTTAAATTTGTTAAAGATTCTGTTTTGGCAGAATCAATTATTTTTGCACCTAAAAATGACTCTAACTTGAAAGACAAGGATACAGCAGGATCAATTAACTTAACTTTTGAAGGAATCAACTCAGACAATAAAGGAATTATTAGTGGATAATGACTGCAACCTAAAATAATAGATTCAACTTCAGCTCTCAAAAGTGGGGTTAAATATTCAATTGCCAAAGTGCGAAGTTTATCTAAATTAATATCATCCACTTCAATATTAGAAACCAATTCAGGACATGCTTGCTCAAGAACAAAAGCTTTTGGATTGAAATCTAAAATTGCTTTTGTATATGCATTTGATTTCACTGTCGAAGGTGTTGCGAGAACCCCAACTCGTTCATCTTCTACAATTAATGAAACAGACTCAATTAACCCATAAACGGGAATATTTAAATTATTTTTAATTACATCAAAAGCTATAGAATTAGTTGTGTTGCAGGCTACTAAGAGAACATCAATATTTTGATTATCAAACCAAGAAACTATTTCTTTTGCTATTTTTTTTATCTCATTTAAATTTTTAGAGCCATAGGGCATTCTTGCTGTATCAGCTAAATAAATAAATGAAAAATGAGGATATAATTTAACTACCCTTTTCAAAACTGTTAGACCACCAACCCCGCTATCAAATAGACCTACGCGAATACTCAATTTGATCCTCTTAGATAATTAAGTATGCCTTTTGATATAGCAAAAGACATTTTTTCTCTATAATCTTTCTGTCTTAATAAGTCGGCATCATACTTGCCAGTCACGAAACCTATCTCAACCAGGACTGCAGGCATAGAAGTTTTTCTGATCACATAAAATCGAGCTCTACGAATCCCTCTATCGGGGCTTGTATATGAAGCATTTAAAATTTGTTGATGAATATTCTTGGCTAAGTTATAACCTTTATAACCAGAATAATAATATGTCTCCAGACCGTTAACTTCTCTGTTCTTTCCCCTTGTTGCATTTGCGTGAATACTTACAAAAGCATCAGCTCTTGAGCTATTAGCCTTTGTTACTCTGGGTTGTAAATCTAAAGTTCTTTCGCTGCTCCGAGTAAGAATTGTATTGATTCCTTTTTGATTCAATAAATCTGCTACTTTTAATGATACATCCAAAACAATATTAGTCTCTTTTAAACCTTTAATTCCAACAGCACCGGGATCTGATCCACCATGACCAGGATCAATAACAACTTTATACTTTCCTATTGGAACATTAGGTAAAGAAGAAACATCTAGACTTTGAAATGTTCGTCTTCTTTTTATTTTCTTTATAGATCTTTTAGTGACATTACCCTCTCCAATTAAATTCAAAGAGCTACTTTGTAAACCAAAAAACTTTAGTTCCCATTTATCAGTAGCAGTACCAATTAGTTTTAATTTAGAGTGATCCAACTTAACTGAAGGAGAGAACTCTACAACTAGCCGAGTAACTCCATCGGAAGGTTTACCTAAACGAATCTCCTTAACGGGACCATTACCTTTCAAAGACCTTGGTCTAATTAACTCTCCAGGAAAATCTATCCAAACCCTTTCACCTTTATCACTAACTGCTGACTGATAAAAAGCCTCTAATTTAGCTCCAGAAGAAGTTCTTAACTCAAGGATCCCATTACTATTTATTCTCCAGGCGGCCAGTGCACTTGCAGACTTTACAGGTAAATATAAAAAACTATTTGCAAAGCAAATAACGCTAGCGAATAGAGCCAATTTTGATTTATTCAAATCAATTCTGAACATCAACTAAATAATTCTGTTTTTCGATGTCTAAGGCTGGGCATTTGTTCTCGAATCCGATCCACTCTTGCCTTGTCGGCAGGAGCTATTGCCGCCCCCTGAACGACTCCAGCATCAGCTAAAACCGTTCCCCAAGGGTCTATCACCATTGCATGCCCATGGCTTTGGCGTCTTCCATAATGAAGACCTGTTTGAGCAGGGGCAACAACATAAGCCGTATTTTCAATAGCTCTTGCTTGAAGTAAAACTTGCCAATGATCTTTCCCCGTAAAAGCTGTAAAGGCAGCTGGAATCATTAATAAATCTGCACCCTTATTAACCAAATCACGATATAACTCTGGGAAACGAACGTCATAGCAAATTGATAAGCCTATTCTGCAAAGATTAGGGATCTCTACAACAGGGGGAGATTGGTTCCCCGAAACGATAGTCTCAGATTCTCTGTAAGTATTACCTTCCGGAAGATCAACATCAAAAAGATGAATCTTGTCATATCGAGCAAGTGATTGGCCGTCTTTCCCAAATAATTCAGCTCTATTTAAAGTTCTAGTTCCATCACCTGCTGGAACAGGGAAGCCACCACCAAGCAAAACGATTTGATATCGCCTTGCCATTGTTACAAGAAAACTATTAGCTTTTTCAAAAATTGAGGATGCAATTCTCAATTTTTTTTGATCTTCACCCAAAAAAGCAAAGTTTTCAGGCAGGCCTACTAGATCTGCCCCCCTTCTAGACGCTAACTCAATTTGTTCTTCAGCAGCATTGAGATTTGCGTCTATATCTGAGGTGCTTGATAGCTGGAGAGCTGCAGCTAAGAAATCGGACACAGAGTTAAAAAATAGTAGAAAAAGTTTTTAAGTTAGCTTGCAATAAGGACACCCATCTCAGACTGTTTAGGAATAACAGACAGATTATCCAATAAAGCGCAACATGCGAAATCATCATCATGATTTCCTATTCCTGCAAGTCTTTGTCCATGACTTGCAATACGTAAACATCCTTCCAAATCATCTTTCCAAGTTTTCCATAATGCTATTGAAGCCACAAGTTCGTCGTTTAGCAATTTAACTGAATCAATTTGATCTACAAGAAATGATGCCAAGCCTCCAGCCGCAAGTGAATCTTCCAAAGAATAAGACCCCTCCCATCCACTTCCTACAATCCAAATTTCTTGTGGGTTGTCCTTTATAAGTCTCTCTCCAATTTTTTTTCTATTTGAAAGGGCCATTGTGTACAAACTTTTAGCTTTCCTAACTCGATGAAGTGATCTTGTTCCATTGGTCGTACTCATAAAAACTCTTTTTCCTCGAACAATTTCCGAGGAAACACTCAAAGGAGAATTGCCTAAGTCAAATCCATCTAGTTTTTCACCTCCTCTCTCTCCAATTAGAACCCTATCTGATTTTTGAAAAGACTTTGCCTGTTTTTTGAGTTCATCTACATCTGCAAAAACTTGAACTGAATCAGCACCATTTTCAAGAGCCCAGGCAATTGTTGTGGTGGCTCTAAGAACATCAATTACTACTGCTGTTTCAGGAATAATTCCTTCTGGGACATCTGCAGCTACATGAAAATAAGAAAGTTTCATTTCCACAAAGGCTCATAACTTGCGTCACAGTAACTAGATATAAAGATAAATCGTGCAGACCTTCATGAAATTATTTCGTCAAGAACCTCTTACACGTGATATCAGAGATTTTCTTTCCCTTCTAGAAGAGAAAGGTCAACTCAAAAGAATAAGTAGCCAAGTTGATAGCGACCTAGAAATTGCTGCAATTAGTGATCGAGTTTTAGGGATGGGTGGACCTGCCCTTCTTTTTGAAAACGTAAAGGGTTCTAGCATGCCAGTTGCTGTAAATCTTCTTGGAACAATGGAGAGAGTTGTTTGGAGTATGGGGCTTGAAAGGGCAGAAGAACTTGAAGGTCTAGGTAAAAAATTAGCCCTTCTCCAACAACCAAAACCTCCAAAAGGGTTTGAACAAACAAGAGAGTTCGCATCTGTAGCTTGGGATCTACTCAAAGCTCGGCCAGATATTGATCTATTACCTCCATGTCATCAAAAAGTAATAAGCGAAAATGATTTAGATCTTAATAATTTGCCTTTATTACGTCCATGGCCAGAAGATGCAGGAGGAGCTATTACCTTAGGCCTCGTAATAACAAAGGATCCAGAAACTGGAGTTCCAAATGTAGGTGTCTATAGGCTCCAACGACAATCTGCCAAAAGCATGACAGTACATTGGTTAAGTGTAAGGGGAGGAGCTAGACATCTTCGAAAAGCCGCCGCTATGGGCCAGAATTTAGAAGTTGCTATCGCAATTGGGGTGCATCCACTTCTTGTGATGGCAGCGGCCACTCCCATTCCAGTTCAACTTAGTGAATGGCTTTTTGCAGGTTTATACGCAGGGGAAGGTGTTCGATTAACAAAGTGTAAGACCCTAGATCTTCAAGTTCCAAGCCATAGCGAAATAGTTTTAGAAGGTTCAATTTCACCTGGCGAAGAAATGATGGATGGACCTTTTGGCGATCACATGGGGTTTTACGGGGGAGTTGAATCATCACCTTTGATTAGATTCCACTGCCTTACACAAAGAGAAAATCCTATTTTCCTAACAACATTTAGCGGAAGGCCACCTAAAGAGGAAGCAATGATTGCAATAGCCTTGAATCGAATTTATACACCAATACTTCAACAGCAAATTCCAGAAATCATTGATTTCTTCCTTCCCATGGAAGCATTGAGTTACAAACTAGCAATCATATCTATAGATAAAGCATATCCTGGCCAAGCCAAGAGAGCTGCAATGGCTTTTTGGAGTGCCCTACCTCAATTCACCTACACAAAATTTGTAGTCATTGTCGATTCAAATATAAATATTAGAGACCCCAGACAAGTTGTATGGGTCATATCTAGTCAAGTTGATCCACAAAGGGACTTATTTATACTTGAGAACACTCCTTTTGACACCCTCGACTTCGCTAGTGAAAATTTAGGTTTGGGTGGAAGATTGGCAATCGATGCTACAACAAAAATTGGTCCTGAAAAGAATCACGATTGGGGGAGACCATTATCTAGATCTAAGGAACTAGAAGAAAAAATTGATGAAAGATGGATTGAACTAGGATTATCAGATTTAGAAAACAGTCAACCTAAGCCTGAACTA
>QBWD01000010.1 GCA_003283685.1 Prochlorococcus sp. AG-315-D17
AGCCAAGTTACTAAAATTGCAAACCCAGCAAATGATGAATCAAGCCTAATAAGATGTAAACGTTGGGGTGGACCTAATTGTGGAGCAAGCGATGAACAAAAAGCTGCTTGGGCAGCAGCAGCAGCATTGGCTGCCCAAAAAAAGCAATGTAATGATAATTTCTATAGTTGGTTGAACGATACGCCACCTTCTGGTGGAATTGGCCCTTTCAATAGATGGGATGAGACTTCCAATGATTGCACATTAACTACCTATGCATTCGAAGGTTCAATTGTTGCTAATCAAGCGGCTGTAGATGCCGCTCAAGAAGCAAAACTTGGAGCAATTTGTAATGCAAAAGTTATTGAGCAAAAAGAATTAAATCCACCAACAACAGGAAAGACAATACTTTCTGAATGCTCAGACAAAACATTTTATTTTTGCTTAGGTGTAGACAAACAAACAGAAGCAGGAATGAATGTATGCATAGCTGAAAATCAAGAGAAAGTATGCATTGCGAATAGAGAGAAGGCTAGGAAAGATAATCACAATGGTAAATGGGGCCCCCATGAAGGACCTGGATCATGTGGGGAACCATTCTGGATGTGTAATAAGATTCAATATAATAAAGAAAGTGAATACAATTCATCCTCTTGCTATGGCTCTGGAGGGGGAGGAGATGAAGAGGATGAAGGGCCATCAAAGAGAGCTTTAGAATGTCTAGAAAAAACAAGAAAGCAAGTTAGACCCATTGTATTTGCTTTTTGTCGACATCTTGATAATGAAGCTCCCGATTGGGGAGGATGCACTAACGAAGGTTTTTATGAATGTATGGGCGAATAATGAGGATTAATACATGACTAAAACATATCAAATAGGTACAATTAGATCTCTCATTGATCAACATTTATCCCTTCAATGGTGTAGAGAAAATGTTGTTATCCCTTTAAAAATTGAGCCTAGCTTACCTCCACAAAAGCAAGTCATAACTATCGCTGTTGGCAATATTTCATATCTAGGAACTATTGGTAATACAATTAAAGAACGAATAGCTAGTAATGGTTATGAATGTGTCTTTATTGAGATTCCTCCTGACGAAATACAGTCTCTCTTGGATCAAGCATCTGATGAGCGAATATTTAATTCTGAAGGTATCGAAAATTATAATTTCTCAGAAGATGATGTTATTAAAACCTTACTTGATGCTTCAGAAGAAGATGGAGATACAGGTGTTATTGGTTTTGATTTTGATGATAGTGATGAAGATCAAATTATTGAAGAAGAATTGGATTTATCAACAGAAATGCTTGGTAACAAGATTCAACGAGCAGCAGCTACAGTATTAATAGATTCTTGTAAGAAAGGTGCTTCTGATATTCATATTGAGCCGCATGAAAAACAAATAAAAATAAGGCTTAGAAGAGATGGAGTACTTCAAAATTATGTAACGATGCCTAAACTTCCCGGACTTAAATTAACTGCCTGCCTGAAGAATATGGCCAAGATGGATATTGCTGAAAAAAGAGCTTCTCAAGATGGAAAGATTAGACGAACTTATGAAAACAATTCAATGGATTTCAGGTGTTCAACTGCGCCAGGAAAATACGGAGAGAAGATGGTTCTACGTCATTTAAATAATGACACCGATGTACTTAACTTAGATACACTTATTCAAAATAAAGATGTGAGATCTCAATTTAGAAATATTATTAATCAAGCTAATGGTATTGTTATAGTCTCTGGTCCAACTGGCTCAGGAAAATCAACAACTTTGGCTTCTGCGTTAAGAGAAAAGGATAATGGTGAATTAAATATAGTTACGGCAGAAGATCCTATTGAATATGACATGGGTGGTGATATTCAACAATTCCCAGTTCTTAGAGCAAAAGGGCAAACTTTTGCAAACCTACTTAGAACATTCCTAAGACAAGATCCTGACGTGATTTTAATAGGTGAAACAAGAGATCCTGAGACTGCGGAATCATCTATGGATGCAGCAGAAACTGGGCATTTAGTTTTTACAACTTTACATGCAAACAGCGCTTCTACTTCATTGACCAGATTATTAGATATGGAAGTTCCTCCTTATAAATTAACAGCCTCTTTAAGAGGGGTACTAGCTCAAAGACTTTTAAGAAAAGTCTGCCCAAGTTGTAGCGTTGAAAGACCATTATCTGATACAGAATCAACATTCACTGGTTTAAAGAGAGGTACACCTGTAAGAATTGCAACATGCTTGTCAGCGGAGGAAAAGAATCAAAGAAAAAAAGAAGGAGTCCTTTGCAATAGATGTAGCGGTACTGGATATAAAGGACGTATCGGAACATATGAGTTATTAAAAGTCACAAGATCAATTTCAAATGCAATTAAAAAACAACTTTCAACACAAGAAATCGAGGAAATTGCAATTTCTGAAGGCATGTTAAGTTTAAAAGCTTATGGTGTAAAACTAATAGAGGAAAAACTTACAACCGTTTCAGAATTAAGCAAAATTTGCAATGATGAGCATACTTAATCAAGATATTATTATTTTTTTATCATGTCAGTAGCAAGGCAAATAGTTGGATATGCAATACAACTTGATTCATCTGATATTCATCTTGAAGAAGATTCTCCTATAGCTATTCGAGTAAATTCAGATATTCAAATAATAGACAAAGTCCTTGGGAAGAATGATATGGATCAGCTTCTTGGTGAACTACTTGATAATGAAAAATTAGAACAATACAATCAATCTGGAGATTTAGATACCTCCATTGGGCTAGAAGGTCTTTCCAGAATTAGGATTAATGCATATGTTGCTAATGAAAAAAGATGTTTAACGCTAAGGATTCTTCCGGATAATTTACCTAAATGGCAGGATTTAGGGTTACCGAAACCTTTCATTGAATTAACACATAAACATAGGGGGTTAGTTCTTTGTACTGGACCTACTGGTTCAGGTAAGTCAACAACTTTAGCAGCATTTATCAACTGTATACTTGAAACACAAAAAAGACATATCCTTACCATTGAAGACCCTATAGAATTTGAATTTAATCACACTCAAAATTCAATTATTCATCAACGAGAAGTCAAAAGAGATACCAAAAGCTTTACGTCAGCATTGAAGGCAGCTTTAAGAGAAGACCCTGATATTATTTATATTGGTGAGATGAGGGATCTAGAAACAATACAACTTGCAATAACTGCTGCTGAAACAGGACATCTAGTCCTGGGAACTCTTCACACATCTTCTGCTGCTAAAACAGTTGAAAGAATTGTTGATGTATTCCCTGCAGACCAACAAGAACAGGCAAGGCTACAAGTGTCAACATCACTTTTAGGAATTATGTCTCAAACTCTATGTAAAAATAAAGCGGGGAAAAGATCATTAGCTTATGAATTACTTATAAATACTCCTGCCATTTCTAATCTTGTCAGAGAAAGAAAAGTAAGCCAGATATATTCACAATTACAGACAGGTAGTAAGGAAGGTATGAATACATTAGAACAATGCCTACAAGAATTAATTGATAGAAATAAGATTTCATTTGAAGAGGGATTAAGCAAAGCCTCAAATCCAAAGGTATTAGTTAGGAACTAAATTGCTATGCCTTCATATGGAGAAAGAAAATTAAATAATGACTTGAAGGGGAATAGTTCACCTTCCAATATTAAAAATCGAGATGTAAGGTTTTCCCCAAAGAACTTTACTGTTCCTGAAAAGGATTTACTTATTTTCTTTAGACAGCTAGCAGTAATTCTTCAAAGTGGAGTACCTCTAGCACAGGGGATAGAATTACTTGCCGAAAACACTAAAAATTTGAAGTTCGCATCACTTCAACTACAAATATCCTCAAGATTGAGCGCTGGTGAAGAATTATCAATATGCCTAAGAAAATATCCAAAAGTATTTGCCCCCATCACGATAGGATTAATTGAAGCTGGAGAAGCAGGAGGTATTCTTGATAAAGTTCTCGATAGAATTGCATCTCTTATTGAACAGCAAGCGAAGATAAAAAGTCAAATACAGGGAGCATTGATTTATCCAGTAATTATTCTTGTGCTGGCAGTTACAGTAAGTCTAGGATTACTAATATTCATAGTACCTACATTTGACAAAATGTTTAAAGATATGGGGGCTGAATTACCTCCACTAACAGAGTTTATGCTTACATTGTCCAGGATAGTTACTTCCATTCAATTTTTCATATTTACACCTATCATAATGATATTAATTGGATATCTTTTTTCTAAATATTACGAAAGTAAATCTGGTCGATTTAGAGTAGATAGCCTTATTTTAAAAGCTCCTCTTTTTGGTTCACTTATCTTACGATCTGAAGTTGCAGCCTTATGTGATACTTTATCTACACTAATAGCTTCTGGAATACCATTAGTTGAGGCGATTGAAAGATGTATTTCAGCAAGTGCAAATGACCGAGTAAAAAGATGTCTTTCAAATGGTATTCAAAAAGTAAAAGAGGGACAAGAACTTTCTTCATCTTTAGAAAGTTATAATGTCTTTCCTAAGTTAGTTAAATCAATGATAAAAATAGGTGAGGAAACAGGGAAGCTAGGTTTCATGACAGAAAATCTAGCAAATTTTTACAAGCGAGAAGTTGAAGAAGCTGTATCATCATTAACTAAAGCTATGGAACCAATGGTTATTATGGTTGTAGCAGGGATAGTTGGAACTATTGTTGTTGCCTTATATTTACCAATGTTCAAGATTATTAATGTGATGGGTGGTTAGTCGATTCGTTAATTAAATTTCGGGCATTCTAAATTCAGACTGGTCTTCATTCTTTTTATCATTACCTTTAGATTTCACATTGATATCTGTTATCTTTCTATCTAAACCATTTTGAGAAGTAAGGTTTTTATTTGCTTTATTGGATTCCTCATTATTAATATCATTGCTATTAGCCATTTCGTTTGTTTTCTTAATAATATTTTCTGGTAAGTTCAGAGAACTTTTTTGTAAGTTAGCAGATTCTAAATCAAAGAAGGGTTCTTTAGTTTCAACTTTATCCTGTGATTTGGACTCAGTAAATTTCAATTCAGAATCAGATTCAACTTTAACTTCAAAATCTGTATTGCCACTAGGAACTAATTTGTTTTTATTAGTATAGTTATCTGGCTCATTATTATTCGATTTATCATCATTATGAATTCCTTGTTCTAATGATTGCTCTGAATCATTTTTTATTGCTTCAAAGTCTAATATAAATTCCTTATTAATACTTTGATTGATTCTATCTTTACTCATTGAGTCATTATTATCTTTACTAGTCATCAAAGCGAATTTCGTATTATTCTTACTAATGTCATCAAGTGTTGTACTTTGCTTATGGGAATCATCTCTTATCTTATCTTTCTTTATATGATCTTGATTAAGAAACTCATCAAAAGAAACTTTTCCGATATTTTCATTATTGGCTTCTAATATCTTATCTTCAGTTAATGTATTACTTATAAACTCTTTTTTTTCATTTACATCAATAATACTTTCATTATTAATCATATGATTGATCTTGGTATTATTTGTTTGACTCTCATAATCAGAATCAATTTTCTTGTTCAGACTGCTGTCTATATCTATATTTAAGTCGCCAGAGTTATCTTCAATTTTAATTTCATTTAAACTTTCAGATGAATTAGAATACGAAGTATCTGAAATAATATTATCGGATTGAATCATGCTCAAACCTAGACCTACTAATCTATTTAAATCTTGAATGATTATAGATTTAGATGAATTAACATCACTAACATGGATACTTGATAATGAACGCAAGACTTTTGTTTTTATATTAAAGTGTTCCTCAAAAATATTATTAATGTCAGGATGACTACTATTTAATCCAGACAATAAAATTCCTGATATTTCTAATTTATAGTTGAGATTAAACTGATCAACTTCCTTTCTTATTTCACTTAAAAGAACTTTAAGGTCTAGATCTGAAACAGGTAAATAATCATCATTAGTAGTTGTTGATTCTTCTATAGATTCGCTCCCAGTATGATCGACTGGTACTTCAAAAGCTTTTATTGCTGCAAGAGTAGATACATAGATCGGACCATTTTTACTTATAATATAAATATGAGTACACTCTAAACTTAACTCCAATAATATAATTACTTGATTGATCTTAAGCTTACTAATAGAATCATATGCTAATCGCTCTATTGAAGAATAGGCAATATCTAACGAATGTAATTCAAGATTTGCATTGGAAAGTGTTTTGATTATATTATCTATAAGTTTTTTAGGAATGCTATTTAGAAAATAGGCCCTAGTTTTATGTTTTTTGTTAATAGAAAGACAATCAAGTGGAATTAGATCGAAATCAGTTCTTTCAATAGATATTGGAAATTGAAATCCTGAGGAGCTTGGATTACTTATATATTCTATTGCTTCTTTATAATCAAGTTGCTCAGGTAAATAAATTATCTTAGATAGTGCAGCTTGAGGTGGGAGCGTAATTGCTACCCGATGAGCCCAAATTTGATCTTCTTCTATAATTTGAGTTAGAAATGATGCCATTGCTTCAGCATCTGTTGGGCTACCCCTCTCTATTGCAGATTGATCAATAGATATTCGGTTTACTTTTGAAAAATAAACTTGATCTTTAATAACTCTTGCTTCGCCATAGGTAAGAGAATCAATCCCAAATTCAAGTAATAAATATCTTTTAGAAACCTTTCTTCTCAATGATAAAAATGTTTTTCTAGCTCCAGAGATATCTAAACCAAAAACAGTATCACTGGCAGATGGTGTTTGTACCATAATAATTTAGCAATAAGGATGAGGCCTGCAGAATAGTTTTCTCACTGGCAAACTATTAATTGAGATGTCATTTGGTAATGCTAACAAAAAATATATACCTGGTTGAGCATTAGAACTAATACCTTTGGACTTAGAAACTAAATCTGTTAATGAACTCTCAAAAATAGAACTTGATTTTAAACATATTGCATAACCAGCATTTGAAGGTTGCCAATTTACACCTGAAATAGGTTTTTCACTTACAGGCAATTCCCATTCAATACTAGGGGAAAGACTGCAACCTGCTGGTAAATTCCCTGATTCTTTTTGCATGATATTACTGATATCTGAAAGGGTTATTCCAGGTTGAGATAGAATATTGGCATATTTATCTAAGCTAAGGTATAGATAATGATGATCAATTAGAAGCCCATTTGAATTATTCAAATTAGTTTTTTCTTTATTGTTAAACCTTGAACTAACTTTGACGAATCCAGCATAAGTTGTAAAGAAAAGACTTAAGAGTGTTATTGAAATAACAGATTCAACCAAATTCATCCCACCATCAAAGAGGTTACTTCGATAGAGATTAGAGGGGTAGAAGGGATTCTCTTTTTTCAATTCTTAGTATTTCTGTGGAAGATTCTCAATATCATTTTTAAGAAGGTTGATATTTGTTCCTGAATTTAAATCAGCAGAATTAATAATTTGCAACTCTTGTTGAGTTAATGAATGCTTCCCAGCATTTCGATAGGATTTCTCTATAGCTTTTATTGAAAGCATAAGTGTTGATATGGCCATTGCTGAAATCAATATACCTACAAAAGATTCTGTCATTAGTTCTTAATTAAGAAACTCAAAACTACATTTAGGTTCAATGTCAATTATACAGGAATAAAGACTATAGTTATTTGCCTCAATAGGGCTGGGAACAATCACTATTCTATGAAAGCTATTAATTAAATTACATCCATTCTTCAATCTAGGATGAGAAGTATATGAAGGGATCCCAGAATTATATGTATTCAAAACTGAGTAGTTAGATAGAGTCGAAAAATTGGGATCAAGCTCATCGACAAAACCAGATTTGATGTTTTGACAGATATTCGGTCCAGAACCTAATGATGTCCCCTTTATATCATTTAACATTTGAAGAAATTTCTTATCATTTTGTTTTTGAAAGATTATTTTATTAGCATCTAGTATCTTAGATTTGTTTATATAATCGTGTTTACTTATTGTTGTAGATGTTTCGAATATCGCTACAACTGTAGTAAACATTGCGAAGCCAAGTCCAACATAGAAAAATATCATTTGAATAGTCGCTAATTTTCCTTATTTGATATCAGAATTAATTATTACTGACATTAGCATATGTACTCAAATTAAAGGTCATTGTTAGATTTACTGTTTCATTTCTAGATGTACCTCTATTTGCTTCTATATCAATGTCATCTGAAATTACTATAGACTGAATAAGCTCAAGTTCCTTTAAGAAGTCAAGTAATCTATTAAATTCACCCCTCAATGATAGTTTAAAAATATGTTTCTCAATTGAAGGAATGAGGAAAGGGTCTTCATCGGATGAATTACTAGCAGGAAAAGTGCTTGTTGTATTATTTTGATTTCCAGATTTAAATTGGCCGTATTTAATTACTGGCTTAGGAACTATCTTGATAATCTCGACACTATTATTGGTAGAAATTCTATTAATCTCTGATAGTATTGTATCTAATTCATTTGGATCAGAGATTAATTTAATTAAACGTTGTTGTTGTTTTTGTGCTTTGTTTCTAGTAATAGAAAGATCATTAATATATTTCTTGTAAAGTGGTATATACGAGATTTTCTCCTCTAGTATTTCTATTTGTGCTTCTTCATCGGTTAATTTGCTTATTAATGGTCTATAAATAAATGCAATTAGAGAAGAAAGAATAACAACTCCAAGAAAAATAGGTGCAAATAATAAGGAATTTTCAGGTGTTATTAATTTCTTATTTTTGTTAGATGGTGATAGGTTTGTCATTTTATTAACCCCTCTTGTTTTAATAAATTAACCCTTCTAAGTAAGCCAAAAGAACCTAGTCTTGAATAATTTGACATAAGTTCTTGAGAAGTTGGTTTCGAGAAGCTTGAAGTCAGGGTAAACTTTAGATACTTCATATTATTATTCTTGGATTCCAAGGCCTTTGATAAAAAAGGAGATTGATTATTAATTAAAAATGAATTTGATACTTGTAGTTTAAGAGAATTAATAGAGCTTAGAGCAAAAGGCTGATTAGCTATTCCTTGTAGGGTTAGTTTTTCACCTTCAGCTTTGATGCTTATTAATTGAATAGTTGTGGGTAGCTTTTCTCTCAGTTCTAGTAACAAAGCAGAACCAGATTTAATGCCAATAATACCTTCAGAGATTTGATTATTTATTTTATAAATAATGCCAATTTCTGAAAGGATAGAACTGTATTTTGATTGCAAGACTTGATATTCCTTCGACTCTAAAATTAATTTCTCCTTGTATTGCATTCTTCGATATGTTTTAACTAAAGTCAATGCACAAAGAGATATTCCTAAGCTAGAGATTATAAGTCCATATAAAAAACCTAGTCTTCTAAGTTTATTAATGTTAGATAATGTAAGTTTTTTTGTACTAGTTCCTTCTCTTCTGCTTCTAAGAAGATCTAGTTGATGGCTAACCTTAAGAATCATAGGTTTTCATTTATTAATTTCTTTGAATCTTCAACTGTTGGGTTATACCCAACTCCAAAAGTATTTGACTCACTATCATCAATTATTTTAGGAGTGACAAGGATTATTAATTCACTCTTTCTCCTACTACCAGCTGTAGATCTAAACAATCTGCCAAGTATTGGAATATCACCCAATATTGGTGTTTTTGTAATAACTTCACTATCCAAATCAGAAATAACACCAGTTAATATTAATGTTTGCGAATCCCTTACTCGCAAAGTTCCAGTATCTAAACGCCTAACACTAAGAATATTTATAGGACCACAATTTGGAATATCTATAATTTCTGAGACTGATGTTAATTTTGGACTTAAAGAGAATGTAACGTAACCGTTATCGTCAATCTTGTTGACTCTAGCTCCGAATGTAAGCCCAGCTGTTGAAAACTCAGCTTCACAAGTAGTAATTCCTCCTTCTTCACTTGTACTAGTTTTATAATCACTAATTACGTTGGTCCCAAGGGTGACAAAAGATTCATTTGCGAATGGTCTACCTATAGTTGCTTTGCCTGAGCTCATGTCTCCAATGACTTCAGCTCCGCCTTGAATTTTTTCTGTACTTTCACTTAAAATTAGCGTTGGATTTGCTAAAACCTTTGTTGATGATGATTTAATTTGTGCTACCAAAAAATTATATAATTCATTTGCTGTATATTGCCAACCTGGATTAGGAGTCAGGCTAGTGGTAAGTGTATTTTTAACGACATCTGTATTAGCTATATTCGCTTTTGGATCATTAATTCCTGATTCTTGTGTTCTTTCTTGGGTGTATTGTCTTGTCTCTAATGGACTTCCAGCACTTAAAGCTGGTGGAATAAAATTACCAAATGCGCTAAATAATTTACCTTTTTCATTAACAATAAATGTACTACCTGTTCTAAATGCAAAATCATTATTAATTGAATCACTATTGCTTAACTCAACATCTAGTATTTTGACAGATAATGCAACTTGCCTTTGTCGTAGATCTAATTGTTTTAAATATTTTTCTGCTATAAGGATTAATTCAGAAGAGCCCACTAATGTTATGGTCTGGAGCCTAGAATCTGTTGTTCCTATAAGTCCGATTAAAGGACCACTTGAGGCAGAATAGCTATCAATATATTTATAAGATACTCCATCACCTGGGGTTGAAGCTCCATTGCCAGCTGAAGAACCTGATACTGTATCAACTTTACTTATTGAAGCACCTAAGGTTGCTAAATAATCGGCTGCAGAGGAAGCAGATGCTTGGTTTAATCTATAGACTTTAGATAATTTAGGGCCAAAACTTTTACCTAAAACATTATTACCTACAATAATTAGATTATCATTTCGCTTTGCTTGTAATCCAGAAGCTAATAAAATACTATTAAAAGCAATTGAATAATCTTCATCAATAAATGATAATGTCACATTTTGACTATTATCTAATTTCTCAGATGGAGAAGTTGAATTAGACTGATTTTCTTTAAGTTCATTTGCAAGAACAAATCCATATCCACCCAATTTAGAAAGTCTCATCAGTGCATCTTTAGCAGACGCATTATTTAAAGTTAATGATATTTTTGGTCCGTCTAATTTAATAAAACCTCTATTTTGAAGGACTACACTACCGGCTGCTATATCACCAAGTGGTGGAGGTAGCGCAGAGTTCTGATAGTTATAAACTGAATTTCTTTTCTTAAACCTATTTAGGAATGGAATATTAAACTTTCTGATTTTACTGGATTTTGTAGGTGATAAGTTAATTTCTATTCCTATAGGTTTTCCTTTTTTTATAATAGGTTTTTGAGTCCTATATCTTTTATTCCCTATGATTCTCAAAATATATATTGAACCATTAAATTTATTTATATTAATATCAGAGATATAATTAGTGCTTTTTGGGATATCGGAAATATCAATCTCTCTGTCATCAGACAGCTGTAATGTAATTTGCCAGCCTGAATCAACTTTTATTATGTCAGACTTTATTATTTGATCGATATTCAGCAACTTCAAATTAACCAAAGATGCTGATTCCTGATATTGAACTTTTATCTCTTCTTTCTTGTCTAATGTAAGAACTTTACTGGATGGAGAAGAGCTATTAATATTTGTGTGAATTTCTAAGGGTGGCTTACCGGCTTCATTTCTTAATAGTCCTTCGGCCTCATTAGTGCTAATAGCTCCTTCATTCTGAAGATGTTCAATATATTTATTCTTCTCTTCTGAATTCAGTTCAGAAATATGAGTAGGAGAAACTAAATTTGTATTTAATATTGATTTCTGGCTATTAGTGGCAAAAGTTACTATTGGAAATGTAAAAAATAGACCCATTAAAATACTTTTATTTATTTTCAAGTTTCTTTTCACTTGCTTAGTTTACAAAATTTAACTAGCCCTTCTATATCGGCTAGGAAAAGTAACTAAAGTATAGATTGTTATTTGGTTCTGCTTTGATATCGATATTTTTAACCATTTTGATGTAACAAAAGACGCTCCATTTACTTGAGAATGCATGAAAGTTACTCTATTAATCCGTAATTCAGGTTCAGCATGAATGCCTAGCCAATACCTCTCAACATCCTCTAAGAATGAGCACTAGGAAACCCCTGCCGATAAAGGGGGTTCAGCATTTTGTGGATTGTTGGCAGTAAATTTGTCTTTTTTTATTATTTCCAGTGCTTTTAAAGAAGAAAATTTAAACTAATGTTTTCAGTCCATAAGTCCGCAGAGATATACGAATATTGAGCATAGAAAGATCCTCAAAACATTGTAATTCCACCTTTCAACCCATGTCCTATGTCGCTAATGCAGTTGTTAAATAATTTGGCTAATAAGAAAGAAGCTCTTCAACTATGCCTGAATGATAAATGGTTTTGAAGTTTTAGAAGAAACAAGACAAGCTCCTATTTAGTCCTCTCGTTACCAATCTGGATAGAGAAAATCATCTCCTGCTGGCTCCTCATGATAATGACCAAGCATGATTCCTTTAAAATATTCAGAGAATTTATTTTAAAAGTTTTTCATATCGAATAAAAAACGGCCTGTGCAGACTCAGACCGAAGGGGTTTCTTCTTATTAATTTAAACGTGTCTAAAAATTAAGGCGATCGTAAGTAATACCCAAAAATAATAATTGAATCGAACGCGCTGAGTTTGTTGGCAAACCACCGAAAAAAACAAAGTTTTAAAAACCAATGATTTCTTTTTCATGCGTAATGTCATGAATTTGAGCCCTGCTGTAAATTCCTAATGCTTTAACTTGGGCATTAAAAACAAAACTAGCAAGAATAATCATGTGGCTCATGTGAATTAGAGATGGACGAAAATCGCAGATGTATAGAAGCTCTCACCTAATACCGTTAGAAGATGGTGGATTAAAGCCAGTTAAATCAAGCATTTCCAATCACAATATGGGCACCTTTGGGAAACCACAAAAATCTTCAATTCATCTAAACCCATTCGGGCTAAAGAATTCAGGACTACGGCCTAGTAATTTAAAGCACTTTTCTTGAAAATCCTCTTCAAGAAACCTATTGATCGTCATAAGACTTACGTACCTTCTTGTTAAATCTGTATCCACCTCATCTAGGAGCTACATATATTTCATCACCAAGTAAAAAAGCAACGCTATGGGTAGACAGATTCCTGAATAGTCTGAGGTTCTTATTTACACATAAAGAGTATTTGCTCCAATTCCAAGATTGAAATTCCTCGCTATGAATTAATTAAGAAATATATTCCTTAATTAATGAATGATGATTCAGAGCTAAAAGAAATCTTGCACATGGCAGTGACTAATGCTGTTTCAAGAATGGAAATTTTAAAAGAACCTTCTGATCGTCGTTGTGTATTCAATGAATACAAAGAATGGCTAGGAGAAGATATTAATGATGAAATTTGGGCAATCCCGAGAGAGGCAATTCAAAACGATATGGGTAAATAAAACAATCTTTCTTGTCCACTCAAGAAAAGTCAATAACCTAGTAGAGTAAAAGTGAAATACCTTTAGGTTTTAATTTGCCATTAAAAAATAAAAATACAGGTGAAGTTCCATGGGACTGTCAAATTGGAGATGATAACTATCAAATAGTGTCTTGGGTTCTAAAGAAAGGAAAGGAATATGTAACTATAGAGAAAGACAATAGTAATAAAGGTTGTTTCCAACTTCAAAAGGATAAAGAAAAACGCCTATCCCTTAATGCGTTGCAAATCAGACTGACATATCATCAACTTATCGATTTTGGGTATAAGTTACAAAAACCAAAAAAACAATTAAGCCATTAATTATATGAGAATTTTAATTTTAATAATGATTAGCAGTTAGTATCGATAGATAACTACTTACCTTTAGACTAAAGAACTAATGACTGAGGACTGGAACCCAACTGATGATCTAAAAAAGGAAATTGTTTCTGCTGTTTATCGTGACATTAATGATCAAGTAGAAGAAATGGTCGAAGATCTGGGTTGTCCAAGAAGCTTTGCAGAAGAATTTCTGAAATCTATTGCTAACAACTTTAAGGATGGAGTAAAAGCGGTTACAGAAGAATCTTCTTACTCTTCTCGTCATGCCACAACACCAGAGGATGAGAAAGGTGCTGAAGAAATAGTTACTAAGAACGAAAGAAAAATTAGGGAAGCTATCAAAAATAAAGAATTAAAAAATAAATAATTCAGAAAAAATGAAATAAATGAACAGCATCACAAGAATTACAAGTATAGGATTACCAGCTGTGATTGGTTTAGGGCTTGTATGGGTGGGTGTTCGAATTATTAGAAATGAGAAAAGACTTGAAAATCGAAAATTGGAGTTACAACTTCAACTTGATCCCAAGTCTATTAAGGATCTTTAAATGAATGCCCTCTTACTACTAACTTTCACAGTAGTCGTATGTAATGAATATATCTAGAATCATATTAATTGATGCTGCATTAGTGCTTGCAGTAATCCCTCTTCTACTCTTACTTCAAGATAGAAATAAAAAATCTTCCTTCTTCCGAAATTCAAATAAAGAGGAACTATTAGAAAAGACTTCTGTCAAACTCCCAGAAAAAGAAAAACTTTTAGAACTTGAAAAAATTGCAAAGAGTCAAGGTAGTGGAATCAAATTTAGTTCGCTTGTTGGAGATTGGAAGTTTGTGTCTGTCTG
Source organism: Prochlorococcus sp. AG-315-D17 (assembly GCA_003283685.1). Next base: position 14,600 of record QBWD01000010.1, read on the forward strand.
GAAAAAAGACACCGACAAAGAAAATTCTATTTTTAGTTCATTACTTAGAGTCTTCTCTGCAAACTTTGAGTTTAAAAAAGACATCTCAACAGATGATCCACTCAGATTTTCAATTATCACATCCATTCAATTTGGATTTTTCTCCCTAGAGTTTTCTGGTTATGGTTACTTAAAAGGAAAACAACCTCTATTTCCTTTCTTTTTTAACCTTATTGAACTGAAATCAGGTTCAAGTGTTTTATTGAGCAGATTTCTTGATGAACCAAAGGAAAAAGAAAAACCATTTTTTGCACTGATTGCAATACAAGAAAATGGCGAATGGCTTTCGGCTAGAGTACAAGGTGGTGGGCTAGCACTTTGGTTGAAAGATTGAATTCAGCTAGTAACACTCTCGAGATTTATCGAGATAGCTAAGCAAGATTCAAACCAGCACGGAAAGTCTTCTATGACTAACAATGAAATTGATTTCCTTAAAGCAAAAGCAGGAGCTGTTGTCGCAACTGATCAAGATGAAATAGTAAAAATAATCTCAGGTGTTGAAGGTGCAAGAGATCCAGACGTAAATACTCTTTTTCAAGTTGTTGTTTTAGATACTGGAGTGATCAAATATATAAACCCCGATGAAATCAAGGGAATAGTAAAAGCAATTACATAGGCCTCAATTCTTATGGGATATAAGAAAGAGAAGAAGAAATGCTGGCGTGGAGAAGTGGAAAATATATTTGTCATGGTCAGTAAAAGAAACTAATAATTTTTACAAATTCTTTGATTAATTGATACAAAAGCTACTAATCTCTCTGAGACTTAGAGAATCTCAATGCCTATTTCTTTATTTGCTCTTGCACCTTGGCTCTGGCTTGCTGGTACTGATTTTGGTATACCTCATTTCACTACTGACTTAATACTCTATGCTTCATTTGGCATTGTGACAGCCCTTCCTATGGCATTTCTAAGGCCAACCGTTAAGAAGTGGGAACAAAAAGGTAGCGTAAGGAGCTCTCTATTTACAAAGTAATTTTCAAAGCGATAACTTAGTAATTCTCATGGATTGAATCTTTTTGAATTGTAGATATAACAGGGACAAATAGAAAAATCCTTATGGACATCATTGCTCGCTTGAGAAAAAAGATTTCCAAAATAAAGAACAGGTTTGACGTTCAAAAAGTTCCAATCCATTTACAGAGAGAAGTGGAGACAAGAGATTATTTAAGCAGAATATAAATTAGTTAAATATTCGGCATACTATTTTTCAAGCAAGTTATCTATTTTTAGTTAGTACGTGAGGGGGAGATTACAGGCAAATTAGCTTGGTGAAAATAGTTTATGTCCTAAAACTGTCAGGGATGGTCTATGGCTTATTTTTCTTTGGCCATTACAAATACACTTAACACCTTTCACTCTAAAGATTTCTTCTTTTTGCATTTCTTGTTCTCTTTCTTATATCCCATAAAATTTGAAGTCTATATTTCTGATTCTGATCCTCTTTATAACCTGCTCAAATAACCAATAAACGGAATCTTTCAAAAAAGAAAGTTATAAACCAAACTTATCAAGGAGAAAGTAAGCTAGAGATACGTAAGATTTTGCTGCCATGACTGCTACTGCTGCTCAAACAGTAAAAGATCAGGAATTAGTGGAATTTGGATTGGTTGAGTCAGCAAATCTTAATTCAATCACTGACTTCACTCCATCGAAAGTGAATGAAAGAGAACCAAATAGTGAAAAGGAAAAAGAAGATTTTGTAAATACATTTATTTGTCACCTCATGTTCTATGCAGTTTTTTGCATTTCTCTAGTTTTACATATTCTTATTGATCTTGGCTTGGGTGCATTTATTAAAAACAAATCTACTCAGTTAATTGGGTCTAGAAAGGTAACTGTCCTTGATAAAAACCCTGTTTTTGCTTAATAAAAGCAAAGAATCAAAAAGAACTAACGGATACTTTGCCTCTACTATGAAAAATCGCCGGAATGTTTGAAATAAAGAAATAGTCCAAATCAAACCAATCTTCAACTAATCGACAGCCGATTGCTATCGGAACAAGGGATCTGACTTATGTCAGTCCTTTTTTTCTAATTCTTCCTCTTTCTGGATCTTGATTTCAACTCTTATATTCATGCCCAAATAAACAATAAGAACTCCTAGAACTGGAATCCATAAGCCCAATTGTTTTGACTCAGCTGCTGCTAGATTGAAAATTTCAGGAATCATTATGAATTAACGCTAAAGTTGTCTTGATAAGGAAGCTGATAATCCTCTTTGCTCATTGGGATCCAACTCCAATCAGTGCAAATAGTTATTTGATATCCAATTACATAAAAAGCAAGCATCGCATTGAATAAATTTATGTGTTCTACAGGTGCATCCATCTTTGCAATTAATGATTTGGAATTAATAATCTCATAAATAGTAAAGAATGTAGTTAGCGGAAAATACTACACATAATGAATGCAACATTCGCTGTCACAAAAAAACCATTTGGTGATTTTATAAAATGAAGAGCTATTTCTTTTGCACTAATAAAAAAAACGGGCTGGATCAAGTGAATCCATTTACTTTTGAGACTATGTTCTAGATCTGCAGGTGTAGTTCAGTGGTAGAACATCAGCTTCCCAAGCTGAATGTCGCCTGTTCGTGTCTAGTCATCCGCTTAAAACATAAGAAACTAAAAGAAGTAAATGGCAATGCCTTGCGAAATAGTTCAAGATCCCATCACTTAGTTGGGATAATGCATATATGGAATCTTTTTCTAAGGACTTAATTTTACTGGTATGAACTCCGCTACTAAATCAGTTTTTTTGGCGATGATCATTTTCCTTGTTGTTCTTATTGGAGGCCTAATTTTCGCTTTAATTAAATCAATTCCAAAATTACGAGAAAAGAATCAAACAAATAGTAATCAAATAAAAAGACCTAAAGGTTTTCAAGGTCCTTTTGGCATAGAAAAGGACCGTTAAACCAAGTCAATCTTCTTTATTTCATCTAAGTTTTAGGAACACTTTTATGAACAACAAAATCTTCATTTAATCAACGAAAACTCAGCGAATGCATGAAAGATTATGAGATCCTATAGCATCGTCAACAAAAGAACAAAATAGTTTTAGGAGAAATTGAATGCCAGATGAAGAATTTAATCCCGCCTCTTAGGAAAGAAGGTAATGCAGGTGAATAATACAAAACATATTTAAGTCGTAGAAAAGCTTGGGACTCTATTCGTAATAAAGTTGATAGAGAAAACCAAGAATCAACTGCTTATAGTTTCCGCCGCAGATATGCCTATTACTGCCATAACAGACCGAAAACGGATGGAAATTATAGAGCACCAACACAATTAGCGGATTCGATCTTTCATACTCTTGATACTTATCTATTAAGCAATTACAGATTCCAAACAAAAGACTTAGCTAGTGCTTTTGACTAAACTCACACTCCTTCAAAAGTAGCGGCATGACGAAAAATAATGCCTTTAAGTGGTTCATTCTCACCTACATTGCAATTCCAATTGTTCTGATAATTATTGACTACGAATATTTAACTCTTAAGTAATGAATAAAGTTAAGTTCCTTAAATCAAAAAGTAGACGTTATAAAACCTTCTTCCATTAGTTAATCCTCCAGATCTTAAAATGCAGGTTATTAGTGCAGGGATGGAGCTTCCAGAGCAGCGTTTTGGGGAGCTAACTATTTACATTGATAGCAAGAAAGAGATTTTGGGCCTTTAATAGAAAGAATCAACCCATTTAGGAGGATGAAAAGACTCTTTGCTTTCTTTCTCGGTCTTCTTTTTTGTTTCTGTCCTGTTGCAGTTCAAGCAGATAAACTCGATTCATCTAATCAAGAAATAGAAACCACTGAAGAGGTGAAAATTGTTGAAAAAATAGTTGAAGTACCTGAAGCTAAACCAATGACTAAAGAGGAAATTGATGAGCTATTGGGTGAAGATCCATATCTAGGCCAAACTTCTTGGCTTGGTGCAAAGGTAGATAAAAAGAAATAAAGCGCTTCTTACTACTCACCCTAAGCACCGGTAACAATCAATGCAAAGACTACTAATTACGATTGGACTTGTAATCGCTTCGATAGGTGTTTTCTATCCTTACTTAAAACAAATCGGTTTAGGAAGATTGCCTGGCGACATAATGCTGAGAGGTGAAAACTCAACCTTTTATTTCCCAGTTATTAGTTGTATTGCTATCAGCTTGTTTCTTACTGTCATTATTAATTTATTCCGACCTTCCTAGTGAAATGATTCGTGGTGCTTATATAACTTGTACGAGCTTAGACATTCTTGCGTAATTTGTTCTTTCTTGATTTCTTTAGCATTACTGCTTTCAGGTGGCACTAATCATAGAGGTGAAGTAGGAATTAATTGGTCTTTACTTGATACAGCTGGAGATGGTTCTTACACTTGTAAAACAGCACGTTCAAACGTTCAGGCTTATTACGCTACAGGCGAACATTCAAAACTGGTGTAGTGTTTCCAACGTAAGGCCAACAACAGTTAGACGATTGCAATATGGGCAGTTGGCTTTTTACGACCCCTATGTCATAATCTTACATCTTAAATTTTTCCTCAATTTCTGGAAAGGGATACTGGATTGTCACAACAACTGTTACTAATTCAGCTCTTATGAATATATGCAAGGTTTGGGAACTGGGTTCAATCAGTAGGTGGTTCTTTTTTTTAAAAGATTTGCAATCAAAAACTGTTAAGGTAAACGCGGGGATCTTACAGTTATTATTGAGTTTCCTTCAAAGCAATTAGAAATAGATGCTTATTTCAGAACCGATTATTAGGAATTAAGTAAGTTACGTTTAGCAAATTCTACCGATACGTATATCACAATTATGAATGGGTCAGTAGGCTACTGATTATTAAGCCAACGATAACAAGAGTTAAAGCTGCATAAATACTGGCGCATAAATGCTTTGGTGATTGCCCCATAGATTTTTTCAGGTGTTAGAAGTAGACATAAACCAAGGGTCAAAGCACTTCATAAGTCTGAAGTGATGGACTCGAAAGAGGGCAATCCCCCCCTTACTCTTCTATGAGGTCCAATCATGTCTTGCGGAAATCCTCTAAAACATGGAATTTTCAAAACGAACGAAACACTAAAGTCATCAACTAGCAATTCTCATAAAGTTCCTTCGGAAGGGGGAAATATGCGTGATCTAATTTCTATACAAGAATCAGATTTTCATGAGCTCGATTACGAAAGTGAGTGTTTGCAATTTGGTGATTGCTCTCCTCTTAATTAAGATATAGAGCAACGCCTAACATTAGTGTGTAAAAGGCTTCAAGCGGCCATCATATACAAAGTAAACAATATGAATATAGTTTTATTTGCTGTCAAAAAGTAGGGATTTATCTTTTTTACTTCTAAACCATTAATGAAGAACCAACTTGGAAAGCACCAGCAAGGATGAGCAAAACTGGGATAGTCCAGAGAACTAATAACTTAGCCGCAGTAGTTTTGTTGATTGAAAGCATGGCTAAATATGAAATTCTGTTTGTTATGTGAGGATGTGAGAAATATAACTGCAAGGTTTCTATTCCTATAGATTGGTTGAGGTAGGGCTAACCAGCTCGGGTAAATTGAGTGAATGGATAAAACTTCTTCAGAGCAAAGATTTAGAGATTTATTTAATAAAAAACGGGTCTCCATAATCCTTGGGGTTATAGTTTTTTGCTTAATTACTTTTGGAATTGGTCAAACCCTTAGTTGGTTGGTTTGGATATTGGCTTCTACCCCATTTGTGGTTGTATTTTGGGCCACAATTGGCCATAGAGTAATTGAATTTATAAAATGGCTTAGATTGAGATCCACATTTAAGCGTTCAGCAATTAAAAAGATTTCACTTGACGTGGACACAAAAAAAGAAAACTTAACAAGGGATTATTTAAATAAAATTTAAAGTCGCTTAATGAAACACTTATTACTACTCGCTGTAACCGCTGACCTTTAAGCAAAGGCCAACAAGATTAAAGCTAGATAGTATTATGTCTAAATGTTTTCCTCTTAGCCATGCATCCTGACGCAGAAAAATATAACGGGTGGGCAGCAATGATTGGTTTTGTTGCACTTGTCGGCGCTTATGCCATGACAGGTCAGATTATTCCTGGAATTTTTTAATAAAATAGTTAATACAATCGAAGTTAAATATTGTTATGCGTCTTTAGTTAAAGAGATTATCAAGTCTTTTTCTTGGGCTCATTCGTCTTTTTCGTTTGGATCGCCTGTATAAGGTTGAGTACCTATCTCTGGTGGTGGATTATTATCAAAGTCATCTACTAAAGCATCTGCTTCACTTGTGAATAGCTTGGTGAACCATTGCTTAGTTGAAATAATGGCAGTCCAGATTTTGTCTCTTTTTCTAGTCATGATTGAATGGACCAATTTTCCTCATTACTTTAAGCCATAGAACCCCTCTGACTTTTGTAGAACTGAAGTTATAAAGCTAAAGAGAGATATAAGCTAAAATATTATCCTAAAACAATTTATGTATCTTTGGATCTGGTCAACAATTTCTAAAGCAAATTAAATAACTCTTATTTTAATTTTTCAACTATAATTCTTCTAGATAAGAATAAAATCAGTTGTCACATAGAGGAACTTATGCAAGACATTAATAACTACCTTCAAGTGGAGTAGCGGTCATTTCATCTAGATAAATATTTAGATTAGAATGATTTGGGTTGATAAATATTCCTAATAAACTGTCATGAGTTGGACCCTTATTGTTTAATTCAAGATTAGAAAGATCATTAGAAAAAGATTCACCACTACTCCACTCCCAACCACCATTTGAATTTCTATTTGCTCCTGTCCAGAAATGACTTATTGTCCATTCCTATGGAGCCCATGAATGATCATGTCCAGAATACTTATATTTGGATTTTAAAAACTCATCTCCCAACCAACCATTTTCACTTTCATCCCTAACAGTTACCAAGTTTCCACCTAAGACCTCCGTGCTTTTATTGGCATCAACTCAATTCAAGCCATCTCTCAATACATAAATTGAAAAGACCTCTTTCAATATAAGTATCATTGCCTTACAAAGAATTTGATACTATTGCTTGCTTAAAGCCACTTCCACCTCTGTAAACTTAGCTATGGCTCAAACTAAATTCAAAGAACCTAGGAGATCACTACCTGTCTAATTTTGGAAGCTGAAAGTTAATCCACTATTATTCGTCGCCAATATAAAAACAGGCAAGATATTTGTATAGCAAGGTATCGCAGTAATAAATCCAGTTCCCGAGAAGCACTACAATCGAACGATCCATCTGATTGAATCTGATAAGAATTAAATTTAGTGGTAGAGAAAACACCTGAACTGAAGCTATCTACTTTATTAATTGCACACTCTGTTTGAATTTGTTTCATAGAAGCTAAAGCAGTAGTCGCTTTGGATCTTCGTTGAAAACAATTAAATGAAGGTATCGCAATTGCTTACAATAAGGAAGGACAGACACAACCACAAAAAGCTAAAATAAGAAAAACAATATTTTCGGCATTCAAATTTGGCTATTTCGTACGAGTATTGGTGGGTTAGTCATTTTCTTTAAGCAATCACAAATTTAGTTTTAATACAAATAATAAAATTTTCAAATTATACATTTATTTAAATAGTTAGATGACGATTTTATAATTTACTTTTGCTTAAATATTGTTACTTATTAGGCTTATATAAGTTTGTTAGGGTTCTGGTGTTCGAGACACTTCTCTCAAGTACTTACAAGATTCTTCTGTGTTGGATGATTCCAACACTCATCTGGTTTATTCAGTTTTTCAGTGATAATAGAAAAAAGAAGTCAAAATACTATCGAAGACGCGCTTTTGCCTATTCAACGCTTTTCTTTATTATTATTGATTTTATTCCCTTAATAATTACTGTATTCAATAACTTTTCTAATGATCCATTTTTAGCTCGTGAAAAAGCAATTGGAGCATTGCCTTGGTTAATTATTATTTTGAAGGGGTTTGAGGAAGGCTTTGGAACAGATCAATCAGACCGTGGCTTCTTTTACTCGATTTGGGAACCTTATTCAGGAGAAGCTGAGAAGACAACTAGTAAATCAGAAAAAACATATAAAGAAAGTAATAATATCAATCAAGAGCAAACAGACTTTACTTCAAAAAATAAAAGCTATAACTATCTACCAAAAATTAATTTTGGTTCGAATGAAGCAAGTCTTTCATTCACAAAAAAAAGCACTCAAGTAAAAAACAAACAAGATAATCTTGATTTGTATTCAGAAGTAAATGGTTCTCAAATATTGGAGAGAGTAAATTTCATTTTGAAAGAATCGTATGATAAAGACTTTTCTGATATTCATATTGAACCCAAAGAATCTAATTACAAAATACGTGCAAGGAAAGATGGAATACTCCAAAATTTTATAAAGTTAAAAAGAGAAGAAGGACAGCAATTAGTTGCAAGTTTAAAAAACTTAGCTGATATGGATGTTTCAGAGAAAAGAGCCAGTCAGGATGGGAAAATTTATAAACTTCATAATAACAAAAAACTTGAGTTCAGATGTTCAACTGTTCCAGGTAAGAATGGAGAATCTATGGTTTTGAGGCTACTAAAAAGTCATTCATCTCTATTAAATCTAAATACTTTAATTAATTCATCAAATGTTAGAGAATCTTTCAGGAATTTAATATCCTTACAAAATGGAATTATAATTGTTTGTGGGCCAACAGGTTCAGGTAAATCTACAACTCTTGCTGCTGCTTTAAGAGAAATAGATACAGGAGAGATAAAAATAGTTACGGCTGAAGATCCAATTGAATATGATTTAGGGGGGGATATAGTTCAAGCTCAAGTTAATAAATCTAAGAATCAGACATTCCCATATCTTCTAAGAACATTTATGAGACATGATCCTGATGTAATTTTAATTGGAGAAACTCGTGATCCTGAGACTGCAAATGCGTCGATGGATGCATCTGAAACAGGGCACCTAGTTTTCACTACATTGCATGCAAATAGTGCTGCTAGTTCTTTAACTAGATTACTAGATATGGAAGTACCAAAGTATAAGTTAAATGCTTCAGTTAGAGCTGTTTTAGCTCAAAGGCTAATGAGATGTGTCTGCAAGTCTTGTAGTTTGGTACAAGTAATTAAAGAAGAAGACTCATATAAAACTGGTATTAAAGCTGATACATTAATTAGATATGCTAATGTTGTACCAGAAGAAAAAAGAAGTATAGATAATAAAACACATTGTGAACATTGCATGGGATTAGGGTATAAAGGAAGAATAGGAGTATTTGAGTTGTTAGAGATTAACAGAAGTATAAAAAATGCGATTTCGAAGGGGATGACAGATCATGAAATAGAAGATATCGCAATAGGAGATGGAATGATAACTCTAAGGGAATATGGAAAACAACTAATCAATAAACAATTAACAACAATATCAGAGCTTGAAAGAGTCTGCAAACTATAAATATTATATGTTTCAAAGATCAAACCACTACTTAAATTGATTTAGAAGCTCTTAATCTTATAGAACTGATTAGACATCATAATAGCTAAAACCAATACTCACATGCTTATTTGCTCACAATTCTCCTGAATAATCATAAAATTTTATTCAACATTCATTCAGATATTTCTATTTAGTAGTACTAAGTATTCTTAGTATTACTAATGATGCTTACAATTAATACAACTCTAACCTTCTTCATTCAACTCATTATCATCCACATCTAAATCCTGATTTAATTTTATTTCTGCAAGTCCATAAAAGATATGAGTTCCACCTCTATCGCGAAGTTCTTGGGTATTAAATTGTCTATTAGCAACAGTGCTAACCATTCCAGGATCTCGACTGCTGTTATCATATAAATTTAAAATTGTATATTGTTCACCTTTAGATAAGCCATCAGAATATTCTCCAGGGCCCCAATTGTTATATAGTTCTTGCTCTTCTGAAACGCTTACATAATTCCCAGTATCATTCAATTTCTGTCCAAGCCAAATTGCTGATCCTTTATCGGTTAATTTTGAACTTGCCTTTTCATTGCCAAAAAGTTCATTTACTAACCAATCATTCTCTTCTTGATTATTAATAGAAGCCAAATTACCACCAAGATTTTCCGCATTCTCCTGAGCAGACTCCCATGTGTCACCCGAGATGATTACATATATACTGTCACCATTTCTGTAAAATTTATCTTCTAAAGTATTTCCACTTGCAACTGCATCTTTAAATTTTGAAATAAATAAACTTAATTCGGCATCACTACTTGAAAGACAAATAGATAACATGCATGCGGTAATGTTTGTTCCTGTTTGTCCTTTAAATTTATAAGTTAATTTATTACTGCTAATTGCAAGATTAAAAATAGGCAATATATTCGCATCGACCGGGGTTGCACTAATTAATCCAGTTCCTGATGCACCACTACAACTATTAGTTCCATCTGATTGAATCTGATAAGAATTAAGATTGCTTGGAGTGAATGTATTGGAGTTGTCCTTATTTGCTTTATGGATTTCACACTCAGTTTGAATTTGTTTCATAGCTGCTAATGCAGCAGTCGCTTTTGATTTTTGCTGAAAACAATGAAATGAAGGTATCGCAATCGCTGACAATACTGAAAGGACAGACACAACCACAACAAGCTCAATAAGAGAAAACCCTTCGTCTTCTGAAAACTTGTTGAAAACCATTTTAAATTACAAAAATAGTCAATAAATCGCCTTTAATAGTATGGTTAATGATTCAGAAGTTGTAAGTATAAAAACAATAAAGTATACAAACTTGTCTTTATTTATACCAAAGCAACGCCTTGTCAAACTAAACCCAAAGATATTGCAAATCAAACGCTGCTGCGCGATTAGAAAAAGAAGATTGAATAGAACGCATAAGCGAATCATATATATTCACTCAACCTTTCACAAAACTCCCATTGCAATGTCAAAAAGGAATCGATATATATAGGGGACTGTATCTTCCTAAGAATGTTCAATCTGATTACGGTATCTTTCTCTCTATTTTTTATTGGTCTAACTGGATGGACGATTACAACTTACTTAGTTAAAGAAGATTCCCAGAAGTTCATTGAAGAAGAACTCAAAAACTTGTTTGACATCTGTAAGATGTTTTTCGTATTTCTAAAGACCCTTATAGGAGTTTTAGCAAAGTATTCATTCTCTTCTAATTCCAGTGAGGCAAATACTGCTGAGTCAAATGGATTAGAAGAAGAGCCATTGAGGTTTATTCAACCAATTAAAGCAGTTGAAGTGCCAGTCAAGGAAGATGAGGACAATGCACTTTCTTCATTCAGTCCAGAACTGATTGAAGTGATTACTGAAGAAGAAGAAAAAGTAGCTTAATTAACGGATAGTCCTCCGAGCCCGCATAGTTAGTTCCCAGCATCGTCAACTAACTATAAGGTGGAGTCTAAAAAGTTAGAGTTCTTTAGCTAAAAGTTCAATATATTTTTTTAAGGTGTAGCCATGAGAATCATCCTCGCCTTTAACAGCAGGAATATCATCAACAAGGTCGATATTATGTCCTGCCATTAGCTCCTTTACTCTTGCATTAAACCAATCTTTAACGGGTTTCTCGAAAGAATCCTTCTGGTGCTGAGACCATAGATAACTATCAAAAGCTTTTACTGCATCTTCTCTACTCCATTTTGGCAGTCCTATGAAGTGATTCTTGACTGGACAATCTTTCCTATTAATAAAGTGTTTTTTAGCAGTCTTACACATTCCTCGTACATACCGTTTTGTATTCTTTACACCTCCAACGGTTTCTTCAAGTCCATCTCCAGAAAGTGTATTTTTAACTAACAACTGACCTGCCGTATTTTCGTCTTTGACTTGAACCTCTCTCCTTACATCCTTTTGGCCTAAGACTTGTATTGGATCCATAGCTAGTTAGCTTTTTTAGGTTCACTAAATTTCGACTGAAAATCTTTAAATACCTTTTTCCAGTAATTAATCACAGAATCAGGAATAGGTTTATTAAGGGGCATTTAGTAGAAAGTGCTTCAAATATTATTTTTAGCAGCTATACCCGTATAGACAGAATTTGTTTAACTTTCGCAGCATTTACTTATTCAATAAGCTCAATCTTGTAAACGATATCTTTGCAGTTGTCTGGCTTGTTCCACTATCAGACCCTGCTATAGCCACATTTACTTTCAAAGATTTTTAAAGGCAATCCAGTTGCC
>QBWD01000011.1 GCA_003283685.1 Prochlorococcus sp. AG-315-D17
AAAACTCGTCGAATATCATCAAGTCTTAGTAATAATTCAGATCCAGTTTTTCCAACAATTTTTAAAACTATCGCTCTGCCACTTGGTCCTCTGTTAACAACTTTGACTGTTTCTGGATAAAAAGATCCAGAAACTTTATTAGCCACTCTTAACTGAAAGGCTAACTGAGAACTATTAAAAACTCTAGTCCATCTGAAAAGTGAATGATCAAAACCAAAGGCCTTAGGATGATCTAACAAAAAAGATTCCAAGTTATTTTCATTAGATAGCGGTAATTTCACTTCATCAGTCCAAAATGCTGGTCCATCTAGGCGCATCTTTAAATACGGCACTGGCTCCGTTGACCATGCTTCATCATATGAAGCCATTACTCCACCATTTGTAGCGTGATAAACAGCACTAATTGGTTTTTGATCCCAAGTAAGAATTTTTCCAGTAGTTTTCAAGATGGCATCTTTAATTTTTCCACTGGTCTTAGAGGGATCTTTATAAACCTGACATTGTGTATCACTGCAGAGGTTATACCCATCAATATCAAATCTATGACTATTAGCCATAGCCCATGTTCTCGCAAGCACTGCCTGCGCTGCTAATGCTGCAGGAGGAGAATTAGATCCGATTTCATGTGGAACGACACCGAGTAGATATCGTTCTAAAGGAACATGCTCAACCAAAGTCCAGCTACCATAAGCATCCAATTGAATAGAAAATGGACCCGAATAAATACCATCTTTCCAGTTCAAACCATCTGGAGCGTGAATAATAATAGGCCCTTCTAAAGAAATCTTGCCAATTTTCACATCCAAAAAAGGGGCAACTTTTTTGACAACTTTTATCTTTTGAAAAGTAGATTTTATTGACTTTGGAAGCTTCACCTCCTCTGACAACCAAATCTCCCAATCTTTAGGATGAGCAATAATTGATTTGATTCTTTTATTTTTTAAATCATTTGAAACTCTTTCAGCAGATTCAAAACTAGCGAAAGGACCAATTGTTTGACGAACAAATATTTTCGGATGTTCTAAAGGTTTGCTTCTCCAACCAATATTTATCACTTTAGATTTATAAATAACTCCATTAGCATCTTCCAAAATCAAGCTTTTTTTATTACCAAATAGACGCAAATATGGAGAACTTTGATTATTTATAACTTCTCTACCTAAATAAGATTCTAATCCAATTAACAATACTTTTTTCTCTTGACTAATCGAAGCTGTTTTTGGAAGAACTTGATGTGTTGGGAACCGTTTTTTTTCTAGCGATAGTAAATCAGAAGAATGATTTGAATGTTGAAACCCATAAAAAAGAAAAAAACTGATGACAAAAAATCGAATATTTTGTGGTTTCAAATAGCTTTTAATCACAAGAAAAGTCTCATTTCATTAATAATTTAATAATTTTTGGGTTGGCTTAAGTACGCCTTAGGTCTTATTATTGCTAACTAAACATTCATGTTCAATGCCTAAGCTCAAGACCCGCAAAGCTGCCGCAAAGCGGTTCAAAGCAACTGGCACTGGCAAATTCATGAGGCGTCGAGCCTTTCACAATCACTTACTCGATCATAAAAGCAGGAAATTAAAGAGACATCTTTCCACAAAAGCTGTTGTTGACGAACGTGATGCTGAAAATGTTCGCCTTATGCTCCCTTATGCATAAAAACTAACTACTTAAAATAATTTTAGTAGTCCTACTTGATTTTTAATTTTTAATTATGGCACGCGTTAAAAGAGGTAATGTCGCCCGAAAACGTAGAAATAAAATTCTGCGACTAGCTAAAGGTTTTAGAGGCGGAAACGGAACGCTGTTTCGGACCGCAAACCAAAGAGTAATGAAAGCTCTATGTAATGCCTATAGAGACAGAAGACGTCGCAAACGTGATTTCAGACGTTTATGGATTTCAAGAATTAATGCTGCTGCACGGTTGAATGGGTTGAGCTATAGCAGGTTTATGGGTGGGTTGAAAAAAGAAGACGTAAGAATAAATAGAAAAATGTTGGCTCAATTAGCCGTAATAGATCCTAAAAGCTTCACAAATATTGCATCTGAAGTGAAAAGCTGAATATGATTTTGAAGCTAAATATGATTCAAATATAATGAAAATTCCTACAACATGAATTAAAAATAGGCAAGATAAAGAAATTGATTAAATTAAATGTATTTATGAAGCAAAACAATAATATATATAGAAATCATCCAGGTCATTCAGGTGCTAAAAAATGATGTTTAACCTGCCTCAGGCCTATTTAATAGGTTTATGTTGTCTTTTATTTGTAATTGCAATCTTAGTTGGTCGACAACTTTTCAGGGTTAGGAAAGATGAAATGAGACTAATAGATTTAGAAAAAACAGGTTCTAATCTTGAAAAAGATGCTGGAATGATGTATGAATTGGCTTCTGTTCAATTAAAAAAAAGATTGTTTCCACAAGCTACATTAACTTTAAAAAAAGCACTCAAACAACTTGATGATGAACCAGATGAAGCCAAAGCACTTATGGAAAATGCTCTAGGCTTTTCTCTTGCTGCCCAAAATGACTTTAAATCTGCTGTTACTCATTATAAAAAAGCTTTACAAGCAAAGTCAGAATATTCTGTGGCTCTAAATAATCTTGGATTTGCTTATCAGCAATTACTCCAAGAAAGTGAAGCTTATAAAAATTATCAAGAAGTCTTAAAATTTGACCCTACTAATAAAACTGCAAATTTACAAATTAAAAAAATTGAACGTCGTACAGGAATAAAGAATGATCAGTCTTTACAAAAAAAAGGCTTCTAAACAATACATTTTTCATAAAGAATATTATTAACTATGAAAGTCTCAGATCAATTACTTAAGATTGGTGATAAAGAGTTCAAAAGTAGACTATTAGTTGGAACTGGCAAATACTCTTCAGTGGAGGTAATGCAAAAAAGTTTAGAAAAAACAAAATGTGAAATAGTTACTGTCGCTGTAAGAAGAATTAAAGGATTAGAAAAAGGACATAAAGGTTTAATGGAAGCTATCGATTGGAAGAGAATTTGGATGCTCCCTAATACCGCTGGTTGTTCCAATGCCGAAGAAGCTATTCGAGTAGCAAGACTGGGAAGAGAATTAGCAAAATTAGCTGGTCAAGAAACTAATAATTTTGTAAAACTTGAGGTCATTCCTGATAAGAAATATTTACTACCCGACCCCATAGGTACATTAAAAGCAGCAGAGCAATTAATAAAAGAGGGTTTCACTGTGCTTCCTTATATCAATTCTGATCCATTAATTGCAAAAAAACTTGAAGAGCTTGGCTGCGCAACTGTAATGCCGCTTGGTTCTCCCATTGGATCCGCCCAAGGTATAAGAAATGCAGCAAATATTGCGATGATTATTGAAGAATCTCAAATTCCAGTGATTATTGATGCAGGTATTGGGGTTCCCAGTGAGGCTGCACAAGCTCTGGAGATGGGAGCAGATGCCGTTCTTATAAACAGCGCAATTGCATTGTCAAATAGCCCTATTTTAATGTCTCAGGCTTTCTCCAAAGCCACTGAAGCTGGAAGAGATGCTTATTTGTCTGGAAGACTCAAAAAAAGCACACTTGCTAGCCCAAGTTCACCTTTTGATGGAGTTATTTCAAAAAATTAGATTAAAACCTTAAAAATTAGTAACGTAATAACAAAGACGACGAAAAATCATGACAGTAACTAAAGAAAGTGAAGGTCGGCTTAATGCTTTTGCAAATGAACCAAAAATTGAAGTGCTCTTAAAAGAAAGCAGTAGCAACAAAGGTTCTTGGCTTTTTACCCTTGGTGGAGGTATCCTTGTAATTGGACTTATTGCGTTTTCTTTAACAATCAAGTGAAACCCTTGGAGTAGCTTGAATAATATGAGCATTCGCTCTTTCTTTTGGAGTTTGGGGTGAAAGTTTTTGTTCTTGGCGGCGATGGCTTCTGCGGATGGCCATGCGCGGTGAATCTGGCGGATAAAGGTCACGATGTTTTAATCGTGGATAACCTCAGCCGTCGAAAAATCGATGTTGACCTTGAAGTTGAGTCCCTTACACCAATCTCCAGTATTGGTGAAAGGATCAATGCTTGGTCTGAAATCGGGGGGAAGCCGATGAGATTTATGCATTTAGATCTCTCTTCTGAATATCAAAGGCTTTTAGATCTCTTAATTGAAGAAAAGCCCGATTCCATTGTGCATTTTGCTGAACAACGAGCTGCTCCATATTCAATGAAAAGCAGTGCAACAAAAAGGTATACCGTTGATAACAATGTGAATGGTACTCATAACCTTCTTGCTGCAATAGTTGAATCAAAACTAGATATTCATATCGTTCACCTTGGAACGATGGGTGTTTATGGCTATGGCTCTCACCGTGGAGCAACCATCCCCGAGGGGTACTTAAAGGTTGAAGTACCTCAACCAGACGGCACTCGATTTGAAGAAGAAATTCTCCACCCAGCAAGTCCTGGTAGCGTTTATCACATGACAAAAACGCTCGACCAATTACTGTTTCTCTACTACAACAAAAACGATCAAATCAGAATAACTGATCTTCATCAGGGCATCGTATGGGGAACAAATACAGAAGCTACAAGTCGTGATCCAAGGCTTACAAATCGTTTTGACTACGATGGTGACTATGGAACAGTACTTAATAGATTTTTAATGCAAGCCGCTATTGGATATCCTTTAACAGTCCATGGTACAGGAGGGCAAACCAGAGCTTTTATTCATATTCGTGATTCTGTGAAATGTGTACAGCTAGCTTTAGAGAATCCACCAGAAAAAGGAGAAAGAGTAAAAATCTTTAACCAAATGACTGAAAGTCATCAAGTAGGAGAATTAGCCAAGAAAATAGCCTCCCTTACTGGAGCAAAAATTAATTTCCTCCCAAATCCAAGAAATGAAGCTGTTGAAAATGATTTAATCGTCGACAACCGTTGTTTTATTGAACTGGGATTAAATCCAACAACTCTTGACGATGGTTTACTTGCCGAAGTTGTGGATGTTGCTAAAAAATGGTCTAATCGTTGCGATCTAAAACGAATACCTTGTGTTTCTGCTTGGACATCAACCCAAGAAAAAGCAATAAATGAATCATAAATGTATCCAATACCAAATCCCTCATAGTCCAGCAAAGTGAAGATAGCCTTTTTTACCGAAACCTTCCTGCCAAAAGTTGATGGAATAGTAACCCGACTTACCAAAACTATTCAAAATCTAGTTCAATTAGGTGATGAGGTTCTTATTTTCTGTCCAGAAGGTTGTCCATCAAACTATATGGGAGCAAAAGTTATAGGGGTGGCAGCTATGCCTCTACCGTTATATCCAGAACTCAAGTTAGGACTCCCTGGGCCAGCAGTATCAGAGGAATTAGACAAATTCAAACCTGATCTTATACATGTTGTAAACCCTGCTGTGCTTGGTTTGGGAGGTATTTGGCTTGCTAAAACAAATAATATTCCCTTGATTGCCAGTTATCACACTCATTTACCTAAATATCTCGAACATTATGGCATGGGAATGTTGGAACCACTTTTATGGGAATTGCTGAAAGCTGCTCATAATCAAGCAACTTTAAATCTCTGCACTTCAACTGCAATGGTTGAAGAACTTTCTGAAAAAGGTATTCAAAATACAGCGTTATGGCAAAGAGGGGTAGATACAGACATTTTCAGACCAGAGTTAAGAGATGATCAAATGAGAGCTCGTCTCTTGGGGAATTTCAGTGATGAAGGGTCACTACTTATCTACGTGGGAAGACTTTCTGCAGAAAAACAAATCGAGAGAATTAAACCTGTACTGAAAGCATTACCCAAAACGCGACTTGCTCTAGTTGGTGATGGTCCATATAGACAACAATTGGAAAAGATTTTCAAAGGAACCGCAACAACATTTGTAGGTTATTTGAGCGGAAATGAATTAGCTAGTGCCTATGCTTCTGGAGATGCCTTTTTATTCCCCTCAAGTACAGAAACCCTTGGCCTTGTCCTTTTAGAAGCTATGGCAGCAGGATGTCCAGTAGTAGGAGCAAATAAAGGTGGAATACCGGATATTATTTCTGATGGTAAAAATGGATGTTTATATAACCCTGATGGTGAAGATGATGGTGCTGTTAGTTTAATTGAGGCAACAAAAAGATTATTAGGTAATGAAGTAGAGAGAATAGCCTTAAGAAAATCTGCTCGTTTAGAAGCAGAGCAATGGGGATGGCTGGGAGCTACTACTCAATTGAGAAATTATTACAAAAACGTACTAGAAAAAAATCAATCAAATCTTGCAGCTTAGTTATCTATGCAGCGTGTGGAGGTGGTGGAGGTGAATCAAATGATTTCAATGGAAGAACCAAGGTAGCCCAATTATTTGCTCTGGCTGGTCTTTGCTTCCTCGGCTGACGTATGCCAAATGGCACTCTAACTACATTAGTTCCTGATACTTCTAAAAGCTCTCCATTACTTAAAAAAGATTCAAGACAATTAGAAAAAGAAGGTAATACCAAATCCTCTTTCTTAATTGCTCGATCAGAGAGATCACATGATCTATCTTTGTTCATTTTGTCCCCATAAAAATTAATACTGCGGCAAAAAATAATAAAAATCTTTGCAAAGCAGCAAAAAAACCAAAATAGGTTTTCGTCCAAAATGTAACTAATAAAAAACGTTTTAACCAGTCTTCAATCTATATTCATTTCTTCAAAGTCTTCCACTGAAGGGCAACTACATATCAAATTCCTATCTCCAAAAGCATTATTTATTCTTGAAACAGAAGGCCAGAATTTATAATTTTGCTGGTCAGGCAGTGGATAAGCTGCCTCTTGTCTTGAATAGGGTTTATTCCAACTATCAGATGTGACTGCATTCAAAGTATGAGGAGATTGCTTTAAAGGATTATTTATTGGATCAACATTTCCTAAGTCTATTTGTTTAATTTCTTCGTGTATTCCAATCATCGCATCACAAAAACGATTTAATTCAGACAAACTTTCACTTTCAGTGGGTTCAACCATCAAAGTTCCTGCAACAGGCCAACTAATTGTTGGGGCATGAAACCCATAATCCATCAATCTCTTTGCAATATCCTCAACTTCAATTCCTAACTTACTCTTGAGTGGTCTTAAGTCCAATATGCACTCATGAGCAACTAAACCATTGGGATCTTTAAATAAAACCGGGTAATATTGATCAAGCCGTTTAGCTAAATAATTCGCAGAAAGGATAGCTATAGAACTTGCTTTACGTAATCCATCCTTACCCATCATTCGAATATACATCCAACTTATGGGCAAGATTCCAGCACTTCCAAAAGGGGCTGCAGAGACTGCTTGAATTCCTTCATCTCCTCCACACTTAACTATTGGATGTCCTGGCAAATAAGGCATTAAATGTTCAGCAACAGCTATCGGGCCAACCCCTGGGCCACCACCACCATGAGGAATTGAAAAAGTTTTATGCAAATTCAAGTGGCAAACATCAACGCCATATGTGCCAGGGCGACATATTCCCACTTGAGCATTCAAATTTGCACCATCTAAATAAACTTGTCCGCCATTCTTATGAATTATTTCGCATATTTCACGAATATTCGGTTCAAAAACACCATGTGTGGAAGGATAAGTAACCATTAAGGCTGCCAAATCCTTTGAGTAAGTATTTGCCTTATGACTTAAATCTTTAAGATCAACATTTCCATATTGATCACAATTAACTGAAACAACGCGGAAACCTGACATCACTGCACTTGCAGGGTTTGTCCCATGGGCACTGGTAGGAATTAAGCAAATATTTCTATGAGCTTCTCCAGATGATCTATGCCATGCACGAATTACAAGTAAACCAGCTAATTCTCCTTGTGAGCCAGCATTAGGCTGTAAAGAAACCCCTTTAAAGCCAGTCAAAGAAGATAACCATAGTTCCAAATCATTTATTATTTGTTTATATCCACTTAACTGTTCTTTAGGAGCAAAAGGATGAATTAATGAAAATTCTTTCCATTCAATTGGTAGTAATTCGGCCGCTGCATTTAACTTCATAGTACAACTTCCAAGTGGAATCATTCCTTGGACTAATGAAAAATCTTTCAAACCTAATTTATGTATATATCTCATCAGATCTGTCTCACTATGATATTTATTAAATACAGATTGTTGTAACCAAGGTTTTTTTCTTAATGGAATTCCTTCTAAAAAATCTTTTTCAATAATAATCTTCGAAAGATCTTGAATGTCCTTGCCCTTGATTTCTGCAAGTATTTTATATAGTTTATAAAGTTCTTCATCAGAACTTAATTCATCAAAAGTAACTCCGAAGCCTATTGAATCTATAGAATTAGATCCCAGAGGAAGAATCCTAAGATTAAAGCCTTGAGAAGATGCTAACTTATGGATTTCAGGAGCTTCTTCGCAATAAATATCAACACTATCAAACCTTACTCCTGAATTAATAGGATATTCAAGATCACTCAAAATAGCTTCAAAAGCAGCTCTATATTTCATCACTTTCCTTGCTATTGAAATCAGTCCATGAGGACCATGATAAATCACATAAAATGATGAAAGAATAGCCAACAAAACTTGTGCAGTGCATATATTGCTGGTTGCCTTATCTCTCCGTATATGTTGCTCTCTTGTTTGAAGAGCAAGCCTTAAAGCAGGATTCCCTTCTGTATCAACAGAGCTTCCTACTATTCGACCTGGAATTTGCCTCTTATATTTATCCCTAGTTGCAAAAAAAGCTGCATGTGGGCCACCCAAGGCAATTGGAACTCCAAATCTCTGAGCACTTCCAATTACTATGTCAACATCAAGTTCACCCATAGGTCGCATCAAAACCTGAGCTAAGGGATCAATTGCGACAGTGACAAGAGCATCAACTTCGTGAGCTTTTTTGATGAATAACGAAGGATCCCACACAAAACCACTTTTACCAGGAAGCTGAAGAAGAACACCAAAAGTATGGTTATCAATTTCTACATCATTGCGATCAAACAATTCCAAAGAAATTCCCAAAGGTTCAGAACGAGTTTTTAAGACAGCAAATGTTTGAGGTAGAACTTCTTGATCAACTAGAAATCGTTTAGTATTTTTGTCTTTTTTAACAGCAAAACTTAAACTCATGGCCTCTGCTGCTGCAGTAGCTTCATCAAGTAAAGATGCATTAGCTATCGGCAAACCAGTTAATTCTGTAATTAACGTCTGAAAGTTGAACAAGGCCTCCAGTCTGCCCTGAGAAATTTCTGCTTGGTAGGGGGTATAAGCTGTATACCAGCAAGGATTTTCTAAAACATTTCTTTGAACCACTGGTGGAATTACTGTAGAGAAATATCCCAATCCGATAAGAGAACGGAAATTAATATTTCTCTGAGCAATTTTATTTATTGTGCCTAAAGCTTCAACTTCATTGCAGCCAAAAGGAACATCATCCTCAACTAAAGCAGCATCAAAAATTTCACTTGGTATTACGGAAGATATAAATCTTTCTAAATTATTAAACCCGAGCTTCTCAAGCATCAAAGATTCTTCTTCATTGCTTGGACCTATATGTCTAGACTCAAAATTAGAGTCCTTTAATTCCTCACCGAACATGAACTTAATTTCAAGCACTGATAAAATAAGGTATTAGATAGAATGCAAAAAAAGAAATGTTTTTCCTGATTTGTAGTATGTAAATTCACACTCCCTTTTATGCTGAAATCTTCCTTATATAAGTAGCCGCATCCATAAGTTCTTTTAATTGATCTTTATTGTCAGGACGCAAGATTAATAACCACCCTTCCCCATGAGGGTCATTTTGCAATTCTTCTGGACTAGCCAAAACAGAATCATTTCTGTGAACAATTTCTCCACTTATAGGTGCGTGCAAATCTTCAACTGCCTTAACTGACTCGACAGAACCAAAGGTTGATCCTTTTGTAATGGTTGAGCCTTGCTCAGGAAGATCAACAAAAACTATATCCCCCAGTTGATCTACAGCAAATTCGCTAATCCCAATTCGAACAAATTCATTATCAACAAAAACATATTCATGACTATCAGCAAAACGAAAATGATCAGGAAAGGAAAAAGCCATCTCGCTGATAAATAAAACGCTTAACTATTGTGAGACAGTTTTATGAATCCTGCCCGAAATAAATTAGATAATGCATGAATTAAAGCAATTTTGACATGTGATCTATGTGAACCTCCTTGTATAAAAAGATCAAATGGAGGTTTCATAGGAGCATCTGCAGACAACTCACTAGTACTACCATCAATAAAAGTTCCACCTGCCATGACTAAATTATTTTCATACCCAGGCATAGAAGCAGGAATTGGATCAAGATAAGATCCAACAGGTGACCTTTCCTGAAAAGACCTACAGATTATTTTTAATGCTTTTGGATCACCAATCCTGACAACTTGAATCAAATCTCCTCGTAAAGAACCTGGGGATGGCAAAACATTAAAACCAAGCTCACTAAAAGTAGCTGAAATAAGTTCGGCTCCAATTAAAGACTCTGCAACCATCTGAGGAGCTAAAAAAAGACCTTGCAAAATAATCCTATTCAAATCAAAAGTTATACCTCCCTCTGACCCAATACCAGGAGCAGTTAAACGACAACATGCTTTATCAACTAAATCAGCTTTACCAGCAACATATCCTCCTGTTGGAACAATTGTTCCACCTAAATTTTTAATCAATGACCCTGCAATTAAATCAGCACCTACATGCGTTGGTTCTGTATCTTCAACAAATTCTCCATAACAATTATCAACAAAACATATACAATTAGGCTGTTTCTTATGGCATAAATCGCAAATTCTTTTAATAACATCAATTCTTAAAGATGGACGCCATGTATAGCCACAACTTCTTTGTATAAAAATTAGTTTCCTTGGAATATCCAAAGCCTTCTCTAAAGCCAAAAAATCAACATTTCCACCCTTTTTAAAAGATATATCATCATATGAAATTCCAAATTCAATAAGTGATCCCTGTCCATTTCCTCTCAAACCAATAACTTCCTCCAAAGTCTCATAAGGCTTTCCAGTTACAGATAAAAAATTATCTCCTGGTCTTAATACGCCAAAGAATGCTGAAGTAATCGCATGAGTTCCACTTACAAACTGAAGTCTGACGGCTGCTTTCTCAGTATTGAAAATATTTGCAAAAATATCATCAATAACTTCTCTTCCTAAATCTCCATGACCATATCCAGTCAATGAGGTGAAATGCTGCACATTTAAATGTGATTTAGAAAATGCCTTTAGTACTTTTTCTAATTTAAAAGTTACATTATCAGTATGATCTCTAATTGAAGTAGATATTTTTTTCTCAATAGATTGAACAAACTTCCGAGCAGGTTCTTCGGATATATGTTGATTTATTTTATTTCCCATATATAGAAATACTTTATCAATCAGAAAAAATAATTTCTAATTTTTCTTGATCTTTTAATAATAATCCCCTTTGGCGAAGACTCTCTAAAAAATTATCTGCTCCTTCTACTGCAATAGCATTTAAGGCCCTGTTGGTAGCATGTAAATCTAATAATTCACCGTCAAGTTCCTCAGCTGTGTAATCTCTTAAGCCTGCCATAACTTCTGCAAATCTCTCTCTTCGTTGTTTTTTACTAACTGGATAAGCAGCCATTACTTCCTCACGACAAATCCTCCAAGACTTACCTTTACAAAGATAATCCGCGAGAGATGCACTTAAAACAGAGGCCTCATTGTCCTCAATAAACCAATCAAAGGATGATGGCAAAGAAGCTAAACCAACAAAAATCTCAAAGAAGTCCCCCGCTGAAAGTGAATTTCCATCATTCCCCTCAACTGGTATAGCAGAATCAACAAGAATTTTAAGAAGTTCAGGATTAACTATCGATAATTGATTTTTTATTTTTTCCAGACCAAGAGAAAGAGATTTATTGACCTTTCCCAAAGCAAAAAAAACTTCTGGACTAGGAGATACAAGCTTTCCATTTCGTAAATTAGAAATCTGAGAACTATGTACTCTGCCTAAATCAAGAGATTCAGCTAAAGCAGGAACAACCTTGTGAGACCAAGCATTACGCTCATGCCAAACATGAATAAGGTGAGCCATCGCTCTTCGACCAGCAATCAATTCATCGCGGAAACCAGACTTCACAAATCACGTACAGAATCAACAAAAAGACCTGATTAGGATCCTTATCGTCTATCATATACGATAACTAGACGCATCACTAATGGTTTCCAGTGTGATCGAAGCTTCGGCTCCATTTTCAAAACCAGTCTCTGGTGAAAAAGCAATGGAGGCTTCAAGAAAGCTTCAGGAACCTTTATCGACTCGAATATCAACCCGTCACAACGTCAAAAAAGCACGAAAAAGATGGGGAACGGTACTTTTCATGGGAGCAATACATTCTCTAACCATTTTTGCCTTACAAGAACAATTTTGGAGCTGGCAGGCATTCTCTGCATTTCTGATCCTTTATTGGATTACTGCATGTCTAGGAGTAACAACTGGATATCATCGCCTTTTATCTCACCGCTCGTTTCAAGTACCTAAGTGGCTTGAAAGATTTTTTGCAACTTGTGGAGCAATAAGTTGCCAACATGGACCAATTGATTGGGTTGGACTACATAGACATCATCATACTTTTTCTGATACCGAGGCTGATCACCATGACAGTAATAAAGGATTTTGGTGGAGCCATATGGGATGGATGTTTGAAGATGTAGCAGCAATGAAAGCTGTAAATAGACTTGCAGGTGATTTAAACAAAGATCCTTACTATCGCTTTTTAAATAAATATTTTTTACTTCTTCAACTACCATTAGGGGCTTTTCTTTTTTGGATTGGTACAGCAACTGGAGCAGGAGGATGGGCCTTAGTCCTTTGGGGAATTCCTCTTCGTCTTGTTTTCGTTTATCACATAACCTGGCTCGTTAATTCTGCTACTCATTGTTGGGGAACTATTGCTTATGAAAGTGGAGATAATTCGAAAAATAATAAATGGGTAGCAGCTCTAACATTTGGGGAAGGATGGCACAATAATCACCATGCATTCCCAAGTTCTGCAAAACATGGGCTACAAAAAAACCAAATTGACCTAACTTGGCAGCATATACGTTTTTTAAATGCTCTTGGACTAGCTAAAAAGATTCGATTACCTATCGCGTCGTAAAGTTATCCATAAGTAATTAAACATAGCTCTCAATCAATCCATGGCTAAACGAGTTCAAGTTGTTCTAAATGAAGACATAAAAAGTCTTGGTAAAGATGGTGACCTTGTAGAAGTTGCTCCTGGTTTTGCAAGAAACTATTTATTACCAAATAAAAAAGCCTTACCAGTAACGCCGACTGTTCTAAAGCAAGTCGAGCATAGAAGAGCAAAACAAGCTGAAAAAGAAGCTGCAAAGAAACAAGAGGCTATAGATTTCCAAACAGCTCTTACTACCATTGGGAGGTTTACAGTTAAAAAGCAAGTAGGTGAAGATGGGGTTTTATTTGGAACCGTGACAAATGGAGATATTGCAGAAGTTATTAAGGAGGTAACTAAAAAAGAAATTGATCGTAGAGAAATATCTGTCCCTGAAATTCATGGAGTAGGGAAATACAAGGTTCAAATCAAACTTCACAGTGAAGTAAATGCTGAAATAAACCTTGAAGTTGCTAGTTACTAATAGTTGCATATCGCCAATAGGTAGCCAAAGTAAAAGACCTGGTGTACGGCTTCAATAAATGATTAGTGCCCCCTCCCCAAATAACGGAGATTTGTCCAAATCAGTTGAAAATCTTGGAAGATCCAAAACTTCCAAAATTGATACTCCCCGCTTTGAAGCTCAACCCGACCAAATACCACCTCAAAACTTAGAGGCAGAAGAATCTGTTTTAGGTGGGATTCTTCTAGATCCTGATGCCATAAGCCGAATAGCAGATTTTTTACAACCCGAAGCTTTTTATATTGCTGCACATCGAGAAATTTTTCGAACTGCTGTAATGCTTCATAGTCAAGGTAAACCAACAGATTTAACTGCCATGAGTGCATGGCTTGCTGATACTAATTCATTAGAAAAAATAGGAGGTAATAATCGTTTAGTTGAATTAGTCGAAAGAGTTACATCCACAGCCTCAATTGAGCAAGTTGCAAAATTAATAAGTGACAAGTTTCTCCGAAGACAATTAATTCGATCTGGTAATGAAGTTATCAAATTAGGATTTGATCAAAGTCTTCCTATGGAAGATGCAATAGATCAAGCAGAGCAAAAGATTTTTGCCATTAGCCAAGAGCAACCATCCAAAGGATTAACACCTACGGCAGAAATTCTTACAAGTACTTTTAATGAAATTGAAAGTCGGTCATTAGGAACATCTGTAGCTGGCATACCCGTAAATTTTTATGATCTTGATGCAATGACTCAAGGTCTTCAGAGAAGCGATCTAATCATTGTTGCAGGCAGGCCAGCGATGGGCAAAACATCAATTGTCCTTAATCTTGCAAAAAACGTAGCTCAACTTCACGACCTTCCAGTATGCATATTTAGTCTTGAGATGAGTAAAGAGCAATTAACTTACAGATTGCTATCTAGTGAGGTAGGAATTGAAAGCGGAAGATTAAGAACTGGTCGATTACAGCAGGATGAATGGCCACTTCTTGGACAAGGTATAAACACACTAGGTCAATTGCCAATCTTTATTGACGACAAACCAAATTCAAGTGTTCTTGAAATGCGCTCATTATGTAGACGCTTAATTGCAGAACAAGGCAAGGAACTTGGCCTCATCATTATCGATTACTTGCAACTCATGGAAGGTAGTACACCAGATAATCGAGTACAAGAAATCTCAAGAATTACAAGAGGCCTGAAAGGTATGGCCAGGGAACTAAAAGTTCCTGTAATAGCACTCTCTCAATTAAGTCGAGGGGTGGAATCTAGAACTAACAAGAGACCAATGCTAAGCGACCTGCGTGAATCAGGTTCAATAGAACAAGATGCTGATTTAGTTTTGATGATTTATCGAGATGAGTATTACAATCCCGAAACTACTGACAGAGGTATTACAGAAGTAATAGTCACAAAGCATAGGAATGGTCCTGTAGGAACAGTTAAATTACTATTTGAACCTCAATTCACTAGATTTAGAAATCTTGCGGCTTAACTCCTAAACAAGATTAAAATACCCCACAATGGATTGATTGATGATTAATAAACAGTCCACAAATGAAATATTTGATGTCATTGTTGTTGGTGGTGGCCATGCCGGTTGTGAAGCTGCATTAACCTCAGCCAGATTAGGTTTAAATACAGCTTTATTTACACTTAATCTTGATCGTATTGCATGGCAACCATGTAATCCTGCCGTAGGCGGCCCTGCAAAAAGTCAGCTAGTGCATGAAGTTGATGCATTAGGAGGAATAATAGGAAAATTAGCAGATTTAACAGCTCTTCAGAAAAGAGTACTGAACTCAAGTAGGGGGCCAGCTGTAAGAGCTTTAAGAGCACAAACAGATAAACGCTTATATGCCAATGAGATGCTTAGAGTACTTCGAGAAACTCCGAATCTTAAGATTCGAGAGGCTATGGTTACAGGCCTAGAGATAGAAACTCTTTCTAATACAAACAATCCTTTTAAGGCTGAAGAAACAGACAGAATTGGCAAAGTAAAGGGAATTAAAACTTATTTTGGAAGTATTTTTTCTGCTAACGCAGTCATACTTACCACTGGTACTTTTCTAGGCGGAAGAATTTGGATTGGTAATCAATCTATGAGCGCTGGTCGAGCAGGTGAACAGGCATCTGAAGGCTTAACAGAAGAATTACAAAAATTAGGTTTTACCACTGATCGTTTAAAAACAGGAACACCTGCAAGAGTGGATAGAAGAAGTATTGATCTTGGTTCTCTTGATGAACAACTTAGTGACGCTTCAGACCGATTTTTTTCCTTTGACCCTACATCATGGAAAAGCGGTGAACAGATGAGTTGCCATATAACTCGTACAACAAAAGAAACTCACCAACTTATTAAAAAGAATCTACATTTAACTCCAATTTATGGTGGTTTCATAGATAGCAAAGGGCCAAGATATTGCCCTTCCATCGAAGATAAAATCGTTCGCTTCGCAGACAAAGATTCGCACCAAATTTTTCTAGAACCTGAAGGAAGAGATACTCCAGAAATTTATGTACAAGGTTTTTCCACAGGGTTACCTGAAAACTTACAATTGGAGCTTTTGAGAACCCTTCCAGGATTAGAACAATGCGTAATGCTTAGGCCAGCCTATGCGGTTGAATATGACTATCTTCCCGCTACTCAACTCCTACCAACATTAGAAACAAAAAAAATTAAAGGGTTGTTTAGTGCTGGACAACTTAATGGAACAACAGGATACGAAGAAGCCGCTGCCCAAGGATTAGTAGCAGGTTTAAATGCTTCAAGATTAGTAAAAAATCAAAATGAAGTTATCTTTGGTCGTGAAAGTAGTTATATAGGAACTATGATTGATGATCTAGTTTCAAAAGACTTAAAAGAACCCTATAGAGTATTAACAAGCCGAAGTGAATATCGATTAGTACTGAGAGGGGATAATGCAGACAGAAGACTAACTCCACTCGCACACCAGCTAGGACTAATTGATGAAAGAAGATGGAAAATATTTAGTGCAAAAAATGAATCTATAGAAATAGAAAAATCAAGAATGAATAAAGAGCGTATAAAAGATAGTGATAATATCGCTGAGAAAATAAGAATCTCTACTGGAACACCTATTAAAGGTTCACTAACTTTAGCAGACTTCTTAAGACGAACCAATGTTCATTTTAAAGATCTTATTAATTATAATTTAATTGATAGAAATATACCTTTAGATATTCAAGAAGGAGTAGAAATAGATCTTAAATACAGTGGTTATTTAGAAAGACAAGAAGCTCAGATAAATCAATTCAAAAAACAAAGTAAAAAGTTACTACCAAGAAACTTAAATTACAACAATATAAAAACTCTTTCTCAAGAAGCAAGAGAAAAACTATCTATATCTCAACCAGTCAGTCTTGGCCATGCCGCCCAAGTTCCAGGTGTAAGCAAAGCTGATCTCACTGCACTTCTAATTTGGTTAAAAATAGAAAACATGAAAAAAACTGCAAGTAATGAACATCAAAAATCCAACTCATCACACAAGTGAATTCAAAACAAACACCTTTCATTTCACCTGAGCTCATTTGGGAAGCACCTAAAGAAAGTGTTCTCTCAGGAAAAGGTCATGAAAAACTTCCTGGCCCATGGCAGTTAATGCTATTAGGAGATGGGAGTCCTACAAGAAATTTAAAGCTTTTGACTGGTCATGAAGTTGCCGTCAAACTAATTTCAATGGGCATAGAAAATAACCCTAAAGCAAAAGTTCCTGAAGAAGTAAAAGAATTAGAGCCGCCATTGCTTCGCCGACAAGTTTGGTTGACTTGTGGGGAAATAACTCTTGCATGGGCTGAGAGCTGGTGGAATTATAAAGAAGCCGAAAAACATCTGCAAAATCAAAATCAACCAATATGGAAAAGTCTCACGCAAGGTCGCTCAGAACTTTTCAGAGAGGTTGACGGTTTGGCCTTAGTAAGTGCCAATTGGTTAGAATTAGAATTTAAACAAGAAGGCCCTTTTTGGAGTCGGCATTATCGATTTTTTCGTCAAAAAAAAGAATTAACTGTAATTAGAGAAGTATTTAATCCTGAATTAGAAAAATGGTTAGGTCCTATACCAAAAATAGCTTTTTAAAACATTCCTAATATTTTTTTCTACTTGATCTAGGCAAATTTTTTCTTCTAGAAGAATTTATATTTGAACTATAGTTATCAAAATCCTGATTTTGTTTTTCGATTAACTGATCTTTTCTTTCCCAATTATTTACCTTAAAGGACTGTTCATCAGGCCATTCATTCTCATCATCTAAATTATTTCTTATTTCATTAATTTGAGGAGGCAAAGCCTTAGGAGCTCTCAATGAAATAGCTCTTAGAGGTCTTTTTTTATTTTCATTTATTTCTGGAATTGGCTCATTGATCTCTTCACTATCTAACCAATCATCATCCTCTTCAAAAAACCAATCAATCTTCTCCTCGACCCAACGCCCAACATTCTCAAGATTAGCTCCATTAGAGCTTCCTTGGCGTTCTCCTCTCCTTCTCCCAGGACGATTTCCAGATACGCCGTCAACAACCTGTTTTCCTGTTTGAATCCATTGATCCATTCTCCTATCTAAAGAATCGCTAGATCGTTGACGACTTGGATTTCGATTTTGACGGGATCGTTGACGATTTTGATTTCGATTTTGGTATGAGCCCATATGTAGAATTTAACGCTTTGTTCCAAACATTTGAAAAATCTAGTAATGAAATTCTCAAAAAGATTAATTAAAAAACTCTGAGCAACTCAAAACTTTTATTTGGCATCTCAAAGGCGTTCGAATTGCAATAAACATTTTCTATTCCATTTACCCTGAAAGTAATTGTTACAACAGCTCCGGCATGCAGCACCTTTCATTAAACGTTGATATGGAAAACTTCTATGACATGCTGGACAAGTTGCTAGCCATCTAGGAGGTCTCTTTGGTATTGGGAAAGAATGGCGAACCGTCACTTGGAACTTATCTTGCGAAGAATTTATTTCTTCCATTCGTTGATGAAAATAAGGGCCATGAACCTCCTTAGCTTTTAAAACTAGGTCTATCCATGCATGGATCATTTCATGACATAAGGTGCTCTCTAAAGCTTTTTCAGGAAGGTTAGAAAGCAAAGGTTTAGAGAGAATTATTTCACATACTTGAATTCCAAAGAAATTTGATTTTCTTCTATATAAGCCTGCTGTAGCTTTCATTCTGCCATCACTCCAACGTATACCAACTCTTGGAATGCCCTCTTTAACCAAAGAACCTTGAAAGTATTCTGTGTTTAATCTGTGAAAAATTGGTAATACAGTTATCACAGACATATGCGCAGATAAACCGATGGCTTTATTATTCAGATAACATTCTGACTAACAGTCGATAACAAACAAGCTAATTTCTATAGTTAATACGTCAGACTCTCTAATTAAACAGCATAAAGAAAAATGGATGGTGCTCTAGTAAAAGCCATTGGAATCAAAGTTCTTCTTGTAGGAGTTAGTGCGCTTTTACTCTTCTGGACGTTCAATGCGATAAAACTAGTTATTAGCGCTAGAGGAATAAATCCACTTATTAAACAATTTTTCAATCAAATTGCAGCTGGGCGTATTGATGGTGCCTATAGACTCACAACTAAAGGCTATAAGCAGCACGTCAACAGACAAGACTTCATTAAATTTCTAGGTGGTTTACAGCTGAATCGTTATAGAAATTTAAAATCTGGTCGCCCAAGAATCGAAGATAAGGAAATAATGCTGACGCTAAAACTCAAATCAGAAGACAAAAAAGACGAAATGCCTCTAGATTTTACCTTTATCAAAATAGACGAAAATTGGCGAATTGATCGTATTGCAAAAACTGAAAGTTAATAAAAAAAAATTTCAACGTGGAATCAAACTTTAATTATCTTGCAGAGCGTGCAAAAGAGCTTAGAGATTTACTAAATAAAGCAAATCATTCTTATTATGTTTTAGATTCTCCCTATATGGAGGATGGGATTTATGATCAACTTTACAGGGAATTAACCAATATTGAATATAACAATCCATCTCTAGTCACTTCAGATAGTCCATCACAAAGGTTAGGTGGTAATGCTTCCAGCGGATTTAAAAGTATTCATCATAATATCCCTCTACTCAGCTTAGATAATGCCTTTAATCTTAAAGAATTAAAAGCATGGCATGAGAGAACAAATAAATTAATTAAGAAAGAAATAAAAGATCAAAAAGATGCACATCAACTAGAGTTAACATGTGAACTAAAAATTGATGGTAATGCAATTGCACTAACCTATGAGAACGGTATATTAACCAAAGCAGCCACTAGGGGAGATGGAAAGGAAGGGGAAGATATCACTTCAAATATACGTACAATCTCGACAATTCCTCTTTCATTAATATTAAATAATCCACCTCCTATATTAGAAATAAGGGGCGAAGCATTTATGCCAAATAAAACTTTTGAGAGAATAAATATGAATAGAAAAAATACTGGTGAGGTTCTTTTTGCAAACCCTCGAAATGCATGTGCGGGTACACTCAGGCAATTAGATTCGAAAATTGTTGCGTCCAGAAATCTAGACTTCTTTGCCTACAGTCTACATATTCCCGAGAACTGGGAATTACTAAATCTTAATTTAAAAAAACCTATAGCTCAATCTGATGCACTTAAATTTTTAGAAGATATTGGATTTAAAGTAAACCCAAATTACCATCTTAAAAGTAACTTAGAAGATGCAAATTCATTTTATAAATATTGGGAAATAGAAAAAAATAATTTACCATATGCTACCGATGGGATAGTTGTAAAAGTTGATAATTTTGAAATTCAGAATCTTTTAGGATCTACCAACAAAGCTCCAAGATGGGCTATAGCTGTCAAATACCCTGCTGAAGAAAAGCCAACTAAACTAAAGAGATTGATCTTTCAAGTGGGAAGAACAGGAGCTGTGACCCCTGTTGCAGAATTCGAACCAGTTCTTTTAGCGGGTACATCCGTAAACCGAGCTACTCTTCACAATGCCAAAAGATTAACGACTTTAAATCTTCATAACGAAGACACAGTAATTGTTAGAAAAGCTGGTGAAATCATCCCTGAAGTTATCAATGTTATAGCTGAGCTTAGAGTTTCTGATGCAACTTTAGTTCAACTTCCTGAAAACTGCCCTGAATGTAATTCAGAATTAGTCCAGGAAGCTGATGAAGCAGTAACGAAATGTATTAATAAAAAATGTCCAGCCATATTAAAAGGCCTAATACTTCATTGGGTCAGTAAAGGATCAATTAATATTGATGGATTAGGAGAGAAAATAATTTCTCAATTAATAAATAAAGGGTATGTTAACTCAATCTCTGATTTATATAAACTCGACATCAATTCACTTTCAAGCCTTGCAAGATTTGGTAAGAAATCAGCTGATAATCTTCTAGTTGAATTAAAAGAGTCCATAAAAAAACCCTGGCAAAAACAACTCTATGGCTTGGGTATTCCTTTAGTCGGTGAAGCAAATGCTAAATCTCTTTCAAAAGAATTTCATAGTATTGAAGATCTTTCAAAAGCAATAATTGATTCACCCGAAGTAGTTACTAATATCTATGGGATTGGAAATGAAATTGCAGAATCTATTAGTAATTGGTTTGCTGATGCTCAAAATATATTATTACTGCAAGAGCTTAAAGCAATTGGATTCTCCTTGGGCAATACGAGCAATTTTAATAAAAATGAATCAGAAGATAATACAAATAAATCATATCCTTTACAAGGAAAAGTTATTGTTTTAACTGGGAGCTTAAACTCAATGACTCGAAACGAGGCAACACAAATCATTGAAGATGCAGGTGGAAAAGTAACATCTTCAATCAGCAAAAATACTGATTATCTGATTGCTGGAGAGAATTCAGGAAGTAAATTACGAAAAGCAAATAAGCTAGGAATAACAATACTTAATGAAAAGGCTTTAAAACTATTATTATAAAAGCTTAGAGAAATTCTTTAAATGAATAAAATTCGTATCTACTCACTAATCAAGACAGAATGTGGACAAGCCAAATATCAACTGCTTCTGTCAAAAAAGGGATTCGTTGCTCGCATCAGACTTTATTGGTTTATTATTTTTGCTATTCTTAAAGATTGGAATTTACCAGTTAAAAATTATGTTGATGATTCAGAATCCTGATATATCTTTTTTGTAGAGCGTAATATTAAGATAACAATTAAAATTGTTGAAATAATACTAATTAGACTCCAAATAAAAGAATCAGTAGTTGATCTTCCAGAAAGAACATCACCGAAATTAGAAATTTCCAGTGCTAATGAACCAAAGCTACAATACAAAATAGTTCCTGGTACTATTCCTAGCATTCCTAGCGTAAAATCTAGAACTTTGACATCACTTAATCCATAAGCAAAATTAAGCATCCCAAATGGGAAAAGAGGGGAAAGTCTTGTTAAAAAAACTAATTTACGACCCTCCCTACTCACAGCTTTCTCAATTGATTTAATTTTTGAAAAAGTCGAGACTTTTTTTTGTGCCCAATCTTTTAAAAATGTTCTCCCTAGATAAAAAGTTAAATGAGCGCCAAGAAAAGCACCTAGAAAGACTATTAAACTTCCTAGCCAAGTCCCATATATAAAACCAGATAGCATTGAAAGCCATGACCCTGGGAGCAAGCAAGTTACCCACAATGCATATAAAACAATAAATATAAAAACACCTAAAGGACTAATTAGAAAAGGTGAAAAATTTTCTATAAATAGGTCTACATTGCTAATCATTACTTTAAACACATTAATCAAGTCCTACAAGGCGTTTTCGTACCAAACGAAGTTGAGCCTCTGCTTCCCTCAACTTTTCTCGGCACTGTGAAACAACCTCCGTAGGAGCCTTATCTACAAAATTTTCATTAGAAAGACGACCATTAAGATTGGCTATTTCTTTTTGCGCTTTATTTAAATCTTTTTCAAGTCGAGATCTTAAAGAATTTATATCAACTAAGCCTTCAATAGGTAATACAACCTCCAACTCGCCACTAACACCAGCCAAAACCTTCATAGGAGGTAATAACTTTGCTTCTTCTGTAGTCAATATTTGAACGTCTTTAGCCTTAGTTAAAACTTCAATATCATTAATTGATGTTTTTAAAATATGAATTAATGCACTTTTACCTGAAATCAAAAGAACAGGCACCTTTTGAGAAGGTTTCAAACCAGCTTCTGCTCTTAAATTACGAATTAATCTTATAGAAGCAAATAATTCACTAAAAGAATTCTCTAATTCCTCATTCAAGTCTTCATCATTAAATGTAGGCCAAGGTTGTAAAGCTAGAAATTGATCTTCAGAAACACCTGTTAATCCATGCCAAAGCTCCTCAGTCAAATGAGGCATTAGTGGATGAAGCATAATGAAAAGATCACTTAATACCTTATATAAAACACTTTTTGCTAATTGCTGATCTAAAGATTCCTCTGGAGAAGAAGAATCTACATTATTTAAACGACGCTTAATTAACTCTAAATACCAGTCACAAAAATCGTTCCATGCAAATTCATATAAACCTTTAGCAGCCTCTCCTAATCCATAGGTTTCATATCGATTTGAGGTCTCACTATTAACTCTAGAGAGCCTAGATAAAATCCATTTATCGGATAATTGTAATTGAGTATAATCAAATTTGTCTAAATTCTGATTCTTTTGATCATCAAGATTAATTAGTGCAAATCTAGTTGCATTCCAAAGTTTATTAGCAAAGTTTCTAGAGGCTTCAACAGTAAGTGAAGTATTACTTTTACGATCATAATCAAGTCGAATATCTTGGCCTGCTCCTGCGACTTCACGCACCAATGCAAACCTTAAAGCATCTGTTCCATATCGATCAATTAGTAATAAAGGGTCAATACCATTGCCCGCACTTTTGCTCATTTTTCGATTCTGCTCATCTCTTACGAGTCCATGAATATAAACATCAGAGAAAGGTATTTGATCTGTAAAAACACCAGCCATCATTGTCATTCTCGCCACCCAAAAGAAAATGATGTCAAAGCCTGTAACTAATGTGTTTGTTGGATACCAAAAACGAAAATCTGGAGAATTTTCATCT
The DNA here is from genome assembly GCA_003283685.1 of Prochlorococcus sp. AG-315-D17. The sequence continues at coordinate 23,687 of QBWD01000011.1, forward strand.
GGCCAACCCATCGTTGAGAAAGGCCATAATCCACTTGAGAACCAAGTATCTAAAACATCTTCATCTTGTTCTATTTCTACTGAATTACCATATTTTTCTTTTGCAATTTTTATAGCTTCAACTTCCGTTCGAGCAACAATATAAGGCGTCTCATTAATAACTTTATTGCCAGTCTCACTGATAACAAACCAAGCTGGTATCCTATGGCCCCACCACAATTGTCTACTAATACACCAATCCCTAATATCAGTTAACCAATCCTTATAAACCTTTCTCCATCTATTGGGTATAAATTGAGGTTTTCCCTCTGCTAAGAACTTACTGCATTTATTAGCTAAAGGATCCATTTTTACAAACCACTGAGTCGACAGCAATGGTTCTATAGGAACTTTTCCCCTATCTGAAAAAGGAACACTATGCTTATAAGGCTCTATTTTCTTTAGGAGTCCTTCGTCTTTCAAAGACTCGACTACAGCTTTACGAGCTTCAAATCGATCCAATCCTTCGAATTGACCAGCATTATTATTCATAGTTCCTTTTTTCGTCATCACCGTGATTTGGGGTAGGCCATGTCTTTGCCCTATCTCAAAATCATTTGGATCATGCGCTGGCGTCACTTTCACACATCCTGTTCCAAAGTTTTGGTCCACATGATGGTCAGCGATAATCGGAATTATTCTTCCAACTAATGGCAAAGTAAGTTTTTCACCAATTAAATGTTTATATCGTTCATCTAAAGGATTAACAGCGACAGCAACATCACCAAGCATCGTTTCTGGACGTGTTGTAGCCACCTCAAGAAAATTAATATCTGAGGATGAATTAACTATTGGATATTGAAAATGCCATAAATAGCCATCAACTTCTTTCATCTCGACTTCTAGATCGCTTACAGCCGAACAAGAAGCGGGACACCAATTAACTAAATATTCACCTCTATAAATCAAGCCTTTTTCATATAAACGCACAAATGCTTCAGAAACAGCTTTACTTAATCCCTCATCTAAAGTAAATCTCTCTCTACTCCAATCAACGGAATATCCCAAACGTTTTAATTGATCAACGATTCTCCCCCCGCTTTTTTCCTTCCATTCCCAAGCTTTTTCTAAAAAAGAAGATCTTCCAAGATCTCGTCGAGTTAAACCCTCCTCTTTCAGTTGTTTTTCAAGAATTGTTTGCACTGCAATCGATGCATGATCTGTTCCTGGGAGACAAAGAACGTTTTTTCCCTGCAATCTCTGATATCTAACAATGGTATCGATCAAAGCCGTATTAAAAGCATGACCCATATGAAGACTGCCTGTGACATTAGGAGGAGGAATCACTATTGAAAATGGATCCCCAGGTTCATTTGGATTAGGCTTAAATGCACCGTTTTCTTCCCAAGCCCGCTGCCAGCGATTTTCAGTCCCAACAGGGTCATATGTTTTAGGAAGTCCAGCTGCCTCAGGAAAATTGGTAGTTTTTGCCCGCTCTATCACAGAAAAAAAAATATGTTTAATTTAATTTACCTATGCTCGCAAAGAGTTATACCATTCGTGATGTTCCTAAATTCAATGTCACTTTTTCAAGTTCCAAGGAATAGCAATTATAGATTCATGTCTTTTCCAAAGAGATTGATCTAAAGCAACCTTTTCGCTTAAACCAATATTATTAAAGGCTTGATCGACCTCATTATTTTTTATCAACTGTCCATTAGATAAAGGCATCACCAAAATTTGTGTTTCCGCTGGATCAGCCAAAACATGTAAGGACAAATCATCTAGAACTCTTTCGAAAAAAACTTTACGCATACGCTTAGTTAATGGAGAGCCTATTGCATGAGCAAATAATTCAAGACTTTCTCGTTCACCAGATAACCCACAATTTAAAGTCATCCAAATCAAAAATTTAACCCAACTATCCACACTCCAAAGAGGCTGAAAGCTATCTCGTTTACTTCTTATCAATTCAAGCAAAGCAAAATCAAAGACTTTTGCCTGAATTGAAGTATGAGAGATTTGTTCCATGGAAGACATTTTCTCCAACTAAAGCCAAACTAGTGTTAATTGTTGATTATCAGTTTCTTTGATTATGGATCTGAACAACCCCGAACTGGAATTCTCTGATCTGGTTTATGCATACCAAAGTTGGGTAATAGCTGTCATTAACGACGAAAAATTAAATGATCAAGACAAATTACTTACTGATGAAATAGCTGACGATGCTTTGAATGCTATGAGGTTTTTACCAGGCGAAGTAACTAGCGCAATTGAGACAAGTCTAGCTCGTGTTTATGAAGTTGATTCTGAAGAGCTAGCTTCAATATTGTTCCCGGAAGAATAAAAGCTAGATAAATAGGTCTAAAAACCTTAAATTTAATGAACTTGAGAAATTTTTTCACCAAAGTCATCAAAAGTTGCTTTCAGGCCGTTTGGAGTGAGCTGATAAGAAAAGCTCTTGAAAAGTTATGGGCGATCCAGGGTTCGAACCAGGGACATCCTGCTTGTAAGGCAGGCGCTCTACCGCTGAGCTAATCGCCCGTTGTATTCTTAGCCTTTGTCATTAAGCTAATGACAAATACTTTATACCTTAATCTGATCCTTTTTGAGAAAAAATCTATTTTCAAGTATGAAAGATATTCTTCAAAAGAACTAGACTATGAAACAAGAAAAAGAAGTCGATGTTAAAGAGTCATTTGCTGAACTAATAAAAATCGTTTCCATTTTGCGTGATCCAAATGAAGGTTGTCCTTGGGATCTAGAGCAAACTCACCATTCTTTAATACCATATGTGATTGAAGAAGCTCAAGAAGTTGCTCATGCAATACGAGAAGAAACGCCAAATGAGCTAAAAGAAGAACTTGGAGATCTCTTGTTGCAAATAATATTGCATGCCCAAATAGCACAAGAAAATAACTTATTTCAAATTACGGATATCGTTGAAGGAATTACAAAAAAATTAATCCGTAGACATCCCCATGTCTTTCAAACGAAAGAAAAAATCAATATCAAGAAAGTGAAAGATAATTGGGAAAAAATCAAAACCGAAGAAAAATCTTTTAAAAAATCAAAAAGC
>QBWD01000012.1 GCA_003283685.1 Prochlorococcus sp. AG-315-D17
TCTGGTGCTGTTGTTCCTTCAAGTAACGCTATTGGCCTTCACTTCTACCCAATCTGGGAAGCAGCAACTCTTGATGAGTGGCTCTATAACGGTGGACCTTACCAGCTTGTAATATTTCACTTCCTTATTGGTATTTGTGCATACATGGGACGTCAGTGGGAGCTTTCATACCGTTTAGGTATGCGCCCATGGATCTGTGTTGCTTATTCAGCTCCTGTATCAGCAGCCTTTGCTGTTTTCCTTGTGTACCCATTCGGTCAGGGTTCATTCTCTGATGGTATGCCTCTAGGAATTTCTGGAACATTTAACTTTATGTTTGTTTTCCAGGCCGAGCACAACATCTTGATGCATCCATTCCATATGCTTGGTGTAGCAGGTATGTTCGGTGGTGCTTTGTTCTCTGCAATGCACGGTTCTTTGGTTACTTCATCACTAATCCGTGAGACCACAGGACTTGATTCACAGAACTACGGCTATAAGTTTGGACAAGAAGAAGAGACCTATAACATCGTTGCAGCTCATGGTTACTTCGGTCGTTTAATCTTCCAATATGCCAGCTTCAATAATAGCCGCAGCCTTCACTTCTTCTTGGCTTCTTGGCCAGTAATTTGTATTTGGCTGACTTCTATGGGCATCTGCACCATGGCATTCAACTTGAATGGTTTCAACTTTAACCAATCTGTTGTTGATACATCAGGTAAGGTTGTTCCAACCTGGGGTGACGTACTTAACCGTGCAAACCTTGGAATGGAAGTAATGCATGAGCGTAATGCTCACAACTTCCCACTTGACCTAGCAGCAGCTGAGTCTACTTCTGTAGCTCTACAAGCACCTGCAATTGGTTAAGTCTTTAACTTGATAAAAAAACCCTCTATAAGAGGGTTTTTTTATGCTTATTTTTAGTTTCTTAATGCCTATATGAAAAGGATTATTTTAGTAATAGCCTAGGCATGAGCTAATGCAGCTGAGGTTGCCTTCTTTGTCAAATTTCAAACAAGATGTTGCAAAAGTAAAATAATCATTCGGAGCTAAATATGCTGGCAGTTCTAATGTGTAATGGGGGGATAACTATGCAACGCTTTTTACTAATTGCCCTAAGCGCTAGTCTTTTATCTTCTATTCAGGTTAAGGCTGAAAGTTATTGGTTAATTCTTCAGAAAAGTAATGATGTAATAGAAAAAATAGAAATGAAAGATATGGATCAATGTAAGGAACAAGGTGAGAAATATTCAAAGAGCTCAGGTATTCCGCGTTATTTGTGTTTGTCAGGTAAGTAAAATTAAAAATTTGTACACTTACGTGTCAAAGATGTATTTAGACTCTTTCTGGATTTGTAACTTGTTTTATCACAGGACATATAGAAGCCGTTGTTTTTAGAAGGACCTGAGCTAAATAAACCTCTCTTCGAATTCATTATATTTAAACCTTGAAGTGATTTAATGCCGGAGAGCGGAATTGAACCGCTGACCTACTGGTTACGAATCAGTTGCTCTACCTCTGAGCTACACCGGCAGTAGAATCAAAATATAAATATTTGATTTCCTTGAGCAATTCTAATAAGCCAGAATCCAATTTGGATCCAAAGCTTCGCGAGAGACTTTTAAGGGAATCTAAATCTCCTTATAGAGGTTTGAGAAGAGCTCTTTGGATAGCTCTTTTCGGCTCGGCTGCTTTAGGCTTTTTCATCATGCTTAGTAATATAGTTGGTGGAGAGGTTGTCTCAATTAATGATTTAGCTATCCAAATTTCAGCATTAATTATACTTGGTTTTTTATTATTAAAAGATAGAAGTAAAGATAATAATTAATTAAATCATTATCTTTACTTGAAAGATCTATTTATAAAAATATTTTACTAAAAATATTTAAGTTGTTAGCTTTCTTCTTTGCGTAACAAGTTTATAAGCTTCTATTTGATCTCCTTCTTCCCAATTTGCAAAACGATCACAACCAATTCCACATTCAAAACCTGTAGATACATCTTTAACATCATCTTTATTTCTCTTTAGCGAATCCAGATCACCTTCGAAAACAATTTGACTTCCACGTTTTACACGGACTTTGCAATTGCGTTGTAGCTTTCCATTTGTTATATAACATCCTGCGACAGCACTTCTTCCAATTGAAAATATTGCTCGTACTTCAGCTGTACCTAGCCCTTCCTCAACCATTTCTGGTTCTAGAAGTCCCTCCATGGCTAATTGAATATCTTCTAGAAGTTTATAAATAACCTCATATTCTCTAACATCTACTCCATTTGCATCAGCTGCTCGTTTCGCTCCAGAAGCCATTGAAGTATTGAATCCTACAATGACTGCTCCTGAGGCTGCTGCTAGGTCAACATCTGTTTCCGTGATTTCTCCCGGTGCTGACAACAATACTCTTACTTGAACTTCGTCTTTTGGTAATTGTTCTAATGATCCAAGAATGGCTTCTAGGCTTCCCTGGACATCAGCTTTAAGAATAATATTCAATTCTTTTAATTCTCCTTCACTTGCTTGACCTGACATTGCAGAAAGAGAAACTCGTCTTGATGCCATTTGTTGGGCAAGTCTTGCAGCACGGGCATCAGTCGCTCTTTCCCCCACAACGGATCTTGCTGACTTTTCATCTGGATATACCTCAAATTCATCTCCAGCAGTGGGAACCTCACTAAAACCGAGCGCTTCTACAGGGCAAGATGGTCCTGCCGCTTTAAGTCTGGATCCATTTTCATCAACCATTGCGCGAACTTTTCCAAGTACTGGTCCAGCTGCGACTACATCTCCTGACTTGAGAGTTCCATTTTGTACTAATAAAGTCGCGACGGGTCCTTTTGCTTTATCAAGATGAGCTTCAATGACAGTCCCTTTGGCTAATCTCTTTGGGTTTGCTTGAAGATCCTCTACTTCTGTTACCAGCAATATCATTTCTAGAAGTTTATCTATATTTTCTCCTTTTATTGCACTCACTGGGACCATAACCACGTCTCCTCCCCATTCTTCGGATAATAAATTTTGCTCTGACAACTCTTTTTTAACCCGATCGGAAGATGAACCTTCTTTATCAATTTTGTTAATAGCTACGACTATTGGAACTTTTGCTGCTCGAGCATGACTTATTGCTTCAAGGGTTTGAGGTCTAACACCATCATCAGCTGCCACAACTAAAATTGCTACATCTGTGACTCTAGTTCCCCTAGCTCTCATAGCTGTGAAGGCTTCATGACCAGGGGTATCTAAAAAAGTGAGTGTTCTGGTTGAACCATCATGTTCAGTCTCTACTTGATAGGCACCTATGTGTTGAGTTATTCCGCCAGCTTCACTTGCGGCAACTCTAGCTTTTCTAATTGCATCAAGTAAACTTGTTTTCCCGTGATCTACGTGGCCCATAACTGTTACGACAGGAGGCCTTTTGATTAAGTGCTTTAAATCTGCCTCTTCAATCATGTCAACAGTTTTTGTAGCTGCTTCTTCAATATCATCTTGAAGAACAGGAACACCAAATTCTTCTGCAACTGTCTCTATTGTTGCTAGGTCTAAGGATTGGGTGACAGTTGCAGTAATTCCTTTGAAAAATAATGATTTGATAATTTCAGAACTTTCGACACTGAGCATGTCAGCTAGTTCTTGAACTGTCAGATTGTCTTCTGGAACAATTATCATTTCGGGTCTCACAAGCTTTGCTTCTCTTGCAGCCCTTAATTCCATAGCACGTCTTCTTTGTCTTTGACGTGTGGTTTCTTTCTTGCGTTTTCTAATTGCTGCTAGTGGTTTAGCTGTATTTTTCTTACTTGCTTTGGGTTTAGATGGTCTAGCTAAACTTGCGGAAAGAACAACTGCCTGTTGCTCTCCGGCAAATCCGCTTGTTTCAGTGGTTAGGGCATCATCATTCTCTCCAATTATATGAACTTTTTGACGTTGCTTTTGAGGGGATTTATTTCTTAGGGCATCAAGTTTTGCGCTGTCATCCCAGTCAGGTCTTCCTGTTCTTCTAGGAGCTGGAGACCCACCAGGCCTATGAGCAGGCCTTTTGGGAGCTGCTGCTGGGGTTGGCCTATTTACTGGTGGCTTGGCACCATCTGAGCCTTCTCTTCTTGGCTTCGGACTCGTTGTGCTGTCAATCTTTCTTGGCGGTGGCGTTCCAGGTCGACTATTTGGCTTTTGCAGTTGCATTAATTCACTTGGTGCAACTGGCTTCCGCATTCCAGCAGGAATCCCTGGTCGATTCGTAGGACGATTAGGATTAGGAGCTCCAGAAGATCTCACAGGGGCACCAGGTCTATTTTGTCCACTTGGACGATTAAAAGAACCAGGTCGATTAGGGGAACCAGTTCGATTCTGACCAACGTTCGGACGACTAGGAACTCCGCTACGGTTATTAGAACCTTGTCGATTATTAGAACCTTGTCGATTATTGCCCCCATTACGATTATTGGGACCAGGTCGATTTGGAGTCCCAGGTCGATTAGGGGCTCCAGGCCTTGATGGTTTATTGCTAATGTCTTTCACTGGAACCTTGTTGATAGGTTTCTCTCTTCTTATGGGTGCTCCTACCAACTCAAGAGAATTGCCCTTTGAAGGTGGTTGACCTGTTCTGCTGGGAGGGGTCTGTCTGTTTTGATTATTGGTTCTTTGAAGATTCCCAGGTCCTGATTTCTGCAGCGGTACTCTACGCTGATTAGTTAAGGGTTTAGTTCTTTGATTAATGTTTGAAGGTGGCTGGCTCTCTTGACGATTTATTTGAGGTCTGCTTGGAGGTGCTAATGGTCTCTTTGGCTCAGGCTTACTTGTTAATTGAGTTTTTGATAATGCTGTTTTAGGTTCTTTAGAGTTTGTTGGGAGAGGTTTTGAATGGGTTTCTTTTTTCTGATTGTTAATCTTTTGAGGAATAACAATTTTATTTGGCTGTTTGGGAACTGAAGGTATTATTTCTTGTCTTGGTTTAGGAGGCGATGGTTTATTTGGTTGAGAAGGGGCATTGATTACTTTCTCAGAGGTTTTATTTGTTGATTGCTGAAGTTTGTTGGAAGAGGATATTTCTTTTGAGGTAATTAAAGTTTGTTTGGGCTTGGAAGGGACCTTAAGATTTTGATTTAACGAAGGCAATTTAGAAGGTGGATTTTGGCTTTTCTCTACTTTTGGAGGTTTTTTTGTATCGCTAACATTTTTTTGAAGTTTTATTGAGCTTTTTTTAACTGAAAGGATTTCTTTACCTTTCTTTTGACTAGGCTTTTGCTCTTGTGTGGTAGAAGATCCCTCCTTAAGAAAATTCTTAATTTGATTCGCTTCAAGATTGCTTATTGAACTGCTATGGCTCTTTGCTGCAATGGCAAGTTTTCGAGCTGCATTAAGCACATCTTTGTTGTCAAGGTTTAAGTCCTTTGACAACTCGTAAATCCTGATTTTTCCGCTGCTGGTCATTAATGTTTCGCTTGCTTCAAGGATTGGTTAGTGAACTAATTGATTCATATCATTCATCATGCCTCAGTATCTGAATCAATGCAGGTATTAAGTCTCTTTTGGAGCAGATTGATAACACTGGATTGAATTTCACATTTCAAGGCTTTTTGCAGTCTTTTTCTTTTCCAAGCTTCTTCAAGGCATTTCTCATTTGGACAAAGATAGGCAGATCTTCCCATCCCTCCATCGAGAACCACTCCATTCTGGAAATCCCTGGTAACTCTTAAAAGTTGCTGGCGATCCAGTACTTTTCTACAGGTTACACAGCGACGCAGAACGGGACGTTGACTCACCGGGCTCCTTCCTCTTCTTTTACGTCTTCATTTTGATTGATTTCGGTTTGATCATCTATTATTTCTGTTTCATTTAAACTTAATTCTTTTCCGTTGGGATTGAGTTCTGTTAATTGATCTTCTGGAAAGTCTTCTTCATCTTCAGGGAGAGGATAAAGCTCTCTTAACCTTGCATCTTCTTGAGCTCTTGCGGTTTGTTCAGCTTCAAGTCTTTGTTCTGCTTCTCTTTGCAGAGATTCTTCTTCTTCTCTTTGGGCAATTAATTCTGCCACTTCAGAATCTTCAGAAGCTTGATCGTATTCTTGAGAATTCTTTATATCTATTTTCCATCCTGTAAGTCTTGCCGCAAGTCTTACATTCTGACCTTCTCTTCCAATAGCAAGACTTAGTTGGTCGGGAGGTACTAAAACATGTGCATGCTGACCTTCAGGGTCTACAAGCCTCACCACCTCAACTCTTGCAGGGCTTAAGGAATTGCATATGTATTGAACGGGATCAGAAGACCAGCGAATGACATCGATTTTTTCTCCGCGAAGTTCATTTACTACTTGTTGAATTCGAGCACCTCTAGCTCCTATGCAAGCGCCTACTGGATCTACCTCTCTTTCAATACTGTCAACAGCAACTTTTGTTCTAGGTCCCACTGCTTTTGAGGGAGGGTTTGCTTCTCGTGATACGGCAACAATTCTTACTGATCCTTCTTGGATTTCAGGTACTTCATTCTCAAACAAATATACAACCAGACCAGCGTTGGATCTGCTTACAAAAAGTTGAGGACCTCGTCTAGGGACCTCACTAACTTCTTTGAGAAACACTTTAAAAGTTGCATTGGCTCTATAATTGTCATTTGGTAGTTGGTCTCTTCTTGGAAGTTCTGCTTCAACTTCTGGTCTGCCAAGACCTGAACTGACAGCCATAATTATGGATTGACGTTCAAACCGGATAACTCTTGCTGTTAAGACTGGATCTTCTAAATCGGCAAATTCTTCTTGAATCATTCTTCTTTGCTGGTCACGCAATTTTTGAGCTAAAACTTGCTTAGTGGTCGCAGCAGCCATTCTTCCAAATTCTTCTTTCTCTGGAGTTACATCAAGAACAACTGTGTCTCCAACTTGAGCATCATCAGCGACTTGCATCACTTCTGCTATGGCTATTTGATGATCATCGCTTTCAACCTCTTCTACAATGATTTTGCTTGCTAAAACCCTGTAGCCTTCTTCCTCGAGATCTAAACCTACGTCAAAATTACTAAAATAGTCTTCCTCAAATGGATCTTCACTAATACCTAAATAAAGAGTTCTTCTATATCTTTCATAGCCTTTAAGTAGAGCTTCTCTTAGAGCAGCTTCGACAACTTGTGAGGGAAGTTTTTTTTCCTCACTGATGTCTTCAATTAAGTTATTTAAGCCTGGGAGTAGAACAAGAGCCATCGAGGATGGGATATATAGAGGAGAATGATTGGTTTAGATATTGATATATCTAGAAGTTAACCAGAAGATGTGGTGAGGCGAACTCTTAGGACATCTTTTATGGGGATTCGATTAATCCTTCCTTTTTGGTTTATTTGTAGATCATCTTCGGATTTGGAAAGAAGTAAACCTTTTTTCTGTTGTTCAACTTTTTTTAAATCCTGATAAGTCACTTCAACTGGAAAGCCTTTGAAAGTTTGGAAATCTCTATCCTCAGTTAAAAATTCACCTATCCCTTCGCTGCTTATTTCTAAAGTAAAGGGTTGATTGATAGTAGATGAGTTTTGAATGGCTTCATCAATAGGTTGGCTTAGAAATGCGCAATCATCAATAGTTACTTCCTTTTGAGGATCTCTATGTCGGACATTAACTTGAATTGATAATGGTATTGAATGATTGAGCATTTCTATATAAACCACCTCAAAGCCATTAACAGCGGCAGCATTTGATGCAATTTCTTTTAGTTCTGAAGCGGTTGGATTAGACAAAAGGCAGTGTCAAAGTCGGGCTATTTGCCCGAGCGGTTTTAGTTTTGACCTGCCTCCCCATTTAGGAGGTAACCGTCAGGCTATTAAAGCTTACTCGATAAAGGTTTGATTAACTATAAAATAAAATTCTTAATCCAATCGAGTTGTTGTGTTTAATGTTTGAACAACATTCTGGTCAACTATTTTTAATCCGAAAAAAGTTTAACTCTAAAAGTTTTATCAGAAATATCATCATTCTTACCTTCGCCATATTTAGCTTTTTATTTAGATCTTCTCCACTATTTGCTTCAGATGACTTCCAATCCATTGAAAAACATAGTTTTGTCGCTGATGTCGTAAGTCAAGTTGCTCCAGCAGTTGTGAGGATTGATATTGAAAGGGAAATTGAAATGGAAGAATTTGAATCTGATTTATTGGACCCTCTTTTGAAAGATCTTTTAGGAGATTTGGGGACATTCCCTCAGAAAGAGAAGGCTCAAGGGTCAGGATTTGTAATTGATAAAAAAGGTCTCATTCTGACAAATGCTCATGTTGTTGAGAGAGTGGATAACGTAATTATTACTTTTAAAAATGGAGATCAAGTTGATGGGAAAGTAGTAGGAGCTGATCAAGTAACGGACTTGGCATTGGTTGAAGTTAAAGCTTTATCTAATTTAGAGAGTGTTGCTTTGGGTGATTCTGAGGAGCTTCAAGTAGGAGATTGGGCAATAGCACTTGGAACACCTTATGGACTAGAAAGTACAGTTACATTAGGAATTGTGAGTAGCCTGCACAGGGATATAAATAGCCTAGGATTCTCAGATAAGAGATTAGATCTAATACAAACTGACGCTGCGATTAATCCAGGTAATTCGGGCGGGCCATTAATCAATTCAGAAGGAAAAGTTATAGGTATAAATACCTTGGTCAGGTCAGGGCCGGGAGCTGGTCTTGGTTTTGCTATCCCAATTAATCTTGCTTCAAGGGTTACAGCCCAGTTGATTGCTAATGGTGAAGTGGTGCATCCCTACCTAGGAGCACAGTTAGTTTTATTGAATGAGCGAATAGCTAAAGAACATAATCAAGATCCAAATTCAATACTTTTATTACCTGAACGTTCAGGCGCATTAGTTCAATCTGTTATGCCTCAAAGTCCAGCTGAGAAAGGTGGATTGCGTAGAGGTGATCTTGTGATTAAGGCAGAAGGGAATCCAATTGCTGATCCAAAGTCTTTGCTTGAACTAGTTGAAAATGCTCAAATAGGCATGCCTTTTAAAATTGAAGTTCTTAGGAATAACCAAGAAATTAATCTTTCTATAAAGCCTGCTGCTTTACCTGGAATTGGTTGAAAACCTTGCTACTGTCACTCAAAGTAATTTTTTTGAAAGTGGATCTACAAACTCAGATGAAAAAAGCAGTTGCTTTGGCTGCTGTTGATCAGATAGATAATGGGATGATTCTTGGACTCGGTTCGGGTTCAACGGCGGCTTTAATGATTGAAGCTTTAGGTCAAAAAATTAAGACTGGAGAAATTAAGGATGTTGTGGGTATTCCTACATCTTTTCAAGGTGAAGTTTTGGCTGGTGACTTAGGAATTCCTCTGACTTCGCTTTCTGCTGTTTCAAAGATTGATTTAGCAATTGATGGTGCAGATGAGGTGGATCCAAATTTTCAACTTATTAAGGGTGGAGGCGCTTGTCATGTCCAGGAAAAGCTTGTTGCTGCTATTTCTGAAAAGTTTTTAGTAGTGGTTGATTCATCTAAACTCGTTAAAAAGTTGAATCTAGAGTTTAAATTGCCTGTAGAGGTCCTCCCTGCGGCTTGGAAACAAGTTCGTAAATCCTTAGAAGATATTGGTGGAATTGGTGAGTTAAGGATGGCACAAAAAAAAGCTGGACCAGTAGTTACGGATCAAGGGAATTTGATACTTGATTTGATTTTCAAGAATGGAATTGATCAACCTAAAGACCTAGAAAGTCAAATTAATAATATCCCAGGTGTACTGGAAAATGGTCTTTTTGTGAATCTTACTGATGAAGTTTTAGTTGGAGAGGTTAAGGGGGAAATAGTAAGTGTTAACACTCTTGCAAGGGTTTAGTATCTCTTATCCTTAAAGATTCAGAATGACTATATAATCCTTCGCTTTTAGCTAGTTGTATTACATCTTTCTTTGTATTATTAAAGGCTTTTTCTGTAAATTCTATGATTGAAGTATTTTTCATGAATGTTTCGACTCCAAGAGCTCCTGAAAAACGTGCAGTTCCTGAAGTTGGAAGAGTATGATTTGGTCCTGCAAGATAGTCGCCAATAGCCTCTGGAGTCCATGAGCCAATAAATATTGCACCAGCATTTTTAATGTTTTTAGAGAACTCTTTAGGATGCTCCACAAGCAATTCAAGATGCTCTGGCGCAAAATCATTACTTAATTTTGCGCAAGTATTTAAGTTGTCACAAATAACTATTAAACCCCATTCAGAAAGAGACTTCTTGCATATTTTAGATCGTGGATTATTAGCAATTTGACGTTTGATTTCTTTTGGTAATTCTTCTGCAAATCTTTTCTCTGTAGTGATTAAAATTGAGGAGGCAAGTGGATCGTGCTCAGCTTGAGCTAAAAGATCTGAAGCAATGTGTTCTACTTTTGCAGAATGATCTGCGATTATTAAAACTTCGCTCGGTCCTGCAAGAGAGTCTATCCCTACCGTCCCGTACACAAATTTCTTTGCCATAGTTACGTAAATGTTTCCTGGACCACTGATTACATCTACTTTTGGAATGGAAGTTGTTCCATATGCAAGCGCACCAATCGCCTGAGCTCCTCCAACACGAAAAACTTTTTTAATACCAGAAATATGAGCAGCTGCTAAAACTGTTTGATTTAGCTCTCCTTGAGAGTTAGCTGGAGATACCATTATGATTTCTTTTACTCCTGCTACTGTTGCAGGAATGGCATTCATTAAAACAGTGCTGGGATAGGCTGCTCTGCCTCCAGGAACATATATGCCTGCTTTCTCAACAGGGTTCCATTGCCTGCCAAGAGTCTCACCATGAGGTCCTGTGTACGAAATATTTTTTGGGACTTGAAGATTATGAAAAGTTTCGATCCTTTTTTTTGCTGTTAAAAGAGCGTTTTGCAAAAGGACTGGAGTTCTATCCCAAGCTTTAAAGATTTTTTCTGATGAAACTTGTAATGGTTTTGCAATAAATCCATCAAAAGCTTGAGTGTATTCAATAAGAGCTTCATCTCTTCTTTTTCTTACGTTTTGGAGAATATCTTTAACTACTTCGTATGCTTTATCTTGAATTGCTCCAGAGGTTCTCTCCGTTATTCTTTGTAACTCAAAGTTAGCTTCTTCTATTTGGTTCGTGCATTTGATAATACATTCTTTAGAAACAGAATTCTGGGACTCCTGTTTATTAATTATTTGCCTCATGAACTTTTGGGTATTGGTTCAATTTGGTTATCTTATGCCTTATTTCTGATTTATGTACTCCTTCTTCATTGTCTTAAGGTAGTGTAGGTAAGTATAAGACGATCATCATTAGCCTCTGTGGCAAATACCAACTCAGCAAAAAAGCGGATTCAAATAGCTGAACGCAACCGCCTCCAAAACAAAACTTATAAGTCAACAGTTCGTACATTGATGAAGAATTGTTATGCGGCTACTGAAAAATTTGAAAAAGAACCAGTTGAAGAGGCTAAAGCTGATCTTCAAAAAATATTTAATTTTGCTTTTAGTAAAATTGATAAAGCAGTTAAAAAAGGAGTTTTACATAGAAACACAGGAGCCAATCAGAAATCTCGACTTAGTACAGCGCTTAAGAAGGCAACCAAAGATACGAATTGAACTTAAATAATTTAAAATTCCTATGTAAAAGAGTAGTTTTTTAATTCACTTGACTGATTTGATCCCCCTTATAGACAGTCATTGTCATATTGTATTTTCTACCTTTGACAAGGATAGAGAAGAAGTAGCTTTAAGGTGGAGAAATGTAGGAGTTAAAAGTCTTTTACATGCTTGTGTGGAACCCTCTGAAATCCCAGCTATTAAATCTTTAGCGGATCAATTTAATGAATTAAGATATTCAGTTGGTGTTCATCCTTTAGATATTCAGCACTGGAATTCTCAAACTCTGGAAATTCTAAGAAAGGCAGCGCTTGAGGACTTTAGAGTTGTTGCAATCGGAGAACTAGGGCTTGATCTTTTTAAAGCGAAAAATTTAAATGATCAGCTGTCAGTATTGTTACCCCAGCTGAAATTAGCTAATGAGTTAGATCTTCCGATAATCGTCCACTGCAGAGAGGCAGCAAATGAAATGTTAGAAGTTTTTAATAACCTTAATTCTGAGGGAGGATCTTGTCCAAAAGGTGTGATGCATTGCTGGAGTGGTAACACAAGTCAAATGAGAAGATTTCTAGATCTTGGCTTTTATATAAGCTTTAGTGGGAATATCACTTTTTCAAAATCACAAGACATACATGAGTGTGCTAAAGAAGTCCCTTCTAATAGATTTCTCGTTGAGACCGACAGCCCTTTCCTTTCTCCTGTTCCTAATAGAGGTAAGAGAAATGAACCCTCTTATGTGAAATTTGTGGCGGAAAAAATAGCAGACCTTAGAGGTGATAGCTTCTCTGAGGTTGCTGAACGAAGCACCTCAAATGCGAAAAGATTGTTTGGGTTGCCTTAAATATTGACATTTTCTATAGTTTAATATCTATTTTGAGTGTAGAATTAATCTTCTCGTGGTTTAGTGTTGGGATCTGCGCTAAACCCTTGCAAGGCCTAGTTAATTAAGTTCTTATTGATTCAACTCAACTAAATCTTATTTCAGGATTTCTAGTTGAATTGTTTTTATAGCTTCATTCTTAACTTTTAGGCTAATGCAAAACCTCACCACAGTTCTCTATATATAAACTTAGGTTTCGAATGAGCAGAAGCGCGATTCAGGTAGCCAAATCAGCTACATATCTGCCTGATTTGGTTGAGGTTCAAAGATCAAGCTTTAAGTGGTTTTTGGATAAAGGTTTAATAGAAGAATTAGATAATTTTTCGCCCATTACGGATTACACAGGTAAGTTGGAATTACATTTTGTAGGACAAGAATATAGGCTAAAGCGTCCTAGGCATGATGTAGAAGAAGCAAAAAGAAGAGATGCAACTTTTGCTTCTCAAATGTATGTTACTTGTCGACTAATTAATAAAGAGACTGGTGAAATTAAAGAACAAGAAGTATTCATTGGTGAACTGCCTTTAATGACAGAAAGGGGAACCTTTATTATTAATGGTGCAGAAAGAGTAATAGTTAATCAGATTGTAAGAAGTCCTGGAGTTTATTTTAAAGATGAGCAGGATAAAAACGGTCGCAGAACGTACAACGCAAGTGTGATTCCTAATCGTGGAGCATGGTTGAAATTTGAGACTGATAAAAATGATTTATTACATGTTCGTGTAGATAAAACAAGGAAAATAAATGCCCATGTTTTAATGAGGGCAATGGGTTTGTCAGATAATGATGTAATAGACAAACTACGTCATCCTGAGTTTTATCAAAAATCAATTGATTCTGCTAATGAAGAAGGTATTAGTTCTGAGGACCAGGCTTTATTGGAACTTTATAAAAAATTAAGACCAGGTGAGCCACCATCAGTAAGTGGAGGACAGCAATTACTTCAAACAAGATTTTTTGATCCAAAACGTTATGATTTAGGAAGAGTAGGAAGATATAAAATAAATAAGAAATTACGTTTAACTATACCCGACAATTTGAGAACACTTACTCACGAAGATGTTCTATCTACTCTGGATTATCTTATTAATTTAGAATTAGATGTGGGTGGTGCAACTTTGGATGATATTGATCATTTAGGTAATAGAAGAGTTAGATCCGTTGGAGAACTTCTGCAAAATCAAGTTCGTGTTGGCTTGAATAGACTTGAAAGGATAATTAAAGAGAGAATGACCGTTGGAGAAACAGATTCTCTTACTCCAGCACAATTGGTTAATCCAAAACCATTGGTTGCAGCAATTAAAGAATTTTTTGGCTCAAGTCAATTAAGTCAATTTATGGATCAAACAAACCCATTAGCGGAATTAACACATAAAAGACGTATTTCGGCTTTAGGACCAGGTGGACTTACTCGTGAAAGAGCAGGTTTTGCTGTTAGAGATATCCACCCGTCTCATTATGGAAGGCTTTGTCCAATTGAAACGCCTGAAGGCCCTAATGCAGGTCTGATTAATTCATTAGCTACTCATGCCCGAGTAAATCAATATGGCTTTATTGAGACACCCTTTTGGAAGGTGGAAAACGGTCGAGTAATTAAAGAAGGGGACCCTATCTATTTATCTGCAGATTTGGAGGATGAATGCAGGGTGGCCCCAGGTGATGTGGCTACAGATAAAGAAGGGAAAATTTTGTCTGAACTTATACCTGTTAGGTATCGACAAGATTTTGAAACCGTTCCACCTGCGCAAGTTGATTATGTTCAATTATCGCCAGTTCAGGTTATTTCTGTAGCGGCATCGTTAATTCCATTTCTGGAGCATGATGATGCTAATAGAGCTTTGATGGGCTCAAATATGCAAAGACAAGCAGTTCCTCTTTTGCGTCCAGAGCGCCCTCTTGTTGGAACTGGTTTGGAAACTCAAGTCGCGAGAGACTCGGGAATGGTTCCAATATCAAAAGTTAATGGAACAGTCTCCTATGTAGACGCTAATGCAATTATCGTTACTGACGATGAAGGAAATGATCACGCCCATTATTTACAGAAATATCAACGATCAAATCAAGATACTTGCTTGAATCAAAGGCCTATAGTTTTTAATGGTGATCCAGTTATTGTGGGTCAAGTATTAGCTGATGGATCAGCATGTGAAGGAGGCGAAATAGCCCTTGGTCAAAATGTTTTAATTGCTTATATGCCATGGGAAGGTTACAACTATGAAGATGCTATTCTTGTTAGTGAAAGATTAGTAAAAGATGATCTTTATACTTCAGTACACATAGAAAAATACGAAATTGAAGCTAGACAAACCAAGTTAGGACCTGAAGAAATTACAAGAGAAATTCCAAATGTGTCCGAAGAAAATTTAGGGAACTTAGATGAAATGGGGATTATTAGAATAGGAGCTTATGTAGAGAGTGGAGATATTCTTGTAGGCAAAGTAACTCCCAAAGGAGAATCAGATCAACCACCAGAAGAAAAACTTTTAAGAGCCATTTTTGGAGAGAAAGCAAGAGATGTTAGAGATAATTCTCTTCGAGTTCCTTCAACAGAAAGAGGACGTGTAGTTGATGTCAGAATTTATACCAGAGAACAAGGTGATGAACTACCACCAGGAGCAAACATGGTAGTTAGAGTTTATGTCGCGCAAAGAAGAAAGATTCAAGTTGGAGATAAAATGGCTGGCCGTCATGGTAACAAAGGAATCATTAGTCGAATACTTCCAAGAGAAGATATGCCTTATCTTCCTGACGGAACTCCTGTAGACATATGCCTTAACCCTCTTGGTGTACCAAGCAGAATGAATGTAGGGCAAGTCTTTGAGCTTCTTATGGGTTGGGCTGCCGCAAACTTGGATTGTCGAGTTAAAGTTGTACCTTTTGATGAGATGTATGGGCCTGAGATGTCTAATCAGACAGTTCAAGCTTATTTAAAAGAAGCTGCCAATCAACCAGGTAAATCATGGGTCTATAACCCAGACAATCCAGGGAAGTTACTTTTGACAGATGGCCGAAGTGGAGAACCTTTTGACCAACCTGTTGCTGTTGGTTATGCCCACTTTCTTAAGCTTGTACATTTAGTTGACGATAAGATTCATGCACGTTCTACTGGACCTTATTCCTTGGTTACACAGCAACCTTTAGGTGGAAAGGCTCAACAAGGGGGACAGCGATTGGGTGAGATGGAAGTATGGGCTCTCGAAGCTTATGGTGCTGCATATACTTTGCAAGAACTTTTAACCGTTAAATCAGATGATATGCAAGGCCGTAACGAGGCTCTTAATTCGATTGTAAAAGGTAAGCCAATTCCGAGACCTGGTACCCCTGAATCTTTCAAGGTTTTAATGAGAGAACTTCAGTCACTCGGATTAGATATTGGTGTCTATACAGACGATGGAAAAGAGGTTGATCTAATGCAAGATGTGAATCCACGAAGAAGTACACCAAGTAGACCTACTTATGAATCGTTGGGGGCGTCAGAGTACGAAGAGTAATTAACTCAGTACGAAAACATTTATTTCAAACACTTTATTTATCTATGACTAACAGCAATTTACGAACAGAGAATCATTTCGATTACGTCAAAATTAAAATAGCTTCTCCTCAAAGGGTTATGGAATGGGGGCAAAGAACATTACCTAATGGACAAGTAGTAGGTGAAGTCACGAAGCCTGAGACGATTAATTATCGTACTCTAAAGCCTGAGATGGATGGATTGTTTTGTGAAAAGATTTTTGGTCCATCTAAAGATTGGGAATGTCATTGTGGAAAATATAAGAGAGTCAGACACCGTGGAATTGTTTGTGAAAGATGTGGTGTTGAAGTCACAGAAAGTCGCGTTAGGCGACATAGAATGGGCTTTATAAAATTAGCTGCTCCTGTCTCTCATGTTTGGTATTTAAAAGGTATTCCAAGTTATGTCGCTATTTTATTAGACATGCCGTTGAGGGATGTAGAACAAATTGTATATTTTAATTGTTATGTTGTATTAGATATAGGTGATAGCAAAGATTTAAAGTATAAGCAATTACTCACTGAAGACGAATGGTTGGAAATAGAGGATGAAATTTATGCTGAGGATTCAATCATAGAAAATGAGCCTATTGTTGGCATAGGAGCAGAGGCATTAAAACAATTATTAGAAGATTTGAACCTTAAGGAAGTAGCAGAGCAATTAAGAGAAGACGTTTCAACTAGCAAAGGTCAAAAAAGGGCCAAGTTAATCAAAAGACTAAGAGTTATAGATAATTTTATTGCTACTGGCGCAAGTCCTGAATGGATGGTTTTAGATGCAATTCCTGTAATACCACCTGACTTGAGACCTATGGTTCAGTTGGATGGAGGTAGGTTCGCAACATCAGATTTGAATGATTTATACAGAAGAGTAATCAATAGAAACAATCGACTTGCTCGTCTTCAAGAAATATTAGCTCCAGAGATAATTGTAAGAAACGAAAAAAGAATGTTACAAGAGGCTGTAGATGCACTTATTGATAATGGAAGAAGAGGAAGAACAGTTGTCGGTGCAAACAATCGCCCTCTTAAATCACTCAGCGATATTATTGAAGGAAAGCAAGGTCGATTTAGACAGAATTTACTTGGTAAGAGAGTTGATTATTCGGGTCGTTCAGTAATAGTAGTTGGTCCGAAATTAAAAATGCACCAATGTGGATTACCAAAAGAAATGGCAATAGAGCTTTTTCAACCTTTTGTAATTCACAGATTGATTCGTCAGAATATTGTTAATAACATTAAGGCAGCAAAGAAATTAATACAACGAGCTGATGATGAAGTCATGCAAGTATTGCAAGAAGTAATAGAAGGTCATCCAATTCTTCTTAATCGTGCTCCTACTTTGCACCGCTTAGGTATTCAAGCTTTCGAGCCTAAATTGGTTGCTGGTCGGGCTATTCAGTTACATCCATTGGTTTGTCCTGCGTTTAATGCTGATTTTGATGGCGATCAAATGGCAGTTCATGTCCCCTTAGCTATTGAGGCTCAAACAGAGGCAAGAATGTTGATGCTAGCAAGTAATAACATTCTTTCTCCTGCTACTGGGGATCCTATTGTCACACCATCTCAAGATATGGTTTTAGGTTCTTATTACCTCACTGCAATTCAGCCTGAAGCATCTCAGCCTAAGTTTGGAGACTATGCGCAAACTTATGCATCACTAGTGGATGTTATTCATGCTTTTGAAGATAAAAGAATCAATCTTCATGACTGGGTTTGGGTTCGTTTTTTAGGTGAGGTTGAAGATGATGATGAACTTGATAAACCTAGGAAAACAGAAGTCTTGGGAGATGGCACTCGAATAGAAGATTGGACTTATCGACGTGATCGATTAAATAAGGATGGAGATTTATTAAGCCGTTATATCCTGACGACCGTTGGCCGTGTCGTAATGAATGACACTATTATTGATGCAGTAGCTGTTACTTAAATAATCCCAAGATATTTACTTTTCTTTAATTTATTAGATTTTTGTCATGACTTCTTCCTCTCCAAAAACCCGTAAATCGGCTACAAAAACAAAAACAAAAAGAGGTTCTAAAGCTAAAAAGGCAGCAGCCTTGAAAGCTGTTCAAAAGCTTTCCAAAACACCTCCACCTTTTAAAAATAAAGTAGTAGATAAAAAAGGTTTAAAAAACTTAGTTGCTTGGGCCTATAAAAATCATGGAACAGCAGCAACAGCTGCTATGGCGGATAACTTGAAAGACCTTGGGTTTAGATATGCAACCCAGGCCGCAGTCTCAATATCTGTCGACGATTTAAAAGTGCCTAAAGCTAAGCAAGATTTACTAGGACAGGCTGAAGAGCAAATTACAGCTACAGAAGAATGTTATAGATTAGGTGAAATAACTGAAGTGGAAAGGCATACAAAAGTTATAGATACTTGGACTGAGACTAATGAAAGATTAGTTGATGCAGTTAAAAAGAATTTCAATCAAAATGATCCTCTTAATTCTGTATGGATGATGGCAAACTCTGGGGCAAGGGGGAATATGTCTCAAGTTCGCCAGCTTGTTGGAATGAGAGGACTCATGGCAAACCCTCAAGGTGAGATTATTGATTTGCCAATTAGAACTAATTTTCGTGAAGGATTAACAGTTACTGAATATGTGATTTCTTCTTATGGTGCCCGAAAAGGTCTTGTTGATACTGCATTGAGAACTGCTGATTCTGGATACCTGACTAGACGTTTAGTTGATGTTGCTCAGGATGTAATTGTTAGAGAGGAGGATTGTGGAACGACAAGAGCAATCTTAATAAGAGCTGAAGATGGAAAATATGGAAGTAGAATTGTTGGACGTTTGACATCTGAACAAGTACTTAATGAAGACGGCCAGAGTTTGGCAGAGCGTGATACTCCAATTGATCCTATCCTTTCAAAGAAATTTGAACAAGCTGGCATTAAGGGTGTAATGGTCAGGTCTCCTTTAACTTGTGAGGCAACTAGATCAGTTTGTAGAAAGTGTTATGGATGGGCTCTTGCACATAATCAGTTGGTTGACTTGGGAGAGGCAGTTGGAATTGTTGCAGCTCAATCTATTGGTGAACCTGGTACTCAATTGACAATGAGAACTTTCCATACGGGTGGAGTGTCAACGGCTGAGACTGGCGTCGTTCGTTCTACTATTTCAGGAAAAGTTGAATTTGGTGCAAAAGCTCGTGTGAGAGGTTATAGGACTCCTCATGGCGTTGAGGCTCAACAAGCAGAAGTTGATTTTACTTTAAGTATTCTACCTTCAGGTGCTGGTAAGCCTCAGAAAATAGATATAACCAATGGATCTCTATTATTTGTTGACAATGGCCAAGTAATTGCCTCTGATATAGTTGTGGCCCAGATCACTAGTGGAGCTGTTCAGAAAAGTGTTGAGAAAGCAACTAAAGATGTGATTTGTGATTTAGCTGGACAGGTTAAATATGAAACTATTATTCAGCCTAAAGAAGTCACAGATAGACAAGGTAACGTAACATTGAAAGCTCAACGTCTCGGTAGGCTTTGGGTCCTCGCTGGAGATGTATACAATTTACCTCCTAATGCTAAACCTGTTTTAGCTGGAAATCTACCAGTAATCAAAGGACAAGTTTTAGCTGAAGCAAGTCAATCAAGTGAATATGGTGGAGAAGTTAGGCTTCGAGATTCTATTGGTGATTCTAGAGAAGTGCAGATAGTAACAACATCAATGGTTCTTAAAGATTTTAAATTACTTGAAGAAACAACTCATTCAGGAGAGATATGGCATCTTGAAGCTAAAGATGATACTCGTTATCGATTAAATACTATTCCGGGAAGTAAAATAGGAAATAACGAAGTTATAGCAGAGTTATCAGATGATCGCTTTAAGACAGAAACTGGAGGACTTGTAAAATATGCTCCTGGCTTGACTGTTAAAAAAGCACGCTCAGCAAAAAATGGATTTGAAGTTAGTAAAGGAGGGACTCTTTTATGGATTCCTCAAGAGACACATGAAATCAATAAAGATATATCATTGTTGATGATCAAAGATCGTCAATGGATTGAAGCGGGGACAGAAGTTGTTAAGGATATATTTAGTCAAACGGCAGGGATAGTTACAGTTACTCAAAAGAATGACATCTTAAGGGAAATTATTGTAAGAAGCGGTACTTTTAAACTCTGCAAAGAGAGCAAAGCATTGAATAGGTTTGAAGGCGATGGGCAAATAGTTAATCCTGGAGAAACAATCGCGAAAGGTATTAAAACTGATTCAATGGTAATGGTTCAATCAGTTGAGACACCAGATGGTAAGGGACTATTACTTAGAGCAGTTGAGGAATACACAATTCCTGATCAAGCCCAATTGCCTGAACTGGATCATGTTAATCAGCCAAATGGTCCATCTTTGGGGATTAAAGCATCTCAGAGACTTACTTTTAAAGATGGCGAGCTAATTAAATCTGTTGAAGGTGTTGAGTTGTTGAAAACTCAACTGATGCTTGAGACGTTTGAAACTACACCTCAAATGACAGTAGACGTAGAAACTATTAAAGATTCAAAGGCAAATACTATTGATAGACTTAAATTAGTGATACTTGAGAGCATATTAGTTCGCAGAGATACCACCTCCGATTCAAGCCATGGCTCAACTCATACTGAATTGCAGATTAAGAATTCACAAATGGTTGCAGCAGGAGATGTTATTTCAACAACACAAATCTTATGTAAGCACGAAGGAGTCATTCAATTGCCTAGCTCATCAGATGATGAGCCTATACGTAGACTTATTGTTGAAAGAGAGGAAGACACAGTTAAAATAAATCACAATGGCTCTCCTCTCCTGAAAATAGGTCAAAGAGTAGTTGATGGAGATTTACTTGATAAAGATCAACCAATTGGTTTTTGTGGAGAAGTTGAAAAGATAGAAGGAGAAATACTTAAGCTTCGTCTTGGAAGGCCTTATATGGTTTCACCTGACTCAGTTCTTCACGTGCGTGATGGTGATTTAGTACAAAGAGGAGATGGCTTAGCTTTACTAGTTTTTGAAAGACAAAAAACAGGAGATATCGTTCAGGGCTTACCAAGAATTGAAGAATTACTTGAAGCACGTAGACCTCGAGACTCTGCCGTTTTGTGTAAAAAATCTGGAACAGTGGATATTAAAAAGGAAGACGACGATGAATTAGTTGTTACTGTTATTGAGAGTGACGACTCGATTTCTGAGTACCCCATTCTTCTTGGGCGTAATGTAATGGTAAGTAATAGTCAACAGGTCGCCGCTGGTGAGTCTTTGACTGATGGCCCGATTAACCCTCATGAGCTTTTGGAATGTTTCTTTATAGATTTGCGTGATAAAAAGCCTTTAATGGATGCGGCCCAAGAAGCTATAGCTCAGCTTCAACATAGAATGGTAAGTGAAGTTCAAAATGTTTATAAATCCCAAGGAGTTTCTATTGATGATAAACATATTGAGGTAATTGTTCGTCAGATGACAAGCAAAGTACGTATTGAAGATGCTGGCGATACAACATTTTTGCCAGGTGAATTGATTGAACTAAGACAAGTTGAGGATACTAATCAAGCCATATCAATAACTGGAGGTGCCCCTTCCGAATTTACTCCCGTTTTGCTTGGCATTACTAAGGCATCACTTAATACTGATAGCTTTATTTCTGCTGCTTCTTTCCAAGAAACTACAAGAGTTCTTACAGAGGCTGCAATTGAGGGCAAGTCAGATTGGCTTAGGGGACTTAAGGAAAATGTTATTATTGGACGTCTCATTCCGGCAGGGACTGGCTTTAGTGGATTCGTAGAGGAATTAAGTGATGAAGCAGGCCCTCATCCAGATATTTTGGCTGAAGACCCTGCTGGTTATCGACGAATACAAAATCTCCGCCCTGATTACACTGTAGATATGCCATCTTCTCCAGTAGTTAAGAATACTGCCGTTTTGGACGATCCTAGTGCTGAAGATCTTGAGGCAACTAGAAGTAGGCATGGTATTGATCCAACAAAGAGTAACTTTGCTGCATTTACAAGGCCCTCAGGAGATGATGATTCTCCAGTGGATCAAATGCCAGATCCTGCTGCATTAGAGGGACTTCAAGAAGAAGGTTTACTTTCTGATGAATAAGAAAAGTTTAACTAATTCTTTTTTAATTTTCTAATATTTAGTTTGTCCACTTAAAAAACTTTCGATGATTGATCCCCCTGTTGTTCCAAAGCGTAAATTACCTCGCTATGGGTTTCATACTCATACTGAACGTGTAAATGGACGTTGGGCAATGATTGGTTTTATTGCCTTACTTATTTTGGAATTTAAATTGGGGCATGGTGTAATTGGTTGGTGATTAAAATACCTCATATTAATCATCCTGAATTTTTGCTTGGCTTAGGTTTTCATGGCCTTGAAGAATTTGCTGAATATGAAGGTGAAAAAGCTTTTCGTGGTAGGCAAATTCATGAATGGATTTATCAAAAAGGGGCTAAAACCTTAGAAGAAATAACGGTTTTACCAAAAAGATGGAGAGACTCTTTACATCAAAAAGGTATAAGAGTTGGACGACTAGATGAGATTACTAGGGTTGTTGCTAACGATTCAACTTTAAAGCTCTTAATGGGTACTATTGATGGCGAAACTATTGAGACAGTGGGGATTCCTACTCCCAAACGTCTTACTGTATGTGTCTCCAGTCAGATCGGATGTCCTATGGGATGTAGATTTTGTGCAACTGGTAAGGGAGGCTTAAAAAGGTCCCTTAATGTGAATGAGATAGTCGATCAAGTCATAAGTGTTAGAGAAGCAATGGATAGGAGACCAACGCATGTTGTATTTATGGGTATGGGTGAGCCACTTCTTAACATTGACTCCGTATTAGATTCGATTCTATGTTTGAGCAACGATATTGGTATTGGCCAGAGGAAAATAACTGTTAGCACAGTGGGATTGCCTGACACACTCCCAAATCTTGCACAGCTAGCTTTAGAGCGGTTAGGAAGAGTTAAATTCACTCTTGCAGTCAGCCTTCATGCCCCTAATCAGGCTTTACGAGAGCTATTAATACCTTCAGCTAGCTCTTATCCCATAACTTCATTACTAAGAGACTGTAAAAAATATGTAGAACTTACTGGTAGAAGAGTAAGTTTTGAATATATTCTCCTTGGAGGCTTAAATGATAATGATTTGCATGCAGAAGAATTGGCGAATCTTGTAAGTGGGTTTCAGAGTCATGTTAATTTAATAGCCTATAATCCAATTGCTGAGGAAGATTTTAGACGGCCAAGTCTAGCTAGAATTAATAGTTTCAAAGAACAATTAGAGGGAAAAGGGATTGCCGTTAGTTTTCGTGCAAGTAGAGGTATGGATAAAGATGCTGCATGTGGACAACTTAGAAGACAACAAATGGTAGAAACCAAAGTAACTCAAACAATTAATTAAAAAGATATTACTGGTCAAATCATATGACATTTATTGATTGGTTTATTCTCGCAATCTACTTATTATTTTCTTTGGGACTAGGAATTTATGTTTCTATAAAAAATCACAATGAAGAAGATTATTTTGTTGCAGGTCGCAAGTTAAGTGGTCTGCTTGCTGGAATATCAATGGCTGCAACTACATTCTCAATTGATACACCTTTATATGTTGCAGGAGTTATTGGGACAAGAGGATTAGCAGGGAATTGGGAGTGGTGGAGTTTTGGGCTTGCCCATGTTGCCATGACAGTAATATTTGCTCCACTTTGGCGACGTAGTGGTGTCTTGACGGATGCTGCTTTTACGGAGTTACGATATGGCGGAAAAGCAGCTGCTTGGTTAAGGGGCGTTAAAGCTTTTTTACTAGCAGTTCCTATTAATTGTATCGGGATTGGCTATGCCTTTTTAGCAATGCGAAAGGTAGCAGAAGCATTAGGAGTCGTAGATGGCCATCATGTTTTTTTGTTTTTTACTGACACCATAATCTTTATGGTTTTAGTAGCTATTTTCATGCTTATTTATACAGTCCTAGGTGGACTTTGGGCAGTAGTAATTAATGATTCTATCCAGCTTTTATTAGCGTTGTTAGGGGCCGTTGCTGTGTGTTATGTCGTGCTTGACGCTTCTGGGGGTATGGCAGAATTGCTTCTCAAATTAGAGAACCTTGACCGACCAGAATTACTCTCTTTGTTTCCATGGAATTGGGATAAAGAGGGGATTCATTGGATTGATAGTTCGGGTATAAGCATCACTACTTTTACAGCCTTTATTGCATTGCAATGGTGGAGTTTTAGACGCAGTGATGGAGGTGGCGAATTCATTCAACGCTTGCTAGCTACTAAAGATGAGAGACAAGCAACTTTGGCAGGTATAGTTTTTTTAATTATTAATTATCTAATTCGCAGCTGGCTTTGGATATTGGTTGGATTGGCTGGTTTGGTTTTATTGCCTTATCAAACTGACTGGGAATTAAGTTATCCATCTTTAGCTGTTCAGTATTTACCTCCCGTAGCTCTTGGATTTGTTGTCGTTTCATTAGTTGCTGCCTTTATGAGCACAATAAGTACTTCAATTAATTGGGGAGCTAGTTATATTACACATGATCTTTATAAAAGATTTTTAAGACCATACTCTGGTCCAAAAGAACTAATTTTTATTGGGCAATTATCCAGTATTTTGTTGCTTTTAATGGGGGTTTTTGCAGCATTAATAAGTGATAGTATTGGCTCAATATTTAGATTAGTTATTGCAATAGGTACAGGACCAGGAGTCGTTCTTGTCCTTAGATGGTTTTGGTGGAGGATTAATGCTCAGACTGAGCTAGCTGCTATGTTAAGCGGTTTTTTTATAGGATTAATAACGTCAGTTTCTCCTATCTTTATAATCAATGATTTCGGAAACAGACTTTTATTTACTACTTTATTTACGGCTGCAATTTGGCTTATTACTTTATTTTTTACTAATCCAGAGACTGAAGAAACACTTGATAATTTTGTAAGGGAAGTAAGACCACCGGGACCAGGCTGGAAAATTGTGAGAGATCGAATGAATTTGGAGCCTATTGATTCTCTATTTGTCCTTGTCTTGCGTTTTGTTTTTGGTTCCGGAATACTTTATGGCTTATTAGTCAGTATTGGAGCTTTCTTACTCCATCAAGAAAGAGGAGGCTGGATTGCTCTCTTAGTAGCAGTATCTTGTGGTTTTATGATTAAAAAAACACGACTAATTACTCATTCATTTGAGAAAGTTTAGCCAATTGAACAGAATTTAGAGCAGAATGGAGTTGTTATTAATTTCCAAACTTGGGTTTTTTACGTTCGACGCTTTTTCCTATTTTGATTGTTAGTCTTTTTGGGATAGCTTTGTTTGCCGTTACTGCACGTATTTGGCTGCCTGGTGACATGCTCGCACCTGCTCCAGTCAATTGAGCTAGTTCTCCATTTTTAAGAGATATGAATGATGTAAACGAAAAACTTGTTAAGAATGGATTGGCTAACCTTGCTATTGATCCTGATGTCTTGGCGAAAGAATTAGCTGCAGAATTAGTGGGAGATCCCTTAGATGAAATTGAATTTGATAGTAGTGAGAATGATCTCAAAAATCCTTCAAAGGAATGTGAACTTGCGCTGAAATGGCTTAAATCTGGCCATGAAGAGAGATTGCAAGGACTTAGAGTTTTTTGCGAACATAGAGACCCTAGAGCAATCCCTTTATTGGTGCCTTTGTTAAATGTACCTTGCCCTGTAGAAAGGATGAGTGCTGTTTATGCTTTAGGGAGAAATCCTTGCCCAAAAGCCATCAATATTTTATTGAATTTATTGAAATTTGATAGTAATGCATATGTAAGAAAAGCTACTGCTTGGAGTCTCGGAAATTACTCCGACGCCCCTGTGCTGGAGCCACTTA
>QBWD01000013.1 GCA_003283685.1 Prochlorococcus sp. AG-315-D17
AAGCCCATCCTTCTTGCAATCTGTTCATAATCGACAATGCAGGCCATGCAATGAGTGAAATAGGAATTACGGAAAAACTGGTTGAGCTTACTAATGAGATATATAAGAAATAGAAAGTGGAAAAATAAAATAATTAGCTACTATCCACCTTCTAACTTTTGTCGGACTGACCAAAAGTGGCATTATTAAAACATGTTTTGGATAAGTAATGGTTTTAATGAGATTGATCAAGGCTGACAAAAGAGCAGCCGAGCGTATTCAGCAGAAATTAAATTTAAGCAACTATCAAATGCTTTGCCTTAGTTGGCTTATCGGCTTGGTAATGGGAATACTTATTTCAATTATCTTTTTCAGATCCCCTACATTATGCCAGTAGTTTGAGAACCTCATTATGGAGGGTTAATTCTTTTCATCTCCTACGATAAGATCAAGACCTATTAATTCATGCTTTCTTAGTTTCTAATGCTCATGTGAAGAGTAATAAAGTGAGTAATAGTTGACACAATGCCACTTCATTACTCATTTGAAGGATGTCATTAGTTTGAAAAATGCTTATTTTTTGATTATGACCCAACAAATTCTGCGACTTTGAATTGTTTGTTTTATGTGCCTTTTATTTTTGTAAGGGTTTCACCTTTTTAAGACGAACAGCTGTAATGGGATACGCCCCCAGCGTTAAAGAATTTCTTGGGCTTTAGGCGGTCGTACTTCGTCTCTATCTTCGATGATTGTTCCTCGTAAGGATTGCTTAAGACAGCCTGTAGTTCCTTTATGAGACTGTAATCACCTTGTTCAGCTTTCTCGTAAGCAGGTGCAATCAGCCACTCACGCCAGGTGTACTTGGGGTTGATGTGTTTCATCTTCGCAGATGTCACCCTAAGGTCACTGTCTCTCGTGAGGGTATTCCGCCACCGTTGCAGCCAGTTCCCCCACTGTGCATCAACCTGCTCTGAGTTGGGCAGGTAGAAACTCTCTTTCAATGCTGTGAGTTGGTCTGGAATGTGAGACAGCTTTCGGAAAAAGATCGTGTAATCAACCTTAGATAGAACCATGAGTTGTTGCAGTTCATTCACAAGGTTTTCATCATGCTTGATAAGGCCGAGCTTTTTTGTCCACATAGCCTCGATTTTTTGATTCATAGCTTCGGCGAAGCCGTAGCGTATCTGATCCAGCCTTTTCAGTGCCTCCTTGTTGTTGCTGAGCAGAGGCCGGATGGAAGACCAGAACATATGGTAATTGGATTCAGCAGCATCCGGTTGGTTGAAGAATGAAAAATGATCACCTCCTCCTGTCCATGGCTGAAATCTGGGGTCAAATAGTTCGCAGAATCCAAAGGGACCGTAGTCTAGGGTGAAGCCACCTGCGGCGCAGTTGTCGCTGTTGAAATTACCCTGACAGTAGCCAATACGCATCCAGTCGGCAACCAGGGATATGAGCCGTCCACGAAATGAATGGGCAAGCTCGACTACTTGATCGGTGAAGTCAAGATTCGGATCGATAACATCTTTGTAGTTTCGTTCAATCAGGTGCTTCACGATCAACTGTAGTTCGTTCAGCGCACCCTGATGCGCATTGCTCCGTACACGACGGGCAAACAGCTCAAGCTGGCCGACGCGCAGGAACGAGGGAGCAACACGTGTTGTGATTGCCACAGGATTGTCTATAAGTATATCGGGATCGATAGACATGGAGTTCTGGGAATACCAGGGCCTGCGTACTTTTTCAGATCGGGACACATATAGTGTTAGAGATCGTGAGGTCGGGACCTCGAGAGCCTGCATATACTCCTGTGCCAGAAACTCGCGTACGCTGGAGCGGAGCACGGCACGTCCATCGGCGCCACGACAGTAAGGCGTTGGGCCTCCACCTTTCAGTTGCATCTCCCAGCGTCTTCCGTTGAAGAGTCCTTCGAACACGGATATTGCTCGACCATCACCGTAGCCGTTGCCGGTTCCAAAAGGACACTGCTGTATGTATTCAGTGCCGTAGATCGAAAGGGCATAACCAGTTGCCCAACCAATCTTACGCATTGGCTCTCGAGCCACGCTGATGTCACCTGAAAACAAACGGCGGAATAGTTCGTTGTGGGCAAGTTCATGGCTCAGCCCCAGTTCGTCAAAGAAGGTTTCGCTGTGCGCGATATATTCGGGTTTTGGAATGGCAGTGGGGCTCACCGGTACGTAATGACCGGAGAACACTTCGCGAGGGTGATGATCATTGCCATTAGCTGCCGCCTGTGGATCCGCTTGGAGTGAATCCATGAGCGAATAGTCAACTCTTTGTAAAAACTCATCGAAAGTTTTTGTTGTCGGCATTTCTTTGTGATTGATTATTTGTTCTGTGGACAATTAATTAAATCTATAAAATTTAGCCCAGTTCATTGAACTTTCTAGGAGTGATTCTGTTGTGAACTGAGTATAGGTTCAGTTGTAAATAGGAACACTGTGTTTATTGTTTGTTTATAAATAATTAAAATGATTATGGTGGAAAAATGACTAATTTCTAAAACCCTTGCACAATATTAAAAAGAAATACAAATTAAAAATGAACTGATTTCTTTTGTCCTCTAGACGAAAAGTAAGTACAAACAAATATTGGAGATACTATCAGCTTTCTTTAATGAATATTTAATTTATTTAAGATTGGATCTAATAGATGTTTGTGGACGGTTGTATCTGCCTCTGGTACAGTCATTACCCAAAAAATAAATGCTCCTATGGATGTCAGCGTTAATATTTTCGGCCAAAAGTTATCAGGATAATTTGGGTCAGGATTTGTAATGTTTTTGTCTTTGTTCATTATTTCCACCTAATACGTTCTGGATCATCCTTCTCAATTTTCTTAAGAAAGAAAATTACGCCCGCAATACTTAAGGGCCCGGCTATGGCAACAATTCCAATAAAGGTTTTTATTGCTGGGTCTAAAACCGCAAATAAATTAATTATCTCAAATCCTTGTACCGTCTGTACTACAAATAATCTTGCTAGAGAGTCAGGAGAAATCATTTGACATCTTTAGCAGATCTACTTATTGATATTGAGCTTAGTTGTGTTTTTTTACGAAGGTACTCTTTTTAAATTCCTCGAAATTTGCGGTCAACGGCCCAATATTCGAATAGTTCGTCCTCAAGGTGTTTGTTTTAACAAGCAAACCAGATTGAAAGCGTTTATTGGATTTATTTCAAAGATAAAGCCCAATCTTGTGCAACTGAATTAAATCCAGCTTATTTTGAGTAGTATTGAGTGCAATTTTTTATCAATACGTTTTTATAAAAGGGAGAAGTTTTGAGGAACTGGATTAATGAGTGGAGATAATTTGCTTGGTGCGCAGCCTTTAAAGTTTTATTCAGAAGAAATGACTGAATCTAAATTGATTGTTTTATCTCACTTTGAAAAGAAATTTGTTCATATTAGTAACTCTGTAATTTACTTAGACCAAAAGCTCAATAATTTCAGAGTTCCTGAAGCGGTTTAATGGTCTATGGGATAATAGGGTTTCTTATCTGTTACTTCGTGTAATTTTCCTTCTTTGGGCTATAAACATTTCAGCTCAGTTTTAAAATGGAACGAAAATCTTGAAGGCGAATACAGTTGTTTCGAGTGCGATTAAATTGATTGAATCTGAATCTATAATGCATTACAATTCCCTGAAAAGTGAAAATATCAAATAGATCTAATGGTTAGAAGGCGGGCTATTGGTTAGATTCCTTTGCTAAAAATTCAATATATTTTTTCAATGTGTAGCCATGGCAATCATGTGGATGGATTGAGTTTGCTCGCCCCGTATGTTCATCATTAGCTCTGAATCTTCGACAATCACAAATAAGATCAATATTATTTCCTTTTAAATATTCCTTTTTTCTAGCTTGAAACCATTCTCGAGCTAACTCTTCCATTGCATCGCAAGCATGCCATGAATCCCAAAGCAACTTGTCAAACATCTTTATTGCCTCTTCTCTAGTTGTGAAGTCTTCGCAGATGTTTCTTACTGGAGAATCCTTTCTATTGATGTAGAACTTTTTAGGTGGTTTATCTAATCCTTTTACATATCTGTTTGGCTTTGTATGACCATTAGGTAATTGTCTAGGTTCAAACTCCTCACAGATTTTCCTTGCATCAAGCATACCTAGAACCTCAATTTGCTCCCACTTTTTCTTCGGATGTACTTCTGGTTCCTCTGTCATGACAACTAAATCAGAGTAAGCAGTAAGAAGCGTTTCATTTATTCAACATACACGAATTGATTGCCATTACCTTACCCCCACTATCTTTTAAAGATCATTGTAATTATATTTTTCTCACCAATAAAAGCATTTTCAACACACCTCTATACAGGATTGGAATTACATACATTTTAATTGTTGAAAAAATACATTTTCTATGGAATCTTTCTTAATACTGATACTTGTCGTTGAATGATCGTGGGTTTATCAGTGATCCTTTTTGCGTCATGTATTCCCATGACTAATTTTCCCGAAAGTAATTCTCGATTTTGAACTTAAGAACAGGCTTCTCTTCCATATCTTTGAGTTGAGCTCCTAACAATTAAGGATATAACAGGCGTGAGTAATTAGAAAAAGATCTAATTATTATTTTTATGATGGCACTTTTCAAACTTGATTGGACATTCCCTACTCAGGAATTGGGTTATGCTGGTGGTGAGAAATTTCTTGAATTTTTGGAAGCTGGTGCTCCTTCTGATAAATCTGAAGGTTTTGAAATTTTATGGCGTGTAACTAATCCACTAAATGGAACAGGTACATTTGTAGCTGAAGCGATTGATATAAGCAAAATGTGGGAATATGCAGCTCCTTGGATAAAGGGTTATGGATGTGAGTGTGAAGTAGAGGCAGTATTTTCTGATGAAAACTTTATAGCTACTGCGAAGAAAATTTATGCTTCTGAATAACGCAATAGGATTTATTTAATTTAAATAAATCCTAAAATAAATTTTCATGAAGCTTGGTTCGTTACTACTTGATTGACTGTCAATAGACTCTTTTACGCATTGTTGAAAATATCTAAGTAGCTATAAAGGTGTTGTACTAAATTCAAATGTAAATGATTAGAGCACGCATGACATGTCTACCTGTGACCAAAGGAGCTATAGAAGTTAAGATTGTTGAAAGGAATTGGGGCATTGAAAGGTGCTATGTCTCTCCAGAGGGCGAAAAGATTTGCACTCCTGCACCTTTTCTTACGAATAATCGAAAGTTAAAGTGGTCATGATTGGGATGAAAATGGTCTCCTTTTTAACAGTAAGTAAGTGGATTAGAACCTGAGAATAAACTTATATTATATGTTCTAATTTCTTGGAATAAACCTACGAAAGTATTAAATGTAAATCCCTAATGTACATTTGCTTTCTGTGAATGTATAAAAAGTTAGTTATAGCTTTTATAAATTTATAATTAGATATTTATTAAATTATTTAAGGTTTTATCTGCTATTAATAACAGAATTATTTTGATTATCATGATGAATCTTACATTTGCTGGGCTTCTAAGTACACCAGCTCCAAGTGCAGTTCTTGCAGGCGTTGCAGCAATTGTTGTATTTGCAATTGTTGGACTTGCAGTTGGTCCAAATTATGATGGGATGAATGCTCCCGAAGTGAGAAAATAGTTTATAATTTAAATTTTAAATGCACTAAGACTATTAAGTTTGTCTTAGTGCATTTTATTACTTATTTATTTCTTTTAAATCGCTAAAAGCTTTTAATGGAATTTTTTTAGATTGTCTCCATACTGCTGCCATTAAAAGAGCTATAAATCCAATAATTGGAAGAAATTGAAGTAGTTCCATAGTGGAAGGGTCAATATTGATACCCCTAAAAGGATCACTAAGAGATACGGGAACAAATTCCACTTGGTTTAGTAATTCACTAATTGATACTTGCATTTTAGTTTTATATTTTACCTAATATAGACAAGAAAATTTTAAATCTAATGAGATTTATTACATTAAAGTGTTTCATATGCTTCGACATGAAGGGGGATCTGATTACGTTCAATGGTGATATTAGTTTTGCGATATACTTTAGAATTGCTTATTAATATATTAACTCTATTTTAATTCTTTGAATGTCTGATATCAATCAATTTAGAGGAATGATAAATGAACTGGAGATTGAGAAATTATCAGAGATCTGTGAACAGTTCTTGTTTGATCATGAAGGCGCTATGAAGACATTATCTGAATGCTGTTATAATTTTGGGATACAGATTAATGATTTAGAAATTAAGTATTATATGTCTACTATGCATTCTAATGGTGACTTTGATCATGTAGTTTGTTTTGGAATAGAGCTTTCAGAAAACCAGTTATACAAAAAATTTCATCCAGCATAATTATGGCTTCATCATCTGATGAATTTAGATTTTTCTGTAATATTGCTAAATACTTTAGTACTAAAAAGTTGCATGAATTAGAATACTATTGGAG
Source organism: Prochlorococcus sp. AG-315-D17 (assembly GCA_003283685.1). The sequence goes on from QBWD01000013.1 coordinate 6,444, forward strand.
ATATAATAGTACACACCCAATACATCACAAAATGCATAGAATGATTGAATCAGTGCAAGTTAGGCGAAGTGAAAAAACTTATAAGTATCATAGACTAGAATTGATAAATTATCTAGATAAATGTTGGTCAATCTCAAATCCTATGGGTCGTCTTAGTGCACGGTTAATAGGATATATTAGTCAACTTGTCGAACGAAAGGATATTACTAATCTAGATTAAAAATAAATACAATGAATTCAGAAAAAAGAGCTCTCTTAGAATCTCGGAATAAATGTCAAATTGATATTAAAATGTATAAGGACTTTCTAAATGGGAAGACTCAAACCTTTGAGGGAAGATATGGCGCAGAGGAATACATAATGATGGCAGAAAATAGATTAAAAGATATCAATCAGAAATTAGAGAGAATGGAGAAGGATAAAAACTTAAATTCTATAATTGAAAAAAAACTATCACTCCAATAATATATTAAGAAGAAATTATAATTAAAGTTATATTTTTAAGTAAAATTCTTATTTGTTCTTGGTCTGTTATTTTTTTTTACCGATTTTACATTAGTACTATTTATTTCGTTTTCAAGGCAGATTTTTTCTCTAGTGCTTCTTTTCTTAGGGACTCTTTATCATCAGCTTCTTTCTCTTCGGCTATTTTTGCTGCTAAAACAAACGATTCTTTAAATGTTAATTTTGCTTTTAGTTTCCCAGATTCTCTCATCCATTCGTTAAAACTGACTTCCTTTCCATTGGCTTCATATTCTTTTTTATCTCTAAGGAATGGAAACCAGAGATTATCAGCTGAGTATTAATTGTTTATATTTAAATGGCTTTAGACATTTCTTAAGTAGCTTTCCTCAATCATCTAATATTCGCTACATTTATAGGTTTATTCTTTAGTCATTAATTGTGCTTTTATACAGTTAGCTTTATTGTGATATTTAATACTTGTTAGTGGATGATAATAAATATCTGTTGCAGGAATAATTACATATATAAGTCCATTAATTATTTCTGATTTGTATAGTTGAGTTTACTCAATTTAATATTTATGCTCTAATCAATGGACTCTTCTATCGCATTAGCTATTATCCTAACTTTTGCTGGGTTGATTATTTTTATACTAATTTCTAAGAATGATCTGGGTGTAACTACCTTTAACAAAGATGCTGAATCTTATTCCACACTTCTAGCAACTATTGCTACAGGACTTCCCGGGACAACTATTTTAAATCCAGTCAATAAGAGTGATGCAGAATAATCTAATATTAATTGCAATTTTTAAGTTAAGGGGCTAAATAACCAGAGGATTTTGTCCTATATTGTACCTGAATTTGTACTAAAAATCCCATAACCATTTATACTGTGAATCATCTAATTATTGTTTTTGGGAATGACTTATGTCTTTAAACAATCTAGCTTAAAGAACTAAGGATGCCAAACTAGAACTTGTATTGTCTTTAATGTGACTAATTTAGCTTCTTCTTTCTCTAATGATATATCAACTGCTACCTCTGGTTTTTAGAACCGCTGACGCTCTTGAATATTATGTCCAAAGATTAAATGCAGAGTTAATTACTCATTGTTATTCTGAATCTGATCGAATAGCTAATAGACGTTGGACTATTAATGTAAAATAATATGTAGGCCTCTTGTTTTGTATCTCTAATTTAATTAGAGAAAGGAATATAGAAGATGCTTTAGTGATATTTTTTGTTAATAGCATATTTATAGTGCATTTTAATTTTGTTTGTCTTCATAGCTAAGATCATATTGATTTCATATCGTTTTGCAAAGCGCATAAATCTATTGAAATCTTCTTTTGTTTTCCAACAGTAAATCTCTTCTATAGCTGTATATTTTCCATTCTTTCTGGAAACAGTAATATTTATCTCTTTTGTCGATAGTGAACCTTCCTCATCAATTAAATATATTACCTGTATTTCTTTGAAATTATATTATGTCACAGCTGCTGGATTCTCGAATCCAAAAAAGCCTGACCAGCTTGCCCATCTTTACCTTTAGTTAGTCTAATTTGAGGGATCACATCTTCGTTGATTCCATTGAAAAATTTTATTGCTGCAAAGCTCATTAGTCCTTAAATCAATTTATTGTTCCAGTGATGAAACTTCTATCTATTACTACTAGGATTAACCATATGGATTCTAACTTTTCCTTCTGAATACAAAATCTCAGTAATGCTTAAGGTGTTATGTGTAGATAATTTTTTGTTGTTGGACTTCGCTTTCATTCTTTTAGTTCAACATTACAAGTCATCTCTACTTATAGACTATAAGAAGTTTGTTTTTTGTTTTTTCCTATTGTTTTTCAAAATAGAATCATATTTGCTACATATGATTGAATCTTTTATTAAATTTTCTTTAACTCATTATACGTATTCAGTTCTTATTCCGAATTAATGATTTTAATCCATACAGAATAGTAGCTTCTGCCTCTTTGGATTTTTAAACTTTACTTTTATAAGTGGCTTTTCCTTGAAAAGAACTTATCCTTTGTTTCTTGTCCTTAGTTAGTTTGAATCGTTATTTCATTAGGTTATTACTAAGAGATTAGTTATACGAACCCATCAAATGATCTTGATAATAAAGCTATCAGCTTAGTTAGAAAAATCTTCTGAAGGAAATCAAGGGGCGGGGATAAGCCCCTTCTTTCTATGTCAATAAAATAAATATATAACCCGTAGAATTGCAATTTATACAATTCAGGATTAACAATATGTACTAGGTGTAGTTACCTATAGTTATCAATGTAAGGAGAAATTCGATTAAGTTTGTTTGCGAAGGTATGGTCTTCGAACAAAAAGTAAGTGATTTTCAATGCAAATCGCTTTATTTACATGCTATTTGCAGCGTATGAACCAGGACAAGCAATGGCTATCGCAAATTTATCACTCGCCGTATTCTGTGCATTTACAATTTGCCTACCTTTTTTACTAATAACTCGTGGAGATAAAACAGAAGCTAATCGAGAGTTTCTTATTTCAACAGTTAATCCGTGGTCTCATATTGAACCGAAATTAGAGTTAACACCAATCGTAGATACTGGAGTCATTCCAATAAATGAAATGGCACCAAATCTAGAAATTGTACCTGACTCTAATGCCGTAATTTCTGAGTCTGAAGAAGTACTTTCTACGGAGCCTAAAGGTTCTGAAGAGTTAGTAGAAGCATCAAGTTCGGCATCCTTAAGAACTGATGAAGCTATAGCCGCTTAACAGGGAAAACATAGAAGCCTATAAAAGGTTAGTACTACTATCCTGGTTGAATTTGGATCTTGCAGGGCAAAGGGCACTGGCTTATGTCAGTCCCTTTCTTTGTAGAAATGCTAATTATTTACCATTTTAAAGCCTGAGCCACATGGACTTCCTTCTGCTCCTTTAGGGGGGCTAATCAAAAAACCTCCACCACTCAAGTCACCATAATGATCAAGTTTTAACCCTTTCAATAAACTAAGTTGATCTTCCGGAGCAAATAAGGTGATTCCATCAGTTCTTGCAACAGGAATACCAGCTTGCTTCCCACATCTGATTCGAAGATACAACCAACCTTCATCAAAACCATCGGATAATAAATCAATATGCATTTCGCCAGGAGTACCTCCGAATGCAGATTGTCTAAGTAGTTCAGCAGTGGCAGATTTGCTAATAGTTAAGTTGAAACCCATCATGCAATGTTACTTATTGATATTTAGTTTAGAGAACTATTAGTTTCTTTATTCATTATGACATTTTAACCGAACAATCATCTTTCCTAGGATTTTCCTGAATATTAATCTCACATATATTATTTGAATTAATAATTTAATAGAAGATAAATTTGTTTTTAATCGATAGAGGGTAGCTATTTATCGGGATACCTAACTCATAAGTATTCCCAACCAATCTGGGTCGTATAGGCCGAATAGTTTGCTTCGGGTTACATCCTTTTCTATTCTTTTTCCTTACGACAAAGTAGTAATGCCCCTTGAACGAAACTAATGTATTACTCTTTCTTTGATGCTGTATTTTCTGATTCTTTCATATCTCCAATGTGAACTGTTTATGTTATTTCAGATAGTCAGCTTGAAGAACTCAAGAATAAAGTATGTCAAGAAGAACTCGACAATATCAACGTTTCTCGAAAAAGGCTTGAGAAGATCTATCAAGCTTGTTTAAAAGTATTCGGTGAGAGTCAGCATGAACTACAAGAAGAAATGAAGGCCTTGCTCCAACTCCTAAAGAAAAAGTTACCACTTAATTTCTACTCAAGTGCTAGTTTATAATTACACTTGATTGACAGTCGATTTGTCTGGGGAATACTGCCCCCCTTTTTTTTATATGATCAGACATATTCTAAAAGCCTTTGCAAGCACCTTTTTTTTTCTCTTGGTTCTTTTTTTTAGTATCACTCCAGCAGAAATAAATGCAGCTACAAAGGAACTTCCTGAATGTGTTGTGGTTACACACTGTGTAAAACAAGATTTTAACGTAAACAACTTAGAAGATGCATTTGTAAAAGCTGTTGACATTGTTTCTAGTACTCCTCGTACAAAAATAGTTGAGCAAACTAATTCGTATATTCATGCTGAAGCTAAGACTAAATGGAGAAGATATACAGATGATTTTGTTCTGATAGCAATCCCTGAGAAAGGAATCATTCAAGTCAGATCAGAATCAAGAGTTGGAATTGGAGATAATGGGGTTAATAAGAAGAGGATTGATGACTTTGCCTATCGTCTTATGATTGAATAGAATTCTTATTTAGGGAGATATATAAGCTAAATAACTAATAATATAAATATTCAATAAGGAGCCTTCATTGCATTAACAATCCTAGTCAATAATTTTATATGTAAAGCAAGGAGGACTCTCTTAGTAAAGAGTTTGATTGTCTGGAACTTTATCTTGAAAACCTGAAAGATTTTTGCTTTTATGAATCATGAGTGGAGACAACCTATTTGCTTAACAGCCAATATAGTTTTACTCAAAAAGAAATGACTGAAATCAAGTTTAAATTAGTGCGTCATTACTTGAAATTAATTTATCAATGCCACTCAATCATTGATTTAGATAGGAAACACAAATAATGTTGACAGCATATAGTTAGTTAAGGGGTGGAATCTGTTTTAATCTTTTCTTTAATCATATTTAGATATTTTGTTTTTAATTTCTTTTTTCTCTCTTTCAAGAATTTCTTTAATTGTTGTAGCTTCATTAATTTGCTTAGTCCTTTTTAGAGGGATAAAGACGTGCAATTTTTCTTTTTTGTTCGTCCTTAGCAGCTTTTTTTCTTTCCCTATCTTTCAAAGAATCTGAATCATTGGTTACCTTATAAAATACCATCCCCATCAGACCGCTAAAGATTATCCCAGTAATAATGAGTATTATCCCGATACTCCCTGTGGGACTTAGGTAATCGAAATTAAAGCCAATTGTGTCCATAGATCTATTAATCCTTTTCTCTGAAAGTGGAGCTAATGGAAGGTCTATTTATTGATGTTGGTATATCTCCATATCCTACCCATATAAACCCAATTATTTTTTCTTCACTCGGGCTTATTTCAGCAATTTCATAAGTACGCATTTCGGTAGTAATATTCCCTGTTGACCACTTACTTCCCACTCCATCTCCAACAAGTGAAAGAGATAAGTTTTGAATTGCACAAGCACAAGCTGCATAATCTTCGCGTGCTTGAACTTGATTGTTTGTAGATATTTGACTTGCTATAAGTAAATGAGAAGGGTTAAGAACTTTAGCCCTAATTCTCTCAATGTTTTTTTGATCTGTTGGCATATCACCAAGCTTTAATTTCAGTTGCAATTTAAGAAGGAGCTCTCTTTTATTTCTTCCAATGCTTGTAAAACGCCAGGGGAAAGTCATTCGGTGACAAGGCGCCTGATTAGCTGCATCTATTGACTTTTCAATTATTTCTTTAGGAACTCTTTTCTTAGAAAAAGAATGAATTGTCCTTCGTTCTCTGATTGCTTGTACTATTTCCATGATTTTTTTTAAGTTCATTAACCCTCAATCTTGAATCATACTTAGTCATGACTTCAGTGATTCAGCTATACAGGCTCAGTATCAAGAAGGACTCCATCAAGATAAAAAAATAATGCTTGTAGTTTTTTAAACTTGGGTTTATATGAACTCTTTACTTCTCTTTGTAGAGAGGCAATATATTTTCTTCGTTTACTTATTCAATGATTAATTTTAAGCACATTTCTAGGCCTCATGGATTAATTCTTTCTTCTGTCCAATCACTTTCTCTTAACCAACGTCTTCTTATATGTACTGGTTTTTGGAAAATTAACTGTTCCACTTGATTTATTACTATCTTTATCAAAATAAAGTTATTTAACTTTGGTGTTCCCTCTTTTATTTCACTAGGAAAAAAAGAATCTTTTTCATATTTATCACCTGGTCGTGGCCATGCCCATAAAGACTTAGCATTTGGTGAAAGATTCTCCCATTGAGTCAAAGCATCATTATCGTCATCTATTTTTGATATTCCTCTGAATCTAAATTGACATTTTGAATTGGGAAATAGCCAGCATATCTCAACGTTATTATTTTTCTTTATTTCTTTAAACTTTTCACTTCTCTTGTCTGTCAAGACTTCTATTTCATACTCTTTAGTCCAACCTCTAAAAACAACTGTTCTTACTCTAGGAGAATTATCCATGCCAACTGTTGAGAATTGAATCCATCTAGAGAAATTTTTATTTGACTCTTTTTTTTGACTATCAATCACTTGCTGGATCCAAGGAGGCATATTCTGCATTATTTTTTCTTCGTCTTTGTCTCAAATCCCTCTTTATAGTCAGCACCAGATTTATTAAACCAAGCAAGTAATGCTGCAATAGGTATTCCTATTGAAAGAGCAATGCCCCATTGAGTTATTTCGTGCATTAGAAATTCATCGATTGGCTTTTTGGCTTTTGAAGACAATGATCATATTACAACTCAGTTAGCTTGGGTTGATGATAAATTTACTCTTGTAGCTGCATATACTACTGCTGATGACAACAACACTGAAGAGGGTCTAGATTTTAATGATTATTCGTCTTATTAAATAATCGGTAGCTATAGCTTCTGTGATGACTATAACCTGAGTGTGGTATCGGAGTGAAAGAAACAAGTCAACGCTCTTACTATTGAGACTTCACTGAATATGGTTGAAAAAGGAAATACTGTGATTGTGTAATATCCCTGCTTTATAACTTCTTTCTGGAACCTTCCACGTTGGTTTTTTGCTAATCGTTTAATCGTAAGAATCTGGTTCTTTGGAGAAGTCACAAATTAATTATATTTAAAACCAAGTCTGAGAATAATGAAAGTTTTTAGAAGTAAAAGTGTCAGACCCTGAGTTAAATTAAAAGTATTCTTTTCTTTATCCACTCAAAATAAGAGTAATTAAAGCTTTTCCGTTATCGCGGAATTGTTTTCTTAAGCTTAGGAGGTAAAATTAAATAATGATTCCAGATTTTTTTCAATCAGCTGAACCAGCAAGAGATTTTGGAACTTGGGGACCCGTAATAGGCATTATTATTGTCTTCCTCGGGACTTGCGTGGGGGTAGAGGTCAGAATCGGAGAAGATGACAAAGAGAACTAATGAGGAGAGAAGGCTGGTTAATTAAAAAAGATCGAGTTTGGGCAATGCGATTTTTTCTCGATAATCATCCCGATTGTGATGGGACAACATATATACGAGTTCACTATGCAAGCTGCAAACATAGATTCCTTCATGGAATTACACCTCATGTTCAATTAAGAGACAGTGAAAAGTTGACAAGAAAAGCAGCAATTGAACTCTGGAAATCTTCAGTAGAAACTGAGTGGGAAGTCAGCAAACCTTTGTGGAAGACTTTCTAGCTCGAATTACCATTTCTACTTTTTGTTAGTTTAATACTTAATTCAGAATAATTGACATACTATTTAATAATTAATAAGCTCTCATTTTTAATTCAATAAGTTGTTTTATTCGTAGAGATAATAAAACATCCTTTGATCAGTGGAAAACTATTTTTGTAAAGCTATTCGTTAGAATATGGAGAATATGGAGAATATGGAAAACTCCTTAAGTTATTTATTCTTATTTAGTTAAGTCTGTAATACGCTCTATATACTTTTGGCCTTTTCCATAATATTGAATAAATTGCTTCAAGTGCCTTTTGAGTTTTAGGAAGCTTGCAAGCCGGATAGGACTTTTCTGTAATCATTTGATTATTTTGGAGTCGCTATTTACGTTTTACAAACAAACCTTGTCTGTAGTCAAGAGTGAAAATGCCAGAGTAAAAGAACTTAGGAAGTAATACTGAGTATTAAAAGAGGATGGATAATTGTCATTACCCTTCGCTACTAAACAGGTAATTCTCTCTATTGATTTGTGATTGGAGAGGAGTATAAATAAAACAGGAGTCCAAGCACTTCAAAGTTAGAGGGAACAGGTCAAAAGATAAGTGCTGGACTCAAAGGGGGTGACCAAAATCTCACCCCCTTCTTCATGTTTATTTATGTTCGCCAGTAGTCGTCCCATTCTTCCTGTAGTTCTGTAAGTGATAGTGAGTTATAAAAACCTCTCCATTTTTGTTCTGAGTTGGAGTCAGTAGCGTTTAAAGATACCAGTAGATCTATTGCCTGTGTTTGTTTAAAGGATTTACCGTTTTCTGATGTGTAGATCAATTGTTTATGTTCGTTCCGACTTTTCTCTTTAATAGCACATTTAAATCAATGTGTTTACACAAATACTTTCGACTAATACTTGTTGAGTGATAAAGCTACTGAAAATTTGATTTGGGCATAGCCGAACTGCCAAGATATTTGAAGAAATGAGCTTGCAATTGTCTGAGGAATTTACAAAAGAGTCTTTGAAAAAAGACCAGGAGGATGCTCAATGGGCTTATGACAAAGCCAGAGAAAAATTCTTCTACTCAATGTTGGAATTAGTTTTTTTAAAAATCAAAACCCATCTAAATGAAAAAGGAGTTAAGAAAGTTTGCGAGATGGATAAAAAGAGGCATAAAAACGAGAACTTTGGTGTGGAATTCAGTCAAAAAACTTGGACATCTTTAGCTGAAGCTTGGAAGCTAACAGAGACAGATGCAATGTCGAAGATTGCTGAATTGTATGGACTAGTTCCATCTGATTTTGACATGTCTAAAATTAATTCAGTTGATGATGAAGATATTAAGAAGAATTTAGATGATTTGAAGTGTTAATTCTTAAAGCATCAATCATCTGAACATCCTCGATCGACGACCTGACCTTTGCTGTTGTAGGTCAGATTTTTTCTTGTACAGATCGCAATCTCTAATCATTAGTTAGTTTCCAAGATTCCAAGTTATAGCTAACTATTAAATGAGGGTGTCTGAAGTGAACAAGCTTCGCTAACAGTAAGATTCTTCACTTCAGACATTTATATTCCTTTTAGGTTGCAGACCTGTCGATATAGCAGTTACACAAGGAATGGAAAATCAAGTTATAGGTTTATTTATTTTTCTTCTTGTTGTTAACTTAATTCTTGTCAGCTGTCCTGAACATGAATTGTATAAGGATCTTGAGTGAATGATCTTTTAAATTTTGAGCAGAGATTGATCAAACCTCATTGGAAACTAATGAGAAGAACATTCATTGCCTTTTAGTTTTACAATCTTACCCGCCTTCTGGGTGGATGGCATACTCGCTTATACGTAATCAGATCAAACATGGTTCTGGCAAAATTCCATAGACAAATTTTGAACAAGAAAGAAGATATAAGCAAATCATCTAAGAATTCTCATGTGAGTTGAACTAGAAGATCATGAGATGCTTATTAGGAAAGACAGAGGCATGCATAGAGAAGAGGTGAAAGCCAATTATTGATTACTGGGCAGAGGAAGCGGTGTGGTCTCACCAGGTGCAAATTCTTGAGACTACAAAATAGGAACTAAAACAAAGAGATAAAGAAAGGTAGGAGCAAATTGAACTTTCAACTAAATCTCTTTCATCTTCATCATGACTTGGCAGATGGATTTCCAGTGGAAGGCAATTATAAAGGAAATTTATAGAGCTGAAGTATTGATTTACAAGATTAAAAAAACGACTCATCTAGTTCAATTCATTATTGAGTTTTTTGGTATGAACAACTTCCGTTTTTACGTCTTAAGCCAATTGATCTTTTTCTGTGTTGTTGAAGTGGCTATAAGGAAAATTCTTTTTGAAGCTTGAATTCTTTGACCCTTAACAATCTTTGTATCAAACCAGAGAATCTAGTCTCAGCCTTGTTGTCCTTCTATCAACTGTATTACTGTTAATGTAAGGACTAATGTCGCAAAAGCTTAGGATTTACTAAAAGGGTTACATTAGCCCCTTTTAGTAAAATCGACTGTTAATTACTCACGGTTTTTTAAGCTGCTTGATTAAGGAGTGGCTTTTGGAATAAAGAAATAACCTCCCCTTTAGGTGTCTCATAAACACGCTTAATAACTTCTCCCTCGCTAATGATTATTTTGGTATTTATTGATCCAACCGGTAAGTTATTAGACCTTGTTTTGAGAGCATGTTGTAGTTCTGGATATTGATCGCTAGGTTTTAGAGCATCCTTTAGGTCTGGATATTGTTTTAGGAATGTATCATCAAATTTCTTTGTTGATTTAGTCTTTCCTGAAGTCTTTGATTTTTTCTTGGAACCCATGACTTGAATAATTGATATGTATCTCTTGTAACTAATTATTTGTATATCGTAAAGGCTATTCAAGTTACATCTGAACAAGCTTTGATTTTTTGACTTTATATGTCCGATTAATCTTATTAATAGCGTTAGTCTAAAATAGTTTGATAGGTAGTCTGGCTTAGTGGACACCATGATTTTAATTGAATTAAACTGGTTTATTAGGTTCTCCTACTAATAAAAATGGAACTTACTGAATTAGTAGAAGACTATTCCGCCACAAAACTTCTTTCGAAAGTTGAACTTGATTTTCTAGAAACTGAACTATGGGAAACGATTCAACACATTGGAGAAATAACTTCTTTGTCTAGTGCTCCTAATAGTATTTGCGAGGATCTTAAACTTAAAAAAGGTTCAAGTTGGATGATATGTTGTGCCGTTGCCTTAGATGCCGCAAGACCAGAAGGGAAATCTAGGACTGAGAATTTTGCTAAATTAATTAAAGAATATTCTCTTGGTTGAAAATTAAATATAGTTTTCATGAAGACAAGCTATTGATATTTTGCTAATTGATCAGGAGCGCTATATTTAAAAATCTACTTTTTCATTTGGTGTAAAGACAGAGCAATACAACTTGATAAATAATTCTGCTTCCTTTTTGTCTTTGCCCTCATATTTAAGTTTTAGGTCATTTATTGCTTCAAAAGCATTTTTTTCTTTAAGCCTATATCTTGCGCAGGCATCTAAAACTTTAAACATCTTTGTCGTCACCGCTTCTGAGGGAGCGATTAGCACCAGCAAGAGAGTAGCAAAAAGAAAGCTTTTCATAAAGCTATAATCTCGTAAGGAAGTAGAACATTCTCTCTTATCAATTACAGCAGGTATTAGAAGAAGAGAGATGCTCTATTAGTTTAATTTTTTTGATTAAAATGGCAATTGGGTAATCCTTTTATACTTCAAATGGAGCAATATATTTGAAGTATATGTTCTGATATAAAGCTTCTGGTCATATTTTTGAAGCAATAACCATTACTCCTTGGGTTAACACTTGTCCTGATTGCTGAAATCTAATTATCAGTTATAAAAGTAATAGGCCAATTCAATTAAAATAAGGCCTTCCTCCCTTACTTAAATAGTCCATATATTTGTCGGATTCTCTTAGGTAATACTCTTTTGATTGTCCTATATATTTGGCTTCTATTAGAAGGTCAGTCACCTCAGGCCAGAAAGATTCAGGTACAAGTTCTAATGGATTTATCGCTTTAGTGTTCCAATTGAGTTCACTCAAGAATAAAAACCAAATTGTCTTGCAATTTTTAAATTCGTATTCGACCATTTCATTGAATCACTAGAATATAATTTTAAGAGTTCTTAGCTGCTACCAGAAAATAATTACAAATATGTATAACCTCATAACATCATCTATTGGGCATCGTAGTAATTGAGTAAAAAAAAGATGAACCAAAGAAAAGTAGTCAATGAGGTAAGAGAAGAGAAAAATAATTCTCTTGTTTTTGGTGGTGTCCTTTTAGTAATGGCCTCAGTGGCAATGTTGACTTATATAGTCAATGCTAAAATCTTAGATCTTAGTTGATGTTTGACTGTGGCTGACAAGCGCTACTGACAATTATTAACTAAATCCAAACGAATACAATGATCAAATCTTTTAATTCTTTGTGCAAAGAGTTGGAAGAGAGTTTAAAACTCACAATTTAAGGTGAAATAAAGTTTTTTGCTTAGAAGTATATAAAGGGTGTCGAGGGCAACCATCTTTCGTTAAACCAATAACGTATGGCTTTTTAGACGATTCTTTAATCCTTTTTAGAATAAGTTTGTCTCTATTCATTAATCTTCCATTAATTCCCCAACCAATCCATAAGTCGCATGAATCGTTTGTTTCCCAATAATTAAGCCTCTTATTTAATTCAACGTCATTTTTCCATCCAACTGGGTCATTACAGGAAGCGAGAAATTTAGGTGACTTAGTAATACGTGCAAAAAGATTCACAACAACAAGGGTTCCATATTCCCAAAGTTCAGCGAATCCAATGAGCCTCCTTAAAGTTGGGTCATTTTTACTATTATTCGCCAACGAAGGGTTTAACCCAATAAATATAAGTGTCTTTCGGGTGTCGTTGATATATCTACTGAGATTCCATCGATAGCCTTTGCAACTACTAAATGATGCTGATGATTTCATACCTTTTTAAGGAGCAATCAACGGATTAATAATTTATTCCATCAGGTTCATTGAGAAGATCTATGTGTTTTTTTTAGGATCACTAATCTTTTTTAGTTAATTGTGCAAGATGGGGCTCTTGTTTAGTACTAAAGCCATTATTGTTTTAATGCTCAAAAAGTTTTTCAAGAAGCAAATGAAAGTATTTATCCTAGCCGCTTTAGAATGGTTAGTTCAACAAACAGATAATGATCTTGATGACAAAATCCTATCTGAGGTCAAAAATGGGATAAATCTTGCAGTCGTTTGATGGCTATTTACTTGAAAATCACTAACGCATCTGATGTTGTGGCGAAAAATACATCCAAATGGTTTGAGAACATCACCCCAGATCGAATTGATCGGAAATTAGTTGAGGATCAAGTTATTAAAGGACTTATTGAACAACTACAGATTGAAGGTATTCAAGGTGAAATCTCAGCTATAAATGGTATTGAATTACAAGATAAAACTTTAATTACTAAAAATAATTTTGTTATTAGAGACACTAAAACATTTTAATTGAATCGATAGGATTTCAGTCAGTAGATTTATCTTTTTACGTCATGGAATTTCAAAGGAAAGGTCACCAAACATTGATGATTCGACGAGATTTCTAACACCTGAAGGGGAAATTAAAGCTAGAGTTGTTCTTCATACGTTAAAGGAACTTAAATTTACGTTGACCAGGTTATTACTAGTCCATCCCAAAGAGTTGTGGAACAGTTCAAATTGCATTCCGCTAAGGTCTTTGGGAAAGTACAGTAGTAAAAGAATTAAAACCTTCAAACAATTATTTCTTTCTTTCTTTTTTTTACAACACTTATCGGAGAATTTTTTTTTGTAAGGCAGGTCCGAAGCTTAAGTAACTTGGCTTTCTAATTCCTAGTGTAACTTCAGATTCAATTAATAAAAAGTGCTGGCTTTATATACTGAACGGAGGAAATATTTAGAGATTATTACTTCAGCCAGAATGATTTGTCTACCTAAGGTATTATGCCTTTAGTGGTTTAGCTAGTTATTTAATTTTTCTAATTCTGTTAATAAATAACCAACTCTATTTCCATTAACGCCTAGATCACTTGCTCCAAACCTGGAAGCTGATTTGATTTGTATTTTACTATCTACTTTTAGAATTTGAAGGTCATCTGGAAATCTGAAAATTAAACTTCTGCAAACACCTTTCCAATAATTATTGGTTTTTTCTAAAACCTCTGTTCTAGGAATATTTTGGGCAATGTTTATTAGTTCATCGAATGTAGTATCTACATCTTCAAATTCTTTTTGAAAGAAAACGCAGTTAAGAGGATTTATGCAAGAAGAAAGATCAGATTGAGAAGATGACATACTTTCTATGTTTCATACATATACCCATAATGCCTTAAAGGCCGGAACTATTAGTTAGCTGAATAAAAACTATGCAGCATCTTTTGTAGTGTCTTTCTTGAAGTCTCTATAAAATGATAGGTCAATAGGTCTGGTGGCATCAGACTGGAAACTCACAATTTCTTGGTATATTTCCGTAGGTAAAGGCTCCATGTTGCTTCTTGAATAGCTCTTGCTTTTGATAGAAAACCTGTTGCTCAAGCGATCAAAGGTAAACATAGTTAGCTTGCAACTTGAGTCAGTTATATCGATTGGGCGGCTATAAGCAATGGGCAAGAACTACTAGGAGATGTTTATTTTTTAAAAGGGATGCTCACTGGCACTCCGGAAACTCCTGCATTGGCAACAAAAATAACAGCTGCTTCTTGCCCAATACTTTGACAGTAATGAGGAGTGTCACCAAAAGTTGTTGCAAAGCTATCACCAGCAGAAAAAACTTTTGTATTGGCTGCAGTTATTACGCATTCAAGTTTTCCTTTTACAATATAAGCAACACCAGGTTGAAGGTGGGTGTGAACTGGTGTTCTAAATCCCACAGGAGCTGTAATTCTCAAAAGTGTTATTTGAGCCTGTCCTTCAGGGTATGAATATGCATCTCCATTCCATGATTCGCTTGCACTGAGAAGAGTTTCAACAAGAACAGGTTCAATATTTGTAGATATTTCTTTTTTTGAACTACAGGAAACTACTGGTAAGGCAATTCCAATAACTAGTGCAAAGAGATAGTTGCGATTCATTTGTTTAATAGATTCCTTTATTATAAAGCCTTAGATCTATCAACTTATGACAGATAAATCGCTCTTAGTTTATACGCTTGTTATAGCTCTATCGCTTTTATTTCCATTTATTCAGTTACTAAGGAAAATAGTGAGAAAACAGATTGACGATCAAATGAAAGAGATGATCCCCATAAACGCTATAAGAAATCGTATAGCTATAAAAATAAAATGGAGAAAGTAGCTTCCCTCTATTCTTTTTTTAAGTGATTAGGTTAAACATTTTAAAAGTAACTTTACTCGGCAGAATTTAATCATTACAAGTTACTTAACAAGTAACTTGTAATGATTCATATTTAGTTCTGTATTACTACATCAGATGCATTCCTAAAATCTATGACTACGAGGCTAACAGCTCCAACAACTGTAGATAAAGTTTTTATCTGTCTTGAAAGTCTTTTAGAGCTCATGATTGTTTGGACCTGATACAAAAAATAAATTTATCAAACCCTATACACTTGTTAATATTCAGACATCAATACTTAATCCTGATTTTTAATACGCATCTTCTTTGGATTGCTTTGGTGATGTAAAAAAAGTGGATCGTTACGTTTGCAAGTTGTGAAATAATTACTTAGTCAGTTTTCCTTTCTCAAGTCTTTTGTATAAAAGGTATCCAGATATTAAAATTATAATTGACCAAAAATTCTGATTAAAGAAGCTAAGGAAGAGATAAGCAAATATCGGAACAAATAGGATTCTTTTTGCGGAGATCTTTTCTTGAGGACTTAAATCCTTCCATTCTAAATATCTTCTCCACTGAAATACCCGTTTTATTTCTCTATCTTTGTAGTTCTCTTTTTGATTAAAGGTATTGACTAATTCTTTTAAAGCATCTATTAGATTCATTACAATTTAAAAACTCAACTTACCGATTATGGACTCGTTAATAGAAAAATCAAATATTTCTCACATCAGATCTT
>QBWD01000014.1 GCA_003283685.1 Prochlorococcus sp. AG-315-D17
GGGATCTTGGCAACTTACAAGAAGCAGAATTATCCACTCGCAAAGCAATTCAACTGAATCCTAATTTCGCAGATGCACATTCCAATCTAGGAAATATATTGGGAGATCTTGGCAATTTACAAGAAGCAGAATTATCCACTCGCAAAGCAATTCAAGTGAATCCTAATTTCGCAGAGGCACATTCCAATCTGGGAAACATATTGAGGGATCTTGGCAACTTACAAGAAGCAGAATTATCCACTCGCAAAGCAATTCAACTGAATCCTAATTTCGCAGAGGCACATTCCAATCTGGGAAACATATTGAGGGATCTTGGCAACTTACAAGAAGCAGAATTATCCACTCGCAAAGCAATTCAACTGAATCCTAATTTCGCAGAGGCAGATTCCAATCTGGGAATCATATTGAATGATCTTGGCAAATTACAAGAATTGATTCTTTTATCAAAATCAACACTTGAATCAAAAGCAATAAGCAAAGGATATAAATTACTCGCGTTAGTAAGACTCACAATTGCGTATTTACTGCAAAAAGATTTTTCAAAAACCCTATCAAGACTAAACGAAACTAACAATTTAATAAATCTAGGAGCAATCAATAATATTAAAGATGAAAAAAATAAAAAGTATTCATTTAATTACGCAAGATTTATTACTTCACTCTATCCTCATCTTGAGAAAGAGAGTAACAATCCCGATTTAGAAAAAATACCTCATTTTGGGGAAAGTCATTGTCTGTCTTTTGCTCATCAAAATCTATCTATATCATCACAAATACATACGATTCAACCAGTTCTAATAACAGGGGGTAAAGCGTGGCATTTTGCTAATAACAAAAATAATCAATGGAAAGATTCATTAACCAAACAGATGGAAAATCATAACTATAGTGACAAAGTATTTATTTCTTTTGGGGAGATAGATTGTAGAAAAGATGAAGGAATACTCAATTACGCAATTAAGAAGAATAAAGACATTTCAGAAGTATGTGAAAAAACAATTAAAGGTTATCTTGATTATATGGAAGAAATGCTATCCTCAAATTACTCAAAAAAATATTACTTTGGTGTTCCAGCACCAACAAAAAAACAAGAATTACTTGATGAATTAGATATAAAGAGAATTAATATGGTCAAACTATACAATTCAATTTTAAAAACAGAGGTCTTATCTAGAGGTTCCTGTTTTTTAGATGTTTATGCTTTGACATCAAATAAAGATGGAGAGAATAACAACCTTCATATGTGCGATAAAACTCACCTTTCCCCTCAATGTCTTTCTAATCTATTTGAAAATTATCTACACAAAAGTTAAGTTTCATCCAAGCAAATCTCTCTATACGAAATATTTCCCAGAAGATAAAACACAAACTAATTTAACAAACTGGGAAAAGATTGAAGTGAAGCATCCCACGACATTCGCAGGTATGTATCAATTCTGGGTGTGTAAAACGAAGAATTGAAAACTTCCACACCATAAAATATTTATTTTTGTAGAGAAAACCATCTTTCTACGATTTCTTCATGAAGACGCTGACAAGATCAGAAAACAAACTCGTGACAAACACGGGGGTTTAAATCCCTGTTATTGCGTCATCTAATATTAGGAAGCAAACTTATGACAAACCCTATTTTTCAGACTATATCTACCTTTTAGTAGACGAGTCATTCCCACTCAATAGTTCCGGGAGGTTTACTTGTTATGTCTAAAACAACCCTATTAACACCCTTGACTTCATTAACTATACGGTTAGAAATTATTTCTAAAGTTTCATAAGGTAAGCGTGACCAATCCGCAGTCATGCCGTCTTCACTTGAAATACAACGAACAACAATAGGCCACGCATACGTTCTTTGATCTCCCATTACACCAACTGAATAAACTGGAAGTAAAACAGCAAAAGCTTGCCAAACCTCATGATATAAACCGGCATTACTAATTTCTTCCCTAACAATTAGATCAGCATCCCTTAAACAATTAAGTTTTTCATTTGTAACTTCGCCTAATATTCTTATAGCTAGACCTGGACCTGGAAAAGGATGTCGACAAACAATTTCATTAGGTAATCCAAGTGATTTTCCTACTTTTCGAACTTCATCTTTAAATAAATTTCTAAGCGGTTCAACCAATTTAAATTGTAAATCTTTTGGTAATCCTCCTACATTGTGGTGACTTTTTATTTTTACAGCTATACGTTCACCTGTCTTAGGATCAATATTAGTACCTGAACTTTCAATCACATCTGGATACAGAGTACCTTGAGCTAAATAATCAAAAGGACCTAAGCGGAGACTCTCCTCCTCAAAAACTCTTATAAATTCTGTTCCAATAATCTTACGCTTCTCCTCAGGATCTACAATCCCTTTTAATTTTGAAATAAATCTTTCTCTAGCGTTTATATATTGAACATTTATATGAAACTTTTCATCAAAGAAATTCATCAGAAATTCTGGCTCACCTTTTCTCATAAAACCTTGATCAATAAACATGCAAGTCAATTGACTTCCTATTGCTTTATTTAATAAAAAAGCAAGCGTCGAAGAGTCAACACCTCCAGAAAGAGCCAATAAAACTTTTTTATCTCCGACTTGTTGTTGTACTTGTAAAATAGCCTCATCAATGAATGTATTAGTCGTCCAATTTGGCTCACAGGAGCAAATACTATATACAAAATTTCTTATTAATAACATTCCTTGAGAAGAATGAACAACTTCAGGATGAAATTGCACTCCATATAAACTCTTCTCATGAAAAGCAATAGCTGCTTCTGGCGTGTTTGAAGTATGGGCAAGTCTGACGAAACCTTTAGGTAACTCTTTAACTGCATCTCCATGACTCATCCACATGGTTGAGCCACTTAGCACATTAGTTAACAAGGCAGTAGGATCAGATACCTCCAAAGGGGCCTTTCCATATTCAGATTTACCGGTAGCAGGTTCAACAGTTCCACCTAATTGATGAACCATTAACTGCATTCCATAACAAACACCAAGAACAGGTATTCCCAAATTCCAAATACCTGGATCACAATATGGAGCTCCTTCTGCGTAAACAGATCCTGGCCCCCCACTTAAAATTATTCCCTTAGGGCTTAAAAGACGTAATTCTTCTGCAGATGTTGTGTAACTCATCACTAGCGAGTAAACCTCTGTTTCTCTAACTCTTCGAGCAATTAACTCTGAGTATTGTGACCCGAAATCAAGAATCACTATTGCAGGATTGCGTTTCCCCTCGGAAATCAAAGCAGTCATATCAACCAAAAAAATCACTAAAAAACTTTCTTATCAATAAGACTAATTAAGAGCTTGGGATTATGGCTATGATTTAAGCATTAAACCTAAAGAATTTAATTGGTTTAAACCTTTAAAACCAGCCCAACGTATTTGCCTTTTTCGGTCAAATAAAACAGAACCTATTTCCATGGAAGAAGACAGATATCGATTAATGTAGTCCAAACTTTTATTTTCAATATCCTCTGCCATCCTCCCCCAAATTGATGCAACAACTTGTGAATGATTAGAATCTAATGCCAACATTGCATTTTCCACCGAGCTTGACTTGCTGATCAATTGAATCAAATCAAAGGGGATACCTTCTTTGACTGCAATTGAAGTGAGTATTTCAAGTCTTCCATCAGCTAGATGATGATGGGTATGAAAAACACCTCCAGCCAGTTTTACTAGCTTTCCATGATAACCAAATAATAAAAGTCTTTTCACGCCATTTTGTGCTGCTTGGACCAAGAGAGGCCCAACCCAATTACCTATTTTTATGATTTGATTAGATGGAAGTCCAAATTTCTGAGCTAGATCCATTCCATTTTCACCTATGACAAAAGTTAAAAAGCCATCAAATGTTGGTTCTGAACATTTCATTTGCAAAACTTTTATACATTCTCGAATTTGATCAGGTGATGCACTGGTTTTCACCTCTGCCTGTGTACCAATAAGTGACAATCCATCAACGACGCCAAACGCTTGATTACTGGTCTTAAGCGCCAGGTCTTTTCCTGTAGGAAAAACAATTTCTAATTTCAAAACAAATCCACTTGGTACTAGGGGGTGCAAATTTAGACATAACAATTCACGAGCAAATGTAGACATACATGTCTGACCTGATGATTCAAATTTACCTATACCAAAACCACCATGAAAATCAATCCAATGAGGAAAGTCAGCTTCTTTTTTTATATCGTTAGCAGAAGTTTTCTTAGTTAACTGAACGTACGCCCAAATTTCTAATCCCCTCGTGATGTCAAGTGATAATCCAGATTGACAATAAGTTATTGCTAAGGCTCTAGCTCCATGATCAAGTAACGCGGAAGATGAAATAGGTACAGAAAGTGACTTTTTTTGATTAAGTAAATTAATACTCTCAATTTCATGAAATTTATTTCCAACCAGAGTATTAGTTGCCGATTTAGCTGCGGCAACGACCCAAACAGGAAGAGTGAATTCCTTCAAATCATTCGAAGAGCTGACGATAAGGTAAATTTCCTCAATAATTTTTTAAAATAATAATATTAATCCAGCCTTAAATAAGTTAAATGCAGGACAAACTAAATCTAATGATTCCTGGCCCTACGCCAGTACCAGAAAACGTCTTGAGCTCTATGAGCAAGCATCCCATAGGTCATAGAAGTGGTGAATTTCAATCAATCGTTAAAAAAACTACTGAACAATTGAAATGGCTGCATCAAACACACTCAGATGTGCTCACAATTACTGGAAGTGGAACTGCTGCCATGGAAGCAGGCATAATTAATACTTTAAGTAAAGGCGATAAAGTTGTATGCGGTGATAACGGAAAATTTGGAGAAAGATGGGGAAAAGTTGCAAAAGCCTATGGCTTAAATGTAAAAATAATAAAAGGAGACTGGGGAGATCCGCTTGATCCAACTCAATTTAAACAAATACTTGAAGAAGATAGTAATAAAGAAATTAAAGCAGTCATTCTTACTCATTCCGAAACGTCAACAGGAGTCATCAATGATCTCCAAACAATTAGTCAACATGTAAAAAATCATGGAAAAGCAATTACTATTGCTGATTGTGTAACTAGCATTGGGGCCTGTAATATTCCAATGGATGAGTGGGGTATTGATGTTATTGCTTCAGGATCTCAAAAAGGTTATATGATTCCTCCAGGCCTAAGTTTTGTCGCTATGGGAGAAAGAGCATGGGAAGCTAATGCTCATTCAGACTTACCAAAATTTTATTTAGATTTAAAGCAATATCTCAAAACAGTCAATAAAGATAGTAACCCTTTTACTCCTGCGATAAATTTATACTTTGCCTTAGAGGCATCACTTTCAATGATGCAAAAAGAAGGCTTAAATAATATCTTTAAACGCCACATGCGTCACAAAAATGCGACTCAAGCTGGTATGAAAGCAATGGGATTAGACTTATTCGCAGATGAAAATCATGGAAGCCCTGCAATAACAGCTGTTATGCCAAAAAATATTGATGCTGAAATTATCAGAAAATCAATGAAAAATGATTTTGACATACTGCTAGCAGGTGGACAAGATCATTTAAAGGGGAAAATCTTCAGAATAGGTCATCTTGGATTTGTAAATGATAGAGATATTATTAGCGTAGTTGGAGCTCTAGAAAGCACATTACACAATATGGGGAAACTGCAATCGCCTATAGGACAAGGAATTTCTGCAACAATTGAAGTCCTCAATAATCAACAATAATCAGTTCTTTATATTGTGATTAAGTATACAGTTACATGAGTGTATAATTCAGAAAAAAAGTTAGCCTCGATCTAAGAGTGGCCTATTAAAATAAGCTCATCTGCTTCAAGAAATATTAATTAACATCATCAATAAATTTAATAAAATAAGAAATTACTTTGTTTTGATTAAATGAAGCACTTGAGGACCTACCCCACTAGCTCTTCTCTCTTGATCAAGTGCTTTCAAAATTAAGCCAGCAGATGTCTGTATATCGCCTTCATCAGCACGAACTGAGGCATTTTTAAAATGACTAACTGCTTCATTTAAAAATTTCTGTCTCTTTACTTGTATTGCGTTCATTAAAAATTCAAGGAATTTCTTAAAAGAGTATATCAAAACGATGATCTTTAATGCTTATAAAAAAACAAGATCTAGCCAAGATAAAGGAGTTCTTTTGACATAAATTCATGTCGAGGAAATATAAAAAATCTATCTATTCTGAATTTTATAGAATTAAATTTTTAAATTAAAATCTTAATCCAGCCTTAAAATTGAATGAACCTTTATCGAATGAAAAGTTTCGGCGTCGCAGTATGAAAAAGAAAACACAGACATATAATTGAAAAACCTAGACAGAAGAAAAAAAAATAGATAATTTAAATTGAATGGTATGACCAAGAAGAACTCATGGCTAAAGGAATAAAACTTAGATTTTTTCCGATTTCAGTAATTGCTGTTGTATTTGGTTCTTCCTTAGTAACTGAAACTAATGCAGGAAGTACAAACGGAGCAGATATATATTGCTTCATGAGAAATGGAGGCAACAATCATGACCCAAGCTGGCAAGCTGCTTATCAATTCATCAAAAATCAAAAGCAAGGACTTTTTAAAACCTCTCCCAAGCAAGCAGCATCATTTATCGTCGAAGATGTAGTACAAGACCCCGTAAAATATTCAGACTGTATAAATTATTTAGGGGATTTATATACAGGTGATTCAACTCCCTTAAATATCGAAGAAAAGATAACCAAACAAGATCAAACACCAGAGATTATTGAAGAAACACCGACAAAAGGAGGATATACAGATCGTTACAATTTTTAACTATTGAGATAAAGTAAATATATCAAAGGATGATTTGTACTATTAATAATCGTTTAAACAATAAAGTAATATATAAAAACATAAAAATGCATTTTTTAATACATTGACTTCTGACTTCATCAAGGCAAAATTGAATTAGATAACTAAACGGTTATGCACATTAGGGATGCGGTTTTCCTCGAAGATCTCTGCCCAAAATTACATGACAGGAGATGGCGAAAATCATTACATAATTTCACTGGAAAAAGTTGTATATATTGTGGTAATAATTCAGAATCAATTGACCATGTTTTACCTTGTAGTAAAGGTGGTTTAAGTATTACTGAAAATTGTGTTCCAGCATGTCTTTCATGTAACGGAAGGAAATCAGATAAAGATGTATTTGATTGGTACAGAAAACAACGATTTTACGACCCGCGACGATCTATGGCAATTAGAGCATGGATTGATGGTGACATAAGACTTGCTCTAAGACTTCTTCAATGGGCTAAACCTAACAAAAATACAAATTCGGATAAATCAAAGTCAGAAGAAAATGAAGATTTTTCTTGGCAAGCAGCTTGACTAATTACCATACTTGACAAGCCATCGCAGAATTATATCTCTCGCAGATTGAAACTAAAGAAATAGATCTTTCAGGAACAAAAACAATACACATAAGAAAGCAAATAGAAGCCATTAGAGACCTTGTTAAATTTTGATTTTTTTTCCTCTCAGGAAATTTTATACTTGCCCTTAATCGAATAATCCCATCACTCGAACTAGAATTAGGCTTTAAACAAGAAGCAATCATCTTCAAAACTATTAACATAATACATATGTACTAATGATTGGTGATATTGTCAAGCGAGTCGATCCGCTCCCGGTGAAATCCAAGTTGATCATTTTTGGAGGAGGCTTTAGTGGTCAGCACTTAGCAAGTGCATGTAAAGCCTTAGGAAATAAAGTTTTATGCAGTAGGCGAAAGAAGAATAGTAAAGGCGCTGATTTTATTTTTGACAGCAATAACGAGGAATTACCGAAAGAGATTCTTGAAGATGCAACGCATGTTTTAAGTTGTATTCCACCATCTGCGAAAGGAAAAGATCCTCTATTGCAACAAGTTAAATCTCAATTATTAAATGCAAAAAATTTAGAATGGGTTGGTTACTTATCTACGACTGGTGTTTATGGAGATTCCCAAGGAGCTTGGGTTGATGAAAACATGACTCCTAAGCCTAAACAAGCTAGAAGCATTCGTAGGTTGTCATGTGAAAAAGAATGGATAGAAACAGGACTTCCTTTGCAAATTCTCAGACTACCTGGAATTTATGGACCAGGAAGATCTGCATTTGAAAGTCTTCTAATTGGAAAAAGCAAAATAATTGATAAGCCTCTTCAGGTTTTTTCGAGAATTCATGTCGATGACATAGCAGGAGCAGTATTATTTCTCATCAATCTCGCCTCTCAAGGAAACAGACAAATCATTATAAATGTGGCTGATAACTTACCAACCAATAACATTGAAGTACTTAGTTATGCCGCAACCTTAGCTGGTAAAACTCTCCCTAAAATAGAGCCTTTTGAAAGTGCAGCAAAATCAATGAGCCCTATAGCTTTGTCTTTTTGGCAAGAAAATCGAAGAGTCAATAACAAGCTACTCTGTAAAAAACTTGGATACCATCTCATTCACCCTGATTTTAGATTTGGAATGCAAGATTGTTTTAAACAATTAAAGATGAATTAATTTTATCTTTTTAAAATATCTTTAACAGACGATTTATTTAGAAACTAAGGTAAATCTATTGGATAATTAGAATCTATCGATTCAAAACCAATATCATAAAGACTTACCTCTGTTGAATAATAGCCAGCTATTAATAAAAGCTTTACTTAAGCAAAAAAATTGACCACAATCAAAACCAATCGCAGCATGACAACCTTCAAAGAAACCAATGACTATAAAAATTCTATTGTTATTTCATTAGGTGATCCAGCCGGAATAGGAACTGAAATAACTTTAAAGGCTCTTGGAGCCAAAAGCTTACCTAATAATATGCATCCTTTACTTGTAGGATGTAAAAAGAATATCGAAGAAACTTATAAAAAGTTAATTTCTAAAGGTATAAACCATATTCCTAATCCAAATAATCTTAATATTATTGATATTCCTTTAGAAAAGAAATTTATTCCTGGAATAGTAAATAAAGAAACTGGCTCAGCTAGCTTTAATTGGCTTTTTCATGCAACTAATATTGTATTACAGAAAAAAGCAAGGGCTCTTGTTACAGCACCTATATCGAAAATTGCATGGCACAAAGCGGGTCACAAATTCGCCGGCCAAACAGAGTTATTGAGTAAATTAACAAACACAGATACATCGATGTTATTTACAGCTATATCACCAAAGAATGAATGGAGGTTTAACACCTTATTAGCAACAACACATATACCTTTTAATAAGATAAAAGTTAATCTCTCTAAAGAATTACTCAGAGATAAATTAGATATATTATTAGCATTCTGTCTCAGATTTACGAATAAACCTATTATTCATGTAGCCGGTTTAAATCCACATGCAGGAGAAGAAGGAATGCTTGGTGAGGAGGAAAAGAACTGGCTTATTCCTATGTTAAAGGAATGGAAATCAAATCATCCAACAGTTGAAATTTCTGGTCCTATCCCTCCCGACTCTTGCTGGATTCCAGCAGCAAATGCATGGACAGGAGAGCCAAACAATAAGACTCCAGATGGCATCCTTGCTCTATATCATGATCAAGGATTAATACCTGTCAAACTTATTGCTTTCGATGAAGCTGTCAATATAACTCTTGGACTCCCTTTCATAAGAACATCTCCTGATCATGGGACTGCCCTTGATATTGCAGATCAATTAATTGCCCGAGAAGCAAGCATGATTGCTGCAATTAATAACGCCTGGATTCTGTCGAAATAAACAACAATATTAAATTTTTAGACAGGTTTTACTCGCATTAAAACTTGACCAAATTCTACTGGAGTTCCATTCTCAACCAGAATTTCAATGACTTCACCATTAACTTCTGATTCTAATTCATTCATTAATTTCATTGCCTCAAGAATGCATACAGCTTGTCCAACACTAATTCTCGTTCCAATATCAACAAAAGGAGGCTCTTCTGGTGCAGGCGCCCGATAAAAAGTTCCTACCATAGGAGCTGTGACCTCAAGCAAGTCAGACCTCGATCCAGCCACTGAAGGAGGAGGTGTGCTTGGCCCTGGCGGCTCTGCCTTTAACTGAGAAACTGGTAAAGGAATTTGATCAGAGGTGTTTTTCTCAGTAGTTACTACTAAATCAGATGAAATCCCAATGTTGCGTTTAACCTCCAAGGAAAAGTCTTCCCCCTCTAGTCGAAACTCTTGAATATCGCTCTCAGCTAAAGCTGACAACAAGCGATGAAGCTCTTCATGATCAAGATTCATAGTCATTGTGTTTCTCGCCCTAGATAACTGTCATTTCGAGTATCGACTCGAATCTTCTCACCAACTGAAATAAATAGAGGTACCATCACTTGAGCTCCTGTTTCCAAGATTGCAGGCTTTGTACCTCCAGTGGCAGTGTCTCCTTTGACCCCTGGATCAGTTTCTTTAATTTCTAAAGCAACTGAATTAGGCAATTCAACCTCTAGAGGTTTTTCATTCCAAGAGATTACATTAACCTCCATTCCTTCTTTAAGATATTTTCTACTTTCACCTATTTGCTTAGCAGTTAAACGAGTTTCTTCATAAGTAGTCATATCCATAAAAACAAAATCATCTGAATCCATGTAAGTGTGTTGCAAAGTTGATTTCTCAAGCAATGCCTGTGGAACCATTTCACCAGCTCTAAAAGTTTTTTCTACGACGCTTCCACTTTGTACTGCTTTTAGTTTTGTTCTAACAAAGGCAGAGCCCTTGCCAGGCTTGACATGTAGAAATTCAACTACACGCCAAACTGCACCGTCCAACTCAATTGTAGTGCCAGTGCGAAAGTCGTTACTTGAAATCATTCACACAAAAGATACCTATCGATCATAAGTCTGTGCCAAAGTCATGCAAAACATAGAATTCACATGGCAAAAAAGATTTGCATTCTGGCCTTGCTTACAATCCTATTTTCGTTTGGATCTCCATGGATCAAACCTGCCATTGCAAGCCTTCCTAACGGAAACCGCCTTAAAGACCCTTATGCAATCTTAAGAAATGCTTTACCTATAGAACAGAAAGAATTACGTGAATTACAAAACAAATTAGAGGATACAAGCGAGGATCTTAGAGGAAGTAGATGGTCTGCCCTCAGTAAAGCCACATCTAGAAGTCAATTCTTGGTTAGTAATAAAAAAAATCAAATCCTTGAAGCTATTCCAGAAGAAAATAAGGAAAAAGCTAATCAACTAATATCTGGATTGAAAGAGAATCTCGATGAACTAAGAGAAGTAGCCAATGAAAAAAATAAATCTTCATTTATAGAAATCAGACAAAAAAGTTTGAATAAAATTGATGACTTGGAAGCTCTCTTAGTAAATAATGAATTTTCATATAGGATTCCTAGTGAATATGACAATTTACCAAGACTGCTTGGAAGAGCAAATGTAGAAATAAAAACTTCTAAAGGAAAAATGAATGCAATTATTGATGGATATAATGCTCCATTAACATCAGGAGCCTTTATAGACCTTGCATTAAAAGGATTTTATGATGGATTGCCAATTAATAGAGCAGAAGAGTTTTTTATTCTTCAAACGGGTGATCCTAAAGGTGAAGAAATAGGGTTTATAGATACTGAAAATAAAACTTTAAGAAAAGTGCCTTTAGAAATAAGGGTTCCTGGAAAAGAAGATACACTTTATGGTCAAACTTTTGAAGAAGTTGGACTTTATACAGAAACGCCAGTCCTTCCATTTGCAACTCTTGGAACAATGGGTTGGGCTCATTCTGATTTGGATTTAAATGATGGTTCTTCTCAGTTTTTCTTTTTCTTATATGAAGCTGAATTAAACCCTGCTGGACGTAATTTAATAGATGGAAGAAATGCTGCTTTTGGATACATCATTGAAGGATCTGAAATATTGAATCAGCTTGGAGTGAAGGACAAAATTATTGAAATTAAAGTATTAAATGGTTCAGAAAATCTAAAAATGAAAGCATAATCTCTAATTAACGTGAATACAACAATTGCAGATATTGGAGAGGCAGAGTTACTAAATCGGTTGAAAAAGTTTATGCGCAATGGGCAGATCAATGATGATACTGCTGAAATCACATCCTTTAATAAAAAATTACTAATTAACACTGATTTAGTAGTTGAAAATATTCATTTTTCTGAAGTCACTACTACACCTGAAGATATTGGATGGAAAGCTATTGCAAGCAATGTATCTGATTTGATTTGTAGTGGGTCAGAAAAGATTATTTCTTTCACTGTTGGTTTAGTTGTTCCCCCTAATACGACCCTCCAATGGGTTGAAGGCTTATATACCGGAATGAAAGCAGCAATGAATGAATTTGGAGGAGAAATTATTGGTGGTGACTGTTCGAGTGGAACCAACAAAATGGTATCAATTACAGCGGTTGGCGAACTTAGTTCACTAAGACTACATAGAGGAAATGCCTTGCCAGGTGATTACATAGTTACTAGTGGTCAGCATGGATTAAGCCGGTTAGGTTTAGCTTTATTAACATCTGAGCAATTACCAAATCAAGTCAAGCTAAGCCGGGATCTAATTAATAGAGCAATAAAAGCCCATCAAAGGCCCTCAGCCCCTCAGAAAGCTCTTAAGACACTCATAGAATGCAAACCAAAATCACTGCCTTGGAGAGCCGCAGGCACAGATAGCAGTGATGGACTTTTAGCGGCGCTAGAAGGGATTTGTACAAGTAGTGAATGTCAAGCAGTCTTATCAAAATCCTCTCTTCCAAAAGACCCAGATTGGCCAAAAAATAAAGTTTGGAATGAATGGTGCCTAAATGGTGGAGAAGATTATGAATTGGTACTCAGTTTGCCTAAAGAATGGGCAAATATTTTTAAAAGCCAATTAAATTCTATTCAAATTATTGGATATATCAAAGAAGGGAAACCGAATATATTTTGGGATAACTTTGAAGAAATTGAAAGCTCCAATTCTAAAGGATTTCAGCATTTTCAATCATATTAAATCACTTCCATTTTTTAGCTACAATTTCAGCTAAATCAACAACTCTTTGGCTATAACCCCACTCATTATCATACCAAGCTAAAACTTTAATCATATTTTCTCCTATACACATAGTTAAAGCTTCATCGACAATTGTTGATTCATTTGTACCTGCATAATCAGTAGAAACTAAAGGCAAATCTCCATACTTAATTATTCCTTTCATTTCTCCTTCTGACGCTGATTTTAGAATCGCATTCACTTCTTCGACATTTGTTTTACGACCCGACTCAAAAACTAAATCTACAGCTGAAACATTTGGAGTTGGAACTCTCATTGCAATTCCAGTCAATTTACCCTTCATTTGTGGATAAACAAGTGCAACTGCTTTAGCTGCACCAGTCGAAGTAGGAACCAAATTCATAGCAGCTGCTCTTGCTCTTCTTAAGTCTCGGTGGGCATTATCCAGAATCCTTTGATCACCTGTATAACTATGAATTGTGGTCATTAAACCTTTATTAATTCCTAATTTCTGATCTAAGACTTTGACTATCGGTGCTAAACAATTAGTCGTACAACTTGCATTACTGAGAATATCAAAGTCTTCATGACGATATTGATCAGCATTAACACCAACTACAAAGGTCCCAACACCATCTCCTTTACCAGGCGCAGTAAGAATGACCTTTTTAGCTCCAATTTGTAAATGCTTACTTGCACCAACATCAGTGTTAAATACACCTGTTGACTCTATAACTAAATCAATTCCCCAATCTTTCCATGGAAGATTTAATGGGTTTCGATCTGAATAACATTTGATTGTTTTACCATTAATTTCAAATGTATCCTCAGTATGAGAAATATGAGCATCTTTGATTGCTCCTAAAATGGAGTCATACTTCAATAGATGAGCACAAGTTTTGGGGTCAGATGTCACATTGATTCCAACGACCTCGATATTTGTGTTCTGTCCTCTACTAAGCCAACAACGCATAAAATTGCGCCCAATTCTTCCGAAGCCATTAATCGCAACACGCAAAGTCATTTAAAAAGCGGACAAACCGCATAGTCTATTGGCCGCTGATCATACCTAACGATGATCATTTTCTGAGAGATACAGGGGGAAATTGAAGTGTTAAGCAAAGATAAAGCATGAAAAACCTGTAAATTCTTAAAAAAATGAGACTTTCTTGTTAGTAATAGTTATCTTTCAATCGATAATCAATAGCAATTGGAAAAAGAACCAGACTTAAAGCCACACTTCCACTTCATTGGCATTGGAGGTATTGGCATGTCTGCTCTTGCAATGATTCTTGCTAAAAGTGGCTACTCAATATCAGGGTCGGATCAAAAGCAAAGCAAAATACTGAAGGAATTAACTGCAAATCAGATAAAAATTTTTCAACATCAAGAAGAAAAGAATATTGAAAATATTTATGAAACCCATAATAAAAATATTATAATTATTCTAAGTTCAGCTATATCTAGTTATAATTCTGAGGTGCAAAAGGCTATGCGCTATGGCCTAAAGATAAAACATCGATCAGATATATTAGCCTCACTAATTAATAGTAAGAATTCACTAGTAGTTTCAGGATCGCATGGGAAAACGACTACAAGTACTTATATAGCGACCCTACTTTCATTAGCCAATAAAAATCCTTCGGCAATTATAGGAGGAATTGTTCCACATTTTAATAGTAATTATAATTTTGGAGACGGAGAGTTTTTAGTAGCAGAAGCAGACGAATCAGATGGAACATTGATTAAATTTAATCCTTATATTGGAATCATCACAAATATAGAACTAGAGCATATTGATCATTATAAAAATTTAAAAAATTTATTAATTACAATGCAAAAATTTGGTAAAAACTGTAGATATTTAATTGCAAATTATGATTGTAATAATATAAGACAAAATATAAAACCTTATGCATGGTACTCAACTAAAACAATTAAGAATATAGACTTTTCTCTAATCCCTATAGAATCTAATGGATATGAAACTATTGCAGAGTATTATGAGAAAGAAAAATTAGTTGATCAAATAAAAATACCTGTTCCAGGTTTGCATAACTTAAGTAATGCAATTGGCTCAATAGCTAGCTGCAGGTTAGCAGGTATTACATTTAAAGAGTTAAAAGAAGGTTTTATAAAATTAAAGTCTCCTAAAAGAAGATTTGATTTCAAAGGATTATGGAATGACAGAATAATAGTTGATGATTATGCACATCATCCAAGTGAGATTGAAGCGGCTATATCAATAGCTTTCCTTACAATTAAGACAAAAAAGCATTCATTTCCAATATCTCCTCAAAGATTAGTATCTATATTTCAACCTCATCGCTTTAGTCGAACAGAGAAGTTTAAAAAAGAATTTGCCAAAGCTCTTATTAATTCAGACTTAGTATTTATTATTCCAATTTATGCAGCAGGAGAAAAAGAAATCAAAGGAGTAACTCATAATTTAATAGCATCAGAGATACAAAAATTGAAGCCAAGTTTAGAACTTTATACGCCTAATAGTAATCAAGAGCTAATAACTCTCATACAAGAAAAAACAAGGCCAAAAGACATAATTTTAAATATGGGTGCAGGAGATATCAATACAATTTCAACAAATCTTTTATTACAACAAAACAATGCCAGATCAAATAAAAAAACTATGCAACTTAACTAATGCAATCATTCAACATAAAAAAAAATGTTTCCCTATCTAATTTCACTACTTGGAAAATTGGAGGTCCTGCTGAATGGATATCAGAGCCAAAAAATACTGAAGAAATTAAATCTTTAATTAATTGGGCAAATAGCAAAAATATTTATTGCAATATCATTGGAGCAGGATCTAATCTTTTGATCAATGACCAAGGCCTGGAAGGATTAAGCCTTTGCATGCGCAAATATAAAGGAGCCAAAATAGAGAAAGCTTCTGGGATTATTGAAGCCTATAGCGGAGAGACCCTACCAAACCTAGCTAGAAAAGCAGCAAGTTCTGGACTTCATGGACTCGAATGGGCAATTGGTATACCAGGGACAATAGGTGGTGCAGTAGTCATGAATGCAGGAGCCCAAGGTAATTCAATTTCAGATTATCTAGAAAGTATTCAAACTCTTACATTGAAGGGGGAGTTAAGAACTATCAAAGCAATTGATCTCGATTATTCATATCGATCTAGTCTTCTACAGACAGAACAGCTTATTGTTCTCTCTGCACGTTTAAAACTTAAAACAGGGCATGAAAAAGAAGAAATTCATAGAGTTACTAATGAAAATTTAAATCATCGACTAAGAACTCAACCATATAAGGCTCAAACTTGCGGAAGCGTTTTTCGCAATCCTGAACCCTTCAAAGCAGCTCAACTAATTGAAGATCTTGGATTAAAAGGGTTTCGATATGGCGGAGCGGAAATATCCAAAATCCATTCAAACTTTATAATTAATGCTGATAAAGCTTCTTCTTCAGACGTACAAAAATTAATCAATTTAATTCAAAAAAAAGTTATAGATTCTTATGGAATATTGCTAAAAACAGAAGTGAAAATATGTGGCTTTTGAAAATACCCACTAATATCAATATCAATAGGAAAATCTTATGGCTGGATTCGGACTACCAAATTTTGGACAACTGACAGATGCTTTTAAAAAAGCACAACAAATCCAACAAGATGCCCAAAAACTTCAAGAAGAACTAGAGATAATGGAGTTAGAGGGAAAGAATAATGATGGTAGAGCCAAAATATGGTTATCAGGGAATCAAAAGCCTTTACGAGTAGAAATTGATGCGTCCCTGCTATCGGAGAGTAAAGAAATAATTGAGGAGGCTTTCCTAGAAGCTCTAAAATCTGCTCATGAAGTGTCAACAACTACAATGAAAGAAAAAATGGAAGATCTAACAGGTGGGTTAAAACTCAATCTACCTGGAATGGGGACTGAGAATTGATCATTTCTTCGATGTTTTCTCGATAAAAAGAATATCTTTCCAAATCTTTATTAATCACACAACCTGGCTCGTCTCTATGCAAACAATTTCTAAATTTGCATGTTGCATTCATTAATTGATCTCGTAATTCAGGAAATAAAAAGGCAAAATTCAAAGGATCACTTACTATTTCTGGTCGATTAAAACCTGGCGTATCTGCGACAAGTGATCCATTGCCGACAGAAAAAAGTTCAACATGGCGCGTAGTATTTATTCCTCTCTTTAATTTCTTCGAAACAGAAGAAGTAGGTAATGCAAGGTTTGGAATCAAATGATTAATCAAACTAGTCTTACCAACGCCAGAAGGTCCACAAAGAACTGATAATTCTGTGTGTCGAAGAATATCAAGCAATAAATCAATTCCTTCCATATCTTTGACAGATATAGCAATTGGGTTATATCCCCAGCGTTTTAATCTATCTTTATATGAATTCAACTTTTCTTTTCCAATCAAATCAATCTTTGTTAAAACTAATACTATATTTATATTTTTATCTTCAGCTGTTATTAAAAAACGACTTGTTTGTCCAAGGTCAAATAAGGGTTCTTCAACAGAAATACAAACAGCAATTAAAGTTACGTTTGCAACAGCAGGACGATTTAATAGACTTTGTCTTGGCTCTAGATTTGTAATTAAACCTCTTTCATTTTTCCAATCTATATAATCAACACATACTCTATCTCCTACATCTATAAATAAACCCTGATAATCTAATTTACTTCTACGAGTACATAATAATCTTTTATTCTGAAGATCTGATGCTAATAAATTAAACTTCAAATCTTTATTATCAATTTCGACAATAAAAAAATTTGCTTTAAGAGCTACAACAATTCCTCTGAACTTATTAGACTTAGAATTATTCACTGGATATTAATAAAGTAATCCAATTCGAATGCTTTTGTATTATTTTAACTTTATACCCTTTTTCTCTTAAACCCTCAACAACAGTTATTTCTGGTTCACCTATATCCAAATCTATTTTAAGGGACTCAGAAGAAGAAATATTTTCTAGAGACAAGCAACATTTGACAAAATTGATTGGGCATACAAAACCTCGAAGATCTAAATAATGATCAATCTTTTGATTGTTATTTTCCAAATAACTTCCCAAATAAACCGCTCTTATAATGATGATATTGAGGACCGCGAGCAGAATAATGACTAGCCAACTTATTTAATAATTGCCTTTCATTATCAGATAATTTAGTTGGAAGTTTAATTTTTACTAAAACCTGATGATCACCTCTAGCTACAGGATTACCAAGTTTTGGTATACCTTTATTTTCTAATATAAGTATTGCATTAGGTTGAGTTCCTTCTGGAATTTCTAACTTAGTAGGTCCATCAACGGTTTCAATCTCAATAGTATCCCCTAATATTGCTTGTAAGTAACTTACATTTACTTCAGACAAAATTGTCAACCCATCCCTCTTCAGAATGGGATGGGTTTTCACTTTTAAGAAAACATATAGATCTCCTGATGGAGCTCCCTTTAAGCCAGCATTTCCCTCTCCTGAAACTCTTAATCGAGTGCCACTATCTACCCCTGCTGGAATATTTATTCTGAGTTTCTTTCTTACTTGCTTAACTCCTTTACCGCCGCAAGAATTGCAGGGATCCTTAATTACTTGTCCACTCCCTCCACAATTTGGACATTCTGCAACTTGAGTAAAGCTTCCAAATGGAGTTCGAGTAGCCCTTCTTACTTGCCCAGCTCCACCACAAGTTGAACAAGTTATAGGGCCGCTTCCCTTTTTAGAACCTCCCCCTCGACATACATCACAAGTTTCTAAATGTGGAATTGTAATTTCTTTTTCTTCACCAAAAACAGCTTTCTCAAAATCAATAGTGAGGTCATAGCGTAAATCATCACCTTGTTGAGGTCCCCTCCGTTGCGGTCGAGCGCCTCCAGCCGCACCAGCCCCGCCAAATCCACTAAAAAAGGTCTCAAATAAATCTCCAAAACCGCCCATATCACCCATATCAGGCATTCCAGCGGCCCCTCCTAACCCAGCTTCTCCAAATTGGTCATAACGAGAACGCTTTTGAGAATCACTTAAAACTTCATAAGCTTTTCCAATCTCTTTAAACTTTTCCTCTGCGCCTGCTTCTTTATTTATATCAGGATGATACTTTCGAGCTTGCTGTCTATAAGCTCTTTTCAAAGTGTCAGCATCAGCATCTCTACTGACCCCCAATAATTCGTAGAAATCAGCCATTAGACCAGTAAAAGCAATTCATTTCACATTGAAATACCATAAAGCTAATTCTCCTCTTTGGATGGATCTTCTAAAGAGTTCTTTTCTTCTTCTGAAGAAGAACTGTGTTCAGAAGCTTCTTGAATACTAGTTTTTGGCCCAGGACCCATAGAAACTTTGACTAATGCGTGTCTTAAGACACGTCCATTTAAGTGATATCCCCTCTGTAATTCTTCTGTGACAATATCCTCCGGTTTCTCATCACTAGGTTCTCTTAAAACTGCCTCATGCAATGTGGGGTCAAACGTTTGATCAACTACTCGCATGGGAGCCACACCCAATTGCTTTAAAACCTCAACCAACTGTTTATAAAGTCCTTGATAGCTCCTATGCAATGCTTGGGCCTCTTCACCTTCAGGCGTTAATTGTTGCCTAGCTCTCTCAAAATTATCTACGACAGGAAGTATTTCGCTAAGAGTACTGCAAGTCAGTTGGATTTTTAAATCATCCTGATCACGTGACTGGCGCTTTCGAAAATTATCAAAATCAGCAGCTATTCTCATATATTGACTTTTTAAAGTCTCATGCTCTTTCTCTAATTGTTGCAGTCTTGCTTCGTTATCCGCAATTTGACTAGTTTGATCAGATTGAACATTTGCTTGATCATTTTCTTTATTTTCAGAACCGTTATCAAATTCTTTGTCAGAAACGCTAACGGATCCAGATGAGTCTAGAACTTCGTTATTTACATTAGAGCTGTCAGAACTTTCGTTAGATTCTTTCGCTGATGAATTCTCTGGAGAAAATTCATTTTCTAAAGTTGGGTGTTCTGAATTCATATATTTATATGATTACATACACATGTTGCAATCAAATAGGTTTTTTGCACAAGTTACGGAAGCCCACACCTCTTCTAATTAAACAACTCAAGTTTCTACTCGAAATATAAGCGCGACTCCATTGTTGCAATAGCGTTTTCCCGTCGGTCTTGGGCCATCATTGAAAACATGTCCTTGATGTCCACCACAACGATGACAATGATATTCAGTACGAGGGACAATCAATTTAAAATCTGTTTTTGTATCAATTGCATTTGGTAAATGGTCCCAAAAGCTAGGCCATCCCGTACCACTATCAAATTTTGTTATTGATGCAAATAAAGGCAAATTGCAGCCTGCGCAATCAAAAGTTCCTTTTCGTTTTTCATCGTTGTAACTACTGGAAAAAGGACGCTCTGTTCCTTCTTTACGCAAAACCTTGTATGCCTCGTCAGATAAACGCTTTTCCCAATCTGTATTAGTTAAGGACATGAAATCATCCATAGGTGCTGAAGCTGCATTAATAACCTTTGGTTTGATCATAAAACCTATAAGACTATTGAGAAAACCAATCATTAAGAAGCGACGTTTCAAAGAATTTTTTTAATTACCATAACAATAATAAAATTATTTTAGAAAATGGAAGACATGAAATTAGTAATCAACTAATGATCTCTAAATCATTGAACAAAAAAGCAAAAAATAAATATCTATTAAGCATTGCCCCAATGATGGATTGCACCGACAGACACTTCCGTGTCTTGATGCGTCAAATCACGAACAAAGCACTCTTATATACAGAAATGGTTGTAGCTAAGGCTCTTCACTACAGCACAAAAAGAGAAAAATTATTAGGCTTTGATCCAATTGAGCATCCAATTTCACTACAGCTTGGGGGTGATGATCCATCTCTTTTATCAGAAGCAGCAGAAATGGCGGAAGATTGGGGTTATGACGAAATAAATCTGAATATTGGATGTCCTAGTCCGAAAGTAAAAGCAGGAAATTTTGGAGCTTGTTTGATGGCTCATCCTGATATTGTCGCTAAATGTATAGAGAGAATGAAGAAGTCAACTAATCTACCTATTACTGTAAAACATAGACTTGGAATTGATAACCTAGATAGTGATTCGTATCTTTTAGAATTTGTTGATCGTTTATCAATGGCTGGAGCAGATAGATTTATAATTCACGCTAGAAAAGCTTGGCTAAAAGGTTTAAATCCTAAGCAAAATCGTACAATTCCTCCTCTTCAATATGAAAGAGTTAGTAAACTCAAAGAAAAAAGACCTGATTTAATTATTGAACTAAATGGTGGATTAAAAAATATAGATGACTGCATTAAAGCTCTTAAAATATGCGATGGAGCCATGGTTGGAAGGGCAGCATACGATCATCCTTTGATTTGGAATACGATAGATTCTAAAATTTTTGGTGAAAATAAAAAATTAATTTCCACTTCAATAATAATTAAACAAATTATTCCCTATGCCGAAAAAAATTTAAAAAATAATGGATGTCTTTGGGATATTTCCAAACATATTTTAAAATTAATAGAAAAGATACCTGGTGCAAAATTTATCAGACAAGAATTAAGTGAAAAATCGCAAAAAAAGAATGCAGATTTATCAGTTTTAGAAAATATTGCCCAGCAACTGGAAGCTACTGGGCACTAAGTAAAAAATAAATTTCTAAGTTTCTGCGCCACCATATTCTGCAGAAGACTCATCTGAGCCCTCAGGAGAACCTCCTCTTCTTCTTCTGCTTCGGCCTTGGTCAAAACCACTCGCATCTTCCGTAGAT
>QBWD01000015.1 GCA_003283685.1 Prochlorococcus sp. AG-315-D17
CAGATGTAACTTTCCGAGCTAGTGGTAAAAGGATAGATTTCCCTGGATTTTTCAGAGCATATGTTGAAGGAAGTGATGACCCTGAGAGTGCAATTGAAGGACAAGAAGTGCTTTTACCTAATTTAGTTGTCGGAGACTCTCCATTAGTCAAGAATGTTGAGGCGTTGGGGCATCATACCCAGCCTCCTGCGAGATATAGCGAAGCTTCGTTGGTCAAAATGCTTGAGAAGGAAGGCATTGGTCGTCCCTCAACATATGCAAGCATTATTGGAACAATTGTAGATCGAGGGTATTCTCTTCTAAATAACAATTCGTTGACTCCAAGTTTTACTGCTTTTGCTGTTACAGCTCTTCTTGAAGAACATTTCCCTGATTTAGTAGATACTAGTTTTACTGCTCGCATGGAATCTACTCTAGATGAGATTTCAACGGGAAAAGTAAGTTGGCTACCATATTTGAGGGGGTTTTATAAAGGTGACTCAGGCTTGGAGACTCAGGTACAGAAAAGAGAAGGAGATATTGACGGTGGAGAATTTAGAGCTGTTTCTTTGGAGGGTCTTTCTTCTTTAGTGAGGCTAGGTAAATTTGGGACGTATTTAGAATCTAAGCGACTAGGTGAAGATGGTAAGCCTATTACGGCTACTCTTCCTCAGGAAATTACTCCTGCAGATTTGGATGATGATAAAGCTGAGATGCTATTAAAGCAAAAAGCAGAGGGACCCGAATCTCTTGGAATTGATCCAGATAGTGGGCAGAATATTTATCTCTTAAACGGTAAATATGGACCTTATGTTCAAAGAGGTTTAGTAAGTGAGGTGAAAGATTTGGGGATTCCAAAAGGAAAGAAAAAAGAAGGAAACCTTCGCTTGTTTAAAAGTAGTCAGTATGGGCTTTATTTAAAGCAAGATGGATCAAAGCTTCAGATTTTATTACCTGAGAACATCCAAGAAGAAAATATCGATATCGATATTGCGCTGAAATACTTGGAAGATAAATCATTAAAAAAAGCTCCTAATCCAAAAAGAACTTCATTACCAAAAAGTTTAAAACCAGAAAATTTAGTTTTCGAGGATGCCCTTGGATTAATTCAACTACCTCGTCTATTAGGCGAACATTCAGAAGGAGGGAGAGTGCAAACAAGTTTGGGTAGGTTTGGTCCTTATGTGGTATGGAACAAAACTGATGGCGAAAAAGATTATCGTTCTATAAAAGGTGAAGATGATGTCCTGAAAATAACTTTGAATAGAGCCCTTGAACTCTTAGCAATTCCCAAGCGTGGTAGAGGGGGTAGAATTGCGTTGAGAGAACTCGGAACTCCTGAAGGCGCAACGGATAATATTCAAGTGTTTAATGGCCCTTATGGCTTATATGTTAAGCAGGGAAAGGTGAATGCCTCGTTGCCTGAGGGGAAAAGTGCTGAAGATATCTCTCTTGAAGAGGCTATCGAATTATTGGCCACAAAAAAATCAAGTAAAAAATCAAGTAAAAAATCAAGTAAAAAATCAACAACAAAGAAAAAATCAACAACAAAGAAGACAACAAAAGCGACTTTAGATAAGAAAGTTACAGATTCATTGGCCAAGAAAACAACAACACGAAAAGCCCCCTCGACAACAAAAACAGGTCGTCTTAGGGCTAGCAAAGTAAGAGTTATTAAAAACGAGAAAGATTGATGAAGGTTTTAAGATTAAGAGGGAATATATTTATTGTATTGATTTTAATAGTTATATCTTTCTTAGTACAATCTTGTTCTAATACTGTAATTGGAAATAAGCTAGAGAATAGTTTTGATAGAGAGGACCGTGAAATTTTAGATACAGATATAACTCAAGAAGATGTCGAGGGGAAAGTAGAAGTAAAAAAAATAAAAAGAATTAAATCAGATCAGAATACTCTTCTTGGAGAGAAGAATATAGTTAAACTTGAAAAAGGAAATATAAAAGGAAGACAACAAAAAGATATTAAACAGACTATTAAAAAGTCAGTAAGAAATAAAGATATAGAAAGATTTAAGCCACAAACTTATAGAGTTATTTTGAAATTATCTGAAGCAAACCCCTCTGCTCCAGCTGAAACTGTAACAAAGGCATTAAGAAAAGCAGGTGTTAAATTTGAGGTCGAAAAGATTGAACGCTTTAATGGTGATCTTTTGTTGAAGAAATCATCTTCTCAAAGGAAAGAATTTTGAAGATTAATAATAGAAATTTCTCAAAAAGTAATTCTCATTACAAGTTGCCTCTAAGTAAAAGGAAGGCGTTGAGAATTGTTGAGACATCATATTTAGCTTCTGCAACATCTTTGATTTGGATTGCTCTTTATTATTTGCCAGTTGGAGGATCAATTTTTCGACTTGCGTTACCCCTACCATTAATTCTTTTGCAGATTCGTAGAGGGAACAAGGCAGGAATTGAAGGAGTAACCTTATCTGTAATGTTGTTAATAGCGCTAATGGGTCCGTTGAGAGGTCCTTTGGTATTGTTTCCATATGGCTTTATCTCATTGTGGTTAGGCTATAGCTGGCGAAAAAAGTTGAATTGGTGGCTTAGTTGGAGTGTTGGAGTATTTATTGGAACTCTAGGTTTCCTCATAAGGGTTTTTGTTCTATCAGTTTTAGTTGGCGAGAATTTATGGGTCATTATTACTCGAGCTGGTGCTTCACTAATTGAGAAAGGAATAGATATTCTCAATCTTTCTTTTTATCCTGACATGATGCAAGTTCAATTTGTTGCTCTTTGTTTGATAATCGCCCAAGAAATTGTTTATGTACTTTGTTTACATGCATTGGCGTATTGGATTTTCCCAAGACTCAAAGTTTCCATGCCTGAACCTCCTGCTTTGTTAGATAGTCTTATTTCGCTAGACCCTCTTTGAACTAATAATGAACGGAGGTAATTATATTTTATTAGCATCTGGTGTCTTGGCTTTTGGAGAGGGCTTTTCAGAATCAATAGTTGATATAAAGGTAAAGAATTGGCGAGAATGTATAGACGATATTGCCTTTTTTTTGATTTTAGCTGGATCTCAAACTGCAGAAGTTAAAGGTATTTCCTCGGCTGGAGCTTCTCCTGAATCCAGACGTTATACAGCTGTTGCTGATGCTGAACTTTTGTTAAAAGGACCTTTAGGTCAGAAAAAATGGCCTTTACCTCCTTTGTCTGCAGGTGTGTCCCCTGCTCTTATTAGCTATGTCGCTGCACGTTTCTTGGGGGTAAAGCCAACTATTATCTCAGCAGGATTACTACAAAGGCCATCATTCTCTCATGTTTGTTTTGAGTCACCTTCAATGGGTCCTTCTAGATGTTTAAGTTCAGGAAAGGCAATGGAGGTAAAGCGGGTTAAACAATTAATGGAAGGAGGCTTTGAAATGGGA
Source organism: Prochlorococcus sp. AG-315-D17 (assembly GCA_003283685.1). Next base: position 3,371 of record QBWD01000015.1, read on the forward strand.
AAGAAATTAAGACAACCATTATTGTTGACAGAGTGTGTGCCTGGAGGAACTACTACTGCTTTTGCTGTATTGTCCGGATTAGGAATTAATGTTGACGGTCTTATTAGTGGAAGCACAAGAAATCCTCCCTCGGCACTGAAAATTAAATTAGTAAGACAAGGAATAAAGGCTGCAAAATTACAGAAGAACCCCTCAGCTTTGGACCTTATGTCGGCTGTAGGAGATCCTTTTCAGCCAATTGCTGTTGGTCTTATGATTGGTGCAAGAGAGGCTGGACAGAATGTTTTATTAGGTGGAGGTTGCCAAATGTTGGCAGTACTAGCAATTGCATTACAAGAAATTGCTCCTCAATCGCGTTCTGATTTTATCGGAAATATTACAATTGGAACTACTTGTTGGTTGATTGAAGAGTCACTTCAATACTCAAAAACAAGGAATTCCTTTATTCATTTAACCAATCATATTGCTAAACATTTTAAAGTGAATATTCTTGGACTTGCTAGTGGTTATAGATTTACTCATAGCCAACAAAAACTTCTTAGAGATTATGAAATCGGTTATGTTAAGGAAGGTGTTGGAGCAGGAGCATTATCCTTGCTCGCACAAATCAAAGGATTGAGCCCAATAGAAATGATCAAATATTGTGATGAAGAAGTTGAACATCTACTTCAGCAAAATCAAATAAAATGAAAACTAATGTTATTGGGAGAAGAGAATTTTTAAATTATGGCTTCCTTTCTTCTCTCTTTCTCTTGTCCGGGTGCTCAATATCTAAGAATTCTTTATATTTGAGAGCTGTAGATAAGACTTTCCCAAGTGAATTCTTTGAGAGTTTACCTTCTGCTTGGAAATACTTTCCCATTAAAAATATTGAATCAAAAAAAGAACCTTACCTTTCGACTTTTAAAGAAAAAACAGATTTATTACTTTTAAATGATGGCTGGATTTCTGATTTGCCTTATGAATTATTGCAAGAAATAAAGGCAAGTAAAATCAGACAAATGCTAAATAGTCAGGCTAATTCGTTTGTTAATAATTTAGGTCAAGATTATGAAAGTAGAATTATACCTTTAGCTGCTAGTCCCTGGGTGATAATTTTTAGGAATGCCGATGTCCTTGCCTTTGATAAGGAAAATTCATGGGAAGTTATCTTTTCAAATGATTTAGCTGGTCAAATAGTATTCCCAAGCAGCCCATATCTTTTGATTTCAATTGCTAAGAAGATTGGCTTTTTAAGTGACTTGTCTACTTTAAAAAAGCAGGCAAAGGCTTTTGATGATCGCAATGCTCTTAACTGGTTAGTCTCGGGGAGAGCTAAAGCAGCCATTCTGCCATTGTCTAGTTGCGTTGATAGCTTGTTGAGAGACCCTCGTTTGACGGCCACTATTCCAGTTGAGGGGAGTCCTCTAAATTGGACCACTCTTTCTTTGCCAAAGAATTCATTAGCTCCTTTCCCTTCTGAATGGTTGGAAAGACTTTGGGGACCTGTTTATTCAGGGCGGATGATTAGAAAAGGCTTCTTGCCACCTATTGAATTACTGGAATTAGAAAAAACAAATAGGAATATCCCCAAAAAACATCAATCTATTTCTCTGCTAGACGAAAGGATTTGGAATAAATGTTGGTCATTGCCACTATTGGACTCTGAAGGTAAAAAAGATTTAGCGGGGATTTGGAATGATTCATGATTTATAAATTCCATAGCAATATTTGTTAAACTTCGGTATGAAATCTAATTGTAAAAATCAAATTAACTTTTCAAAGACATTTTGATTTAGTATTCATTTCAATATATCGGTTCTTCAGGTTTCTAGAATGTTTACTGGTTTGATTCAGTCTATTGGGAAAATCAAGAGAAATAGTTTTGGAATAATTGTAGAGGGCGTTGAGCCTTTCTCTCCCATAAAACTTGGCGATAGTATATCTGTTGATGGTGTTTGTCTTACAGTTGCAAAAATATTGAATAATGCTTTTTTAGTAGATATTAGTGAAGAGACTCTTCAGAAAACAAATTTAGGGAAAAAAGCTGATAAAAATTCTTATGTAAATCTTGAGCCAGCATTGCGTCTTTCTGATCGTCTTGGCGGACATATTGTTAGCGGTCATATAGATGGTATGGGTGAGGTTGTTTCAATTGAAAATTTAAATAATTCTTGGGATGTCCAAATATGTTGGTACGAATCAAAATTCTGTAGATATATGTGTGATAAGGCAAGTATTAGTATAAATGGAATAAGTCTTACTGTTGCTGAGATTTTTGATAATGGATGCAAGTTTTCAGTAGCTGTTATTCCTCATACTTGGTCCAATACTTGTCTACAATTTCTGGCCTTAGGAGAACAAGTTAATTTAGAGGTAGATTTGATGGCTAAATATGCTGAAAAGCTTCTTAGAATAGAACAAATAAATGTTAAGTCGGATTCAAGGAAAGATATAACTATTAGTAAGAATTGGCTGAATGAACAAGGTTGGATATAAATAGATTTATCCTTTTGTTGATTGATATTATTTCTTTAGTGGAGATAAACAAATTGCGCCAGAATCTTTTCGTATTTCAATCCGAAATTCTTGACCTGGCTCAAGACCTAACTTCTTTGTATAAGCATGTCCTATAAGAAGATTGCCATTCCCGTGAACTTTAGTACGGAATTCTGCTTGCCTTCCTCTTGATGATCTATTTCCTGCTCTTCCTGGACCCTTTGAACGAAGTTTATAACCTTTAGCTTCTACAAGGGCACGATAAAAACTTTTTCGTAAAACTCTTCCGCTTGGTCCGACATATCCACATCCTTTGGCAATTTCGTCCTCTGGACGATTGCTTAAAGATCTAGCTTTATCTAGGAGTTCTTTTCCTACAAGCATTTCAGACTGTTTTAATTAACTTAATTCTGACTAATAAGTTTAATTGTGCAACAAATTAATTCAAAGTTTCTTTCTTGTTATCAATGTTTACCGCTTAAAGCAGGTAAAGGATAATGAATAAGATTACCCAAATGCCGTCTACAAAATGCCAGTAAAGCTCTGCTGCCTCAAAAGGAAACTTATTTTGACTTGTTACTCTTCCTGATGGTACTCGTGTTTGCCACCAAATAATCATAATCATGATTGACCCAAGAGTTACATGGAGTCCATGAAAACCTGTTAATGCATAAAAAGTACTTGCAAAAAGATTATCGGTTAACCCAAAAGGTAAAGTAAAATACTCAACCATTTGGCTAATTAAAAACGCGACTCCAAGCCCTCCTGTTATTAGTAACCATGTTTGACATTTCTTTGCTTTATTACTTTCTAAAAATTTTCCAGCTCGATGAAAAGTAAAGCTACTAGCTAAAAGAAGGATAGTATTTAAAGTTGGTAACGGTAGCTCTAATTCGTAAATAGCATCAGGCATTAATGGGTTGACTGCTTTAAAAGTTAGATATGCAGCAAAAAAACCGGCAAAAGTCATGCCGTCTGCAATCAAAAAAGCAATTAATCCGAACAATCTGAGATCTTCATGTTCTTCTATTTGAATTTCTTTTTCTGAAGATTGCTCTTTAGGGGCTATGGATGTCATCGCTTAATTTTCCTCTGTTTTTATTATCTCAATGGGTTCTTTTTTTCCATATCCATATGGTTCAAGAACCAGTGGCGCTTCTCCTTCCCAATTCTCAACTGGAGGAGGGGAACTAGTTAACCATTCAGGAGTAAGAGCCTGCCAAGGGTTATCCCCAGCCTTGATCCCATATAAAGTACTTTGAAAAATATTCCACAAGAAAGGCAAAGTACTTAAAGCCATGATAAGAGCTCCTACACTGCTTATTTGATTAACTAATTGAAATTGGGGATCATACTCAGCAACTCTTCGTGGCATCCCATTTAAACCTAGCCAATGTTGGGGGGCAAAACAAAGATTAAAGCCTATAAAAGTTATGATGAAGTGAAATCTTCCAAGATTTTCATTAAGCATTCTTCCTGTGAATTTTGGGAACCAATGATAAATTGAAGAGAAGATAACAAATACAGAACCTCCATAGACTATGTAGTGAAAATGGGCGACTACAAAATATGTATCATGTACATGAACATCAAAAGGAACTTGGGCTAGAGCAACACCTGTTATGCCTCCCAGAACAAAATTAACAATAAATCCGCATGAAAATAGCATTGCTGCATTTAGTGAAATTTTGCCTCCCCATAAAGTTGCTACCCAATTGAAAAATTTTATACCTGTCGGCACAGCTATAAAAGAAGTGGCTATTGTGAAAAATAAGCGCATCCATGGAGGTGTACCACTTGTAAACATATGATGAGCCCAAACAACTAGTCCCAATACAACTATTCCCATTATTGAAAAGACCATAGTTGAATAGCCAAAAAGAGGTTTTCTACTGTGAACGGGAAGTATTTCACTTACAAGACCAAAAGCAGGTAGAACCATTATGTAAACAGCAGGATGAGAATAAAACCAAAAAAGATGTTGATAAACAACTACATTTCCTCCAAGACTTGGGTTGAAGAATCCAGTATGAGCAACTATGTCGAAGCTTAAAAGTATTAAAGTTCCGGCAAGAACAGGTGTAGATAAAACAACAAGAATACTAGTCCCAAGCATTGCCCAGCAATACATTGGCAATTGCATTAACTTAAGACCTGGTCTTCTTAATTTTAATATAGTTGCAATAAAGTTTATCCCACCAAATATAGAACTACCTCCTAAAAGTAAAACACTTAAAATCCAGATAATTTGACCAGCTGCGGGTGTCGTGATGCTTAAAGGTGGATAAGCGGTCCAACCTGATTGAGCGGCTCCGTTTATAAAATAACTAGTAATTAACATTAAACCTGCGGGAGGAATTAACCAAAAAGCAACAGCATTTAGCCTTGGGAAAGCCATATCCCTTGCTCCTACATAAAAAGGGATCAGATAGTTACCAAAGGCACCATTAACTACAGGAACAATCCATAAGAAAATCATGATTGTGCCATGAAGGGTTAGTACTTGGTTGTACACCTCTCTAGGCATAAAGTCAGAAAGAGGACTTGTAAGTTCTATTCGTATAGCCCCGGCTAATACACCTCCAATTAAATAAAATAAGAAACCACAAATTAAATATTGGAGACCTATCACTTTGTGATCAAGACTGAAGCTGAAATATCTTAACCATCCTGTTGGTTGGAGTTTGTCAGGAGGAGTATTTGTAGGCTGAATAGAAATAGTCATAAGGATGAAATAGTTTCTTTAGCGTTTTGCTTTAACCAAATGTCGAAGTCTTCTTGTTCCTCAACTATTACGTTTGATCTCATCCCACCATGATATGGACCACAAAGCTCTGCGCAAATAATAGGAAAATTTCCTGATTTAGTTGGAGTGAAATTTAAAATAGTTGGTTGGCCAGGTATTACATCTTGCTTAAGTCGAAATTGAGGGACCCAAAAAGCATGTATTACATCTTTAGATTCCATTCTTAAGCTAACTTCTTTGCCTATAGGGACATGAAGTTCGCCCGAAATAATATCCCCTTTTGGATAATGAAAAATAAAAGCAAATTGCATTGCAGTTAATTCAATTGGCAAAGAAGAAGATGCCTCTATAGATGATGCCTCAATTGGTCCTGATCCTATTCCTCCCCAAAGTCTTTCAACGTTATTTTCCATATGACTTTCGTGGTTATGAGAAGTCAGGGACTGCATTCCTCCCATCCGATCATATATGTCATAGCTGTACAAACCTACAAACAAAACAACTATGGCTGGAACAGCTGTCCAGAAAATTTCTAGTGATATATTTCCTTCTAAATCTATGCCATCTCCAGTTTCACCAGGCCTTCGGCGAAAATGAAAAAGACTATAAATTACTAATGCAGTCATCCCTATAAAAAGGATTGATCCAATGATGAATAGAACTCGAAAAAGCTCATCATAAACAGGAGCATTTGTACTTGCGCTTACAGGAAGCATATTGACGTTATAAGCAGCCCAAACTCCTCCAATTCCAAGCATTACACTTGTAACAAGGGTTACGATGGCCGACATTTTCGGCAAGAAATTCTCCTTATCTATTTATAGGGTATGACCAACTTGTGATTTATGTATTCACTAATTGTTAATTCAAGATGAATAATTTTTTTAAGAGAATCTTTATGTTGCAGTCCATTTATTCGGGTGACGAGCACTGAGTAATCGCTACGTTGCAGTAATAATAATTTTGCTGGATTTTATTGCACTCGTGCAGACACTTTATCCACAAAAACCTCGCCTTCGGCTAGGTCAGCTTGCAGCTCATGTTGTAGTTGCTCTAATTGCGCTTGTAGTTATTGGCGGGGCAACAAGGGTTATGGAGGCTGGATTGGCGTGCCCAGACTGGCCCTTATGTTATGGATCCTTTTTGCCTGGTAAACAAATGAATTTACAGGTGTTTCTAGAGTGGTTTCATCGTTTAGATGCTTTTTTCGTAGGAACTGTTTTACTTGCTCAATTTTGCCTGTCTTTATATTGGCGGTCGCTTTTGCCTAAGTGGCTTCCATGGATTTATGCATCATTATCACTTTTAGTGGCCTTTCAGGGTTTTTTAGGGGCTTTGACAGTTCTGAACTTATTACCATCTTTAGTTGTTGTTGCTCATCTTGTTGTTGCTTTATCACTCGTTGCGGCTATGAGTGCTATCACTCAGCGATTACTGAGCCCAGGTGAATTGGTTTTACCTGTTTGGTTACGATCCCTGGGACTTTTGTCTCTTCTCTCTGTTATAGGACAATCTTTACTTGGCAGTCGTGTCGCAACTTCTTGGGCGGCTCAAAGATGTATGAATTCAGGTGAGTCTTGCAAAGTGCTTGACCTTCATCGTTTTACAGCGATACCAATAAGCTTGCTTGTAATTGGGTTTGTAGTTGCTTCACTTTTGCACAGAGAGGTTTTAGTTCAGCAATGGCCATATCTTATGAGTATTACTTTTTTGATCCTTTCCCAAATCTTTCTGGGCTACTTTTCAGTTCGACTTGGTTTGAAGGAGCCAATACTTATTATTGGCCATCAATTAGTTGCTTCTCTATTGGTAGCTGTACTTTCAGCTCTAAATTTCAAGGGTAAAAGTAAAAATAAATCTTCTCAAACAATTTTTATAACCGAATCTACTTTGGAGGCATGTCATGGTTAGTTCAACATCAGGAGTTATTACTGAATCAATTAAACGTGAGGAGGTAGTCCCATCAAGAAAACGAATTAAGTTGCCTGCTTGGTTGGAGGTTGCCAAGCCAAGATTAATACCTCTTTTGCTTGCTACAACTGTTGGAGGCATGGCTCTTTCTGAAGAGTGGCCTTTACCATCTCTTAGATTGGCTTGCACTTTGGGTGGAGGAGCTTTGGCCGCTGCAGCTGCAGGGGCTCTTAACTGCTTATGGGAGCAAGATCTTGATAAACGAATGAAACGTACTAGTAGTAGGGCGTTACCTTCTGGGCGTCTTTCTCCTTTATCCGTTTTTATAGGAGCAATCTGTTGCACACTTGCTGCTTCAACACTTTTAGTGAGTGGCGTTAACACTTTAGCTGCAGGACTTTCATTGCTTGGGTTATGTAGTTATGTTCTTCTTTACACAGCATTTTTAAAACCTAGAACATCTCAAAATATAGTTTTTGGAGGGATTGCTGGAGCCATTCCTCCATTAGTTGGAGCTTCAGCTGCTGCAGGACATATTGGATTAGGTGGGTGGTGGCTATTCAGTTTGATTATGGTTTGGACTCCGGCACATTTTTGGGCATTGGCAATTTTATTGAAGGATGATTATCGGTCAGTAGGTATTCCAATGCTACCTACAGTTAGTGGAACTACCGTTACTGCAAAAGCTATATCTTTTTATGCTTATTTGACAGTCGTTTTAAGCTTCTTGGGAGTTTTTGTTCTGCCAGAAGGAGGTTTCCTTTATGGGATTATGTTGCTCCCTTATAATGCCAGACTTTTACAGTTGGTAAGTAGATTGAACGATGAGCCAGAGGATCTTGAAAGAGCAAAAGGTTTGTTTAGATGGTCAATCCTTTATATGTTTGGAGTTTGTTTTCTTCTTGTTATTAGTCGGTTGCAAATAGCTGTTATTTTTAATGATCAATTGATTACGTTAATTTCTGATGCTTCTTCGAAGTTTATTTAAATTAAAATAAAAATTTTATAAACTTGCTCTCTCAATCTAACTAAACTTTGTTAGAAGTAATTCATTTAACTTTTAGGTGATCTATTTTTAGATGCTTTTCATTCAGCTGAAAGATTTATTCAAGTCATATGGGTCAATTAAGGCTCTTGATGGACTTAATTTGAATGTTCCAAAAGGTACTTTATATGGCCTTCTTGGACCTAATGGTGCTGGGAAAAGCACTGCATTGAGAATTATTTGTACCTTGCTTGAACCTGATAATGGAGAAGTTAAGGTAGCTGGACGTGATGCTTTGATTTATCAAAGAGAAATTAGACGAGGGTTAGGTTATGTGGCTCAAGAAGTAGCAATTGATAAAATACTTACGGGTAGGGAATTGCTTCAACTTCAAGGTGACCTTTACCATCTGAGCAAGAACTATAAGAATCAGAGGATTGAAGAGCTTGTTCAAAGACTTGAGATGAAGTCATGGATTGACAGAAGGTGCGGATCTTTTTCAGGAGGAATGAAAAGAAGACTTGATCTCGCCGCAGGACTTCTTCATAAACCTGAATTGTTAATACTTGATGAACCTACAGTTGGTTTAGATATTGAAAGTCGCTCAGTTATTTGGGGCTTGTTAAAGGAGCTTAGAGATGAGGAGACAACAATTCTTTTAAGTAGTCATTATCTTGAAGAAGTAGATGAATTGGCAGATAAAATGGCAATTATCGATAATGGTAAAGTTATTGCGGAAGGTAAACCAAATGATTTAAAAAGGGATCTTGGAGGTGATCGCGTTACCCTTAGGGTTCGAGAATTTAGTGACGAGGATGAGTCTGAATCGGTAAGGAATATATTAATGGATGTTCCAGGGGTAACAAATGTTGTCGTTAATAAAAAACAAGGATATTCCTTGAATCTTGTAGTAAGTAGTCAAAATGTAATTTCAGAATTATCACACTATCTTTCTAAAGCAAATTTTGAAGTATTTGCACTGTCTCATAGTCGGCCTAGTTTAGATGATGTTTATTTGCAGGCGACTGGAAAAACTTTGATGGATGCAGAATTGGAACTTGCAGGAACAAGAGATTTTAAACTTGAGAAGAAAAAATCTATGAGATAGCTCAATTGTTTTTCTTCTTTTATATCTATCAAATTAATGACCATTTCTAATTCATCACTTAAAGAAAAAGAAATTTATAGGAATGATTTTAATGAAATTGTTCAAGAGACCTCAGCCTTAACCTGGAGACTTTTCATTCAATTGATACGAAGACCTTCTACCTTGTTTGCAGGTATTCTTCAGCCATTGATCTGGCTCTTGCTTTTTGCCGCTTTGTTTTCCAATGCACCAATTGATTTCTTGCCTGGAGGCACTAGCTATGGAGAATTTCTTGGTGCAGGATTAATAGTATTTACTGCTTTTAGTGGTGCTCTCAATGCTGGATTGCCAGTAATGTTTGACAGAGAATTTGGCTTCCTCAATAGATTATTAGTAGCACCTTTGAATAGCCGAAGTTCAATTGTAATCTCTTCCGTAATTTATATAACGTCTATTAGTCTTCTTCAGAGCTTCGTAATTATGGCTACCTCCGCTCTTTTGGGATATGGCTGGCCAAGTCTTTGGGGATTTCTTTTGATTGCTATGACTTTACTATTATTAGTGTTCTCTATAACGGCTTTAAGTCTAGGTTTGGCTTTTGTTTTGCCAGGACATATTGAACTTATAGCAATAATCTTTGTTGCGAACCTTCCAGTCCTTTTTGCTAGCACTGCATTGGCTCCAATATCTTTTATGCCTAGTTGGCTTGGGTGGATTGCATCTGTTAATCCCTTAACATTTGCAATTGAACCAATTCGACTAGCTTATAGCGAATCATTTAACCTCGGATCTGTTTTGATAAATGCTCCTTATGGAGATGTTAATGGATATGTTTGTCTTTCAATTTTGTTTATTCTTACAATTGGATTGTTTTTTCTTGTATTACCACTTTTAAATCGCAAACTTGCTTGATACTCTTAAGTAGCAATATTTTAGTCCTGTGGAAAATCGCAAGTATCAATTACAGAAACAAATTGTTGAAGCGTTGAATACGAATAACAATGAACTATATGCTCTTTTGAAAACTCAATGGGCGCATCGTTTCGGAGTAGAAAGTCTTGTCGAATTGGATGCTATAGATTTAAGCTTGAGAAATGAAGATTTGATTAAAGGAGATATACAAAAAAGCGATCAGGTTGATGATGGTTTGTGTAAGGAGGATGAAATTTCTGCTGATAAAGATAATAAAGACTTAGTTTTGGGTAAAGAAGAAAATTTAAGCAAAGAGTCTTTAAAAGTAAATCAATTGGAAGATGAAAATCCTCAGGTATCTTTTGATATGGTTATGGATGAAAAGGTTTCTAAAGAGAATGTGAACATAAAAACAAATGAGATAAGTATAAAAAGTTCAGGATTTGAAAATACAAATACTCCTAAAGTTGAACCATTAATACCTTTACCTCCAAAGGCTAGTTATAGTTATTTAGAAAAGTGGTTAATACGATAGTGATAGCTTTTTAAAGAAATCTAAGGTTTAGGCTGATATTTTTTATTTAATGATTGCAAGTGTAAAGAAAGAATGAATTCTTTCTTTACATCATTCCTGGCATACCCATTCCGCCCATTCCGCCCATTCCGCCCATTCCGCCCATAGGATCTCCACCTTCAGGGCCAGCACTAGGAGGCTCAGGCTTGTCTGCTATTACTACTTCAGTTGTTATAAGTAATGAGGCTATTGAGACAGCGTCTTGTAGTGCAAGTCTTATGACTTTTGAGGCGTCTATTATGCCTGCCTCAAGTAAATCTTCGTAGTCACCAGTTAGGGCATTAAAACCTTTTCCTAAACGCTTTATCTCTGATACAACTACATCACCATTTAATCCAGCATTGATAGCTATTTGTTTTGTTGGAGCAGTCAATGCACGCTTGATAATCTCTACTCCAGTTCTTTGATCTCCTTCTAACTTAGAAATTAAACTTTCAAGATCTTCGCTAAGTTCTAGAAGGGTAGTCCCACCACCAGCAACAATTCCCTCTTCTATAGCTGCACGAGTTGCATTAAGAGCATCTTCTATCCTCAACTTTTTGTTTTTAAGTTCAGTTTCAGTTGGAGCTCCAACTTTTATAACAGCAACTCCACCAGCAAGTTTTGCAATTCTTTCATTTAATTTTTCTTGATCATATTCAGAATCTGTTTGATCAAGCTCTCTCTTAATTGAAGCTATTCGATCAACTAATTGAGCATTCTGACTTTCATTGGCAACAATAGTTGTGCTGTCTTTAGTTATTGTTACCCTTCTGGCTGTTCCTAAATCAGATAGTTGAACTTTTTCAAGGCTCATAGACTTATCTTCGCTTATTAATGTCCCATCAGTTAAAACTGCAATATCTCCCAAAGTTGCTTTTCTACGTTCACCAAAGGAAGGAGCTCTAACAGCTGCTACTTGAAGTACTCCACGGTTTTTGTTGACAACTAAAGTTGCCAAAGCCTCTCCCTCAACTTCTTCTGCAAGAATTATTAAAGGTGAGCCACTCTTTTGAACAGTTTCTAAAACTGGAACAAGGTCAGAAATTGAGGAGATTTTTTTATCAGTAATTAGAATTAATGGATTCTCAAATTCACAAATTAGTCTTTCTTCATCAGTTACAAAATAAGGAGAGCTATAGCCTCTATCAAAAGCCATTCCTTCGGTAATGTCTAACTCTGTAGCTAAAGATTTGGATTCTTCAACAGTTATTACCCCATCAAAACTAACTTTACTCATAGCATCTGCGATCATTGACCCTATCTCACTATCTCCACCAGCACTGACGGAGGCGACTTGCTTGATTGCATCACCACTAACATCTTTGCTTTTCTTCTTTAAATCATCAACAATTTGAGCAACTGCTTTTTCCATGCCTCTTCTTAGCTCAATGGGGCTGGCACCTGCAGCAGTATTTCTTAAGCCTTCTTGTACCATGACTTGAGCAAGAACAGTTGCAGTAGTCGTGCCGTCTCCTGCCTTTTCTTTGGTCTTTGATGCGACCTGTTCTATGAGCTTTGCACCAATATTTTCAAATGGATCCTCGAGTTCAATTTCCTTGGCAATTGTTACACCATCGTTGACTATGTCTGGTGCTCCGAATTTTTTCTCAATTACAACATTTCTGCCTTTTGGACCAATTGTGACTTTTAATGCGTTGGCCAAATTATTCACACCTTTTTCTAGAGCAGCGCGTGAGTCATCAGAAAAACTTAGAAGTTTAGACATATTGTAATTGTAGTAAGTACAATCTCCCACAAGAGACTCACATTGTGGGAGGCTAAATAAGTGGGGAAAGCCGAATTAAATATCATATTTTTATCCCAATTTCCCAGGAACATAGTTATGGTCTGGGTATGAATGATCCTGGAGTTCTGTTTTTTGTTCTTATGGCGGGGCTGGCTGGAACTATGACCCTGGTTTATTTTCCTTTGCGTATATTTCTGACAGCCACTGCGAGAAGCCGAAGATTAAAATTATTACAGCGCATTCGAAAATTAAGAGATGAACTAGGCCAACCTATTCAAAATTGATTTGAATTAACTCATGAGTTAACCATCTAGTTTGCCAACTGCTGACAATCCAGCTATAAAGGGGATACTCAGCGAATTTAGGCTTGATTGTAGCGACAACAAAAAAGACCAATAATGCCAAAAATAGGTCAGATAACGTTCTGTCCAAATATGCGATCAAATATGTAAGAGTTTCAACGCTTGTTCAAGGTGAAGAAGATAAGTCTGGACTTGCTCGCCAAGACGATGGATTTAATAAATGGTGCGCAGATCATCCTGATTACACGCCTTGGGAGGATGAGTTCTCTGATATTGGAAAATCAGCTTTCAAGGATTACAAAAAAAGAGGTGCTTTAACAGCAATTATTGATTTAGCCGAAAAAGGGAAGTTTGGAGATAATCCCTGCTTAGTAATTGATTCAGTGTCGAGGTTATGCCGAGAGCCTCAGAAAGAAGCTAATAAACTACTCAATCGAATATTTGATGCTGGCCTCTCAATATCAGTTTGCGAATTAGGAAACCAGATTTTTACAGAGAACGATCAAATCGTTTACATCATTTTCCAAGTGATGTTCCTAGTAGCTCATGGAGAGAGTAGAGAAAAAAGCCACAGGCAAAGAGGACTCCATGACAATCACGTTGAACGATTAAAGAAGCATGATTTCTCTCTCATGTTCACCGAGAGAAGCCCATCAATTACAAAATATTTTTATCCCTTCTGGCTTGATTTTCACAAAGCCACTCGCACAAAAGATGCCCACTTCACCAAAAACGAAAAGGCAGAGTGGGCGGCAAAAATATTTGAGTGGGCTATTGAGGTAGGAAGTCCGACAATTTCAAAACGTCTTTATGAAATGGGTATCTATGCACCTAATAAAAAAGGTAAATGGCCTCTTAGTAGAGACACTATTGATGGTTGGTTAAAACATCGAGGAGCAATTGGAGAGTTTCAAAAATGGACAACTGAAACAGGCAAAGAAGGACAAACAAAAGTAAATAAAAGAGGTAAACCTATAAAAGGCGTTTTCCCTCCACTAGTGCCCAAAGAATTATTTGAGTTGGTACAAAAGAAGAGAACCAAGAGAGTAAGAACTAAAGATCCACTCCCAACAAAGAAGCATCACTATCTATTTGCGAAATCTACTTTTTGTTCAGAGTGCGGCCAACCAACAGTTTTTCAATCTTGGAATAAACAGCTAAAAAGTGGAGAAAAAGAACTTTATAAATATCTTCGATGTAAAGCGGGTTATAGCAAAGCTGAGGATATTTGCACTTGTACTAAACGATTCACAATCCTAAAACCAAATGTTGATCTAGAGCTAGATATTCTGAATCGCTTGACCTGTTATCGATGGGCTGATTTCCTAAAAGACGACGAGTCGGAAAAGAAAATAAACGCTTTAAAGAAAAAATCAATTCGCATGGAAGATTTATTAAACAAAGCTGAGCAAGAATTAATAAACGCTAGAGAAGCTGAGTTGGATTATTTAAAACAAGGTCGAGCAGCTCCTATTGCATTAGAAGATTTAAAAGAGTCAGCTCAAAAAAAATATGAGGAAGCTGATTTGGAATTAAACCTTGTGAATTTAGAAATACGAAAAGAGGAAAGTAAACCGCGCGGCTTGGTGGCTCAGAAAGCGAACCAGAAAAGAGTTAAGGATTTTATTGAATCAGGACGTAAAGGTATAGAAGCAAGAAGAGAGTTTAATTCTTGGTTTATCAATGAAGGCTTAGTAGTTGTGATGGATCTAAGAACTGGAGACTTTGAAATCGGTATCGGGAAGCAAGCGAAAGAAGGCCATTTAGTTGAACTTGAATTTACAGAGAAAGATGGCTTATACGCTCAAGGTGAAACGATTCAAGAGGTCATGGAGGGAAGGAAAGCCATAAGAAAACTTAGAGACACCTATTTCAAAATGAAAGCCTTAGAAAAGGAACATGTCTGGACAAAAAAAGATCGAGCCAAAGTTGATAAATTCTTCGGAGGGGATTAAGCCATAGACCACCGCCTAGCAGTAGTGCCCGAAACTCCATAAATTCCACCAATCTTTTTCCAGCTCCACCCGTATTTTCTATACCTGTTAATTCTTGTTTTCTTGGTATCTAACGCCCAGACAAAAAGCATTATTGAAATTAACAGCAGGGCTTCTCAACATTTGAAGACACTTCTATTAATCCAATCTAGATTGACTAGATGGAGCAAAGTTTAAAGCCAAAAACTCTTAAGCAAGGTGAGCACGGTTTTTCTTTAATTGAACTTGTAGTTGTTGTCTCTGTACTGGCAGTCTTATCTGCGATTGCAATACCAACATTTGTTTGCACTACGCGTAAAGCAAGGGCAACAACTGCGTTAGCTGCCTTAAAACAAATACAAACTGAGTGCACTGTTAAGAAAACAAATCGGGAAGATATAACTTCAACATTTACCACAAGTAATCTTCAAGGATATGAAATTGAATCAGATGGAGGGAATAGCTGTGATGGCAAGCAAGGTACGGGATTGATTCGTGCGATACCTAGTGAACCAGATCAATTGCCTACTTTTATATTGGCGTCTAATAGCAATGAATTAACTTATAAATTTAAAGGTCAGGAGGGAAAAGACCTGTCTAATGGTTTGCAATTGGTTTGTTCCACCTCTAATAGTAGTGATGCATTGAAGAAAGAACTTGAAGCAAAAGAAGGTGTAATTAAAGATACTTTTGTTGAAAGAGGTTGTTCTGCTTATGTTTGGGTAGATGGACCAAAATGGGATGATGCTCAGGCGATTGCCAAAAGTCTTGGAGGAAACTTAGCTACGATTAATGATGACGAAGAGAATGAATGGGTAGTTAATCAATTTACTCAGAAAGTATTGAATGATGTAAGTGATGATGGTCAAGGAATTAAAAACTTGTTTATTGGTCTGACACGAAACGACGTGGAAAAGGATGTAGGTTCAAATGACGGTTGGGTCTCAGGTGAGTCTTCCATTTATAGGCCTGACTATTGGGGTTCTCAGGGTAAAGGTGATGATTGGGATGGTAATTACAGTGCTCTTGCGATAAGAGATGCAGACGGGTATACAGATTTAGAATGGAATGATTTTCCTGATTGGCAAGCTGAGGGCGTAGGGCTTGTAGAAATACCAATATGTAATAACTAGGTTCTTTCTGGGCCTCCTGAATGGGTCATTCGAAGGGCTCGGATTCTGTCTAGCGTTAGCCTAAATAATTAGAGACAGTGGTTAATACAGTCATAGCAATGGATTAGAGGTTAATAGTGGTTATTTGACAACAGCCAAAAGTAGGGTTGTCTCAAGTTTAAAAATGGTTACTTATAACGCCATTAGCCTTCCATTGAATAACTGAGCCTAGATAATCCTTTAATTTTGGCTTTCCATGAGGTGTCAATAAAAGTTGATCACGCCCATTAACCTCGATCAGATAGTCATTCAAATAACCATCCCGCTTGAGCCGATATAGCACCGATCTAGTCTTGTAGCCCATCAACCTAGCCGTTTCGCTAAATGTTGCAATTGCCATAATCGAAAACCATTAGTTAAGTTTGGTATTTGGACTTAACAGCCCTTAAAGCCTTTCTATAACAGCTTAATTGGGCATAAGGTGAGTTAAGCGTCTCAAGTTCTCAGGGGTGACGCTAGAAAAATTCCGAGGCGAGAACAGACCCACAAAAGATTTTTCTAAAAGGGACCCAAGGGACGGATTGAACGGAAAAACCGCACGTACGGATTAACGGGAGGGTAAGAATTGGGACTTACATCGTTGGCCCGTGATTAACCATTGAAGGCCCGATACGACTTACACGGGGAAACATATAACCCGAAGCGTGGTTATTGAGTGGAGTACAAACCCAAAGAGCTGACAAGGCTAATTGATAAAGACCTCCACCCAAAAGATTGCGGGATGACAGCACCACCAAGGAGGGGAAAGTCTCCTGCGCCCTATAACGACAAAAGCAAGGACGCATCACCCCGCGAGTTATCAGGCTGTTAAAGCGTCGTTCATGATTGCGAATGACTCAGCATTCCTTACACCTACATCTATTGTTTGCATTGCTCTTAGCTCTACATTGCCAGCGGCATAAGAAGAACCGTAAGGATTCACAAGGATGTCTAATGCTCCCCACTGAGCGATTATTAAGTCAGACCAATTACCATAAATAACTGCTGAAGCTGTTCCTGAAGCACTTCCTTTTGTGAGATTAGAGGGAACCTGTTGAGAGACTTCGCAACGTCTACCCCATAATGTTGCAGGAGCACCAGCAACCATAGAACCAGGGCCAAGTAGATAGTTTCCGTCACTGTCTTTTGTCTTAAGAAGTTTTGTAAGAACTTGGTTATTAGTTAAGAAACCAGTGCGTCCAACATCAGCAGAATCTTGAGAAACCGCCGCGATCAAATCAGCTAAATGGTCGTATGTAATTGTTGCCCCGTTAGTTCCTCCAACGACTGAATTTACCCCTGAAGTTGATAAAATTCCTGTTGGCTGATTGCTCGAACCAGACCCCGCGATACAAGCCAAATCAATTGCCGCTGCTAGGTTTTGGGTTAAGTCATTTCTTACTAATAATTCAATATCTGGAGTTGATTGCAACTCTTGGATACGAGTCCAGCTGGAGAGGCCACCGACTGTTTTTGGAGTAAGTGAAATCTTATCGAATGTTGCATTAGCTTCTGTGATATTGCTGCCCTCAGCAACCCAATAAGTAGAAGTCAATGAAGCTTGACGAGGTATGTCTAAATTACCGACGTTTCCTCCCAAAATGGTCGCTCCTAGTTCAACTACCTTGAGTTGTTTGCGGAGCGCGTCCACGAAATTGGAGCTATCCAAAACTGTGCCCACTAGATTTCCTGCGGCGTTGGCAGTTCCAGTTGTGTAAGCAGTTCTGGTTTGAAGGTTGTTAGGGATATAAAAACCTCTTGGCCTTGTACCCATTTGCCCAGCGATGGCATTAGAGCATTCACGCTCGAAACCAGCATCAGTAAAATCATTCTCTACAACTGCGCGAACCATCTTAACGATGGAATAACGTTGTTGCTCTTGTGGGTCTAAAGGAAGACTTCCTAGATCCTCTGGAGGATTCATGTAATCAGTTACGAAATTCGACATTTCTTTAGGAGTTGAATGTTCA
>QBWD01000016.1 GCA_003283685.1 Prochlorococcus sp. AG-315-D17
TTACACCATCTTTTAGTGAGCAGTTTGATCTTTTGATTTCTTCGTCATCAAATCCATTAAGTAGAGTTCTCTTGATTGAAAGAGCAAGTCATTTTTCACCTATTAGGGTTGAAGGCCAAATGAATCAAATTAATGGGCAGGACTTATTTCAGCTTGGAGAATCTGTAGTTGGGTTTCATCCTTTTTCCGTTCAAAGTATATTGGCTTTCGAAATAATTAATTTCTTGGATAATTTAGAAAGGAAAAAGGGAATACCCTCTAAGACAAATCAAATTAAAGGTGATTTGAAATTCCACATCTTGGACAGAGATATTATTATTAAACTTATCAATAGTCAATAACTAACTCTTGGGTCAATGTATGCAATTGCTATATCTATTGCAACACTAAGTATAACAATAAGACTAGATATTACAACAATAATTCCTTGTACAACTGGATAGTCTCTTTGATTAATTGCTTCTTGAAGTCCAAGAGCAATTCCTGGCCATGAAAATGTTATTTCAATTAATAGAGCCCCCCCAATTAAAGAAGCAACTGTTAATCCAGTAATAGTCAGTATCGGAAGTAATGTATTTGGTAAAGCATGCTTGATTAATATGCTTCTTTTACCGATCCCTCTACTTCTTGCGGACTCAATATAATCTTTTTTTAAGACTTTACTTAGATTTAATTTCAGGGATCTACTAAATATTCCGCTTAGAAGTATTCCAAGAGTCATAGATGGAAGTACTAAATGTCTAAAAGCACCATTAATATTCTCCATTTCTAAACTTAAAAAACTATCTAAAAGAAGAAAACCTGTAACTTGTGAAGGGGATGACATTCCCGCAGGGAACCTGCCACCAATGGGGAACCAACCTAGCGATACTGCAAAAAGTAATTGTATTAGCATAGCTGCCCAAAATGGAGGGAGAGCATATGTCCCAATCCCGAAGATTCGACCAAAAAGATCTACTTTCCCTTCTGGTTTTGTTGCTCCTAAATATCCAATTAAATAACCAATAATTGATGCTATTAAAATTGCACAAATACCAAGTTCTAAACTAGCAGGAAGTGCCTTCGCAATAATAACTTTAACTGGTTCTTGAGTGTTTAGTGAAATCCCTAAATTGCCATGCATTAGATGATTTAAATACTCTAAGTACTGATTTATTAATGGCTTATTTAATCCAAGCCTAATTCTTAAACTTTCTCTTGCTAATTCATTCGCTCGGGTACCAAGGATTGCATCGACAGGGTCACCCGGTGCAATTCTTAATAATACAAAAACTAGGCTTGATATTATCCATAACATTATTGGTAATAGAGCTAATCTAGAGAGTGTATATTTGAAAAGTTCTTTTCTTTTAGTCATTAATTAATCTCTTTTAAGCCTTTTTAGAAGTATCATTCCATCTCTTGAGAATTCTGGTTGACTTACTTCCTGGAGAGACCAAGCTTTAGGTTTTACAATCCAAACAGGAATGTAAGCAGCACCATTTGCTGCAAGTTTCTGAACTTGGATTAAATTGTTTAATCTTTTTTTTCCATCAATTCCTTCACTTTTTGTTAGCAGTTCTTGGACTTTTTCATTAGCCCAGAAACTTCCACTAAATACAGCTTCTCCTTCAATACATATGTCTTCTTTTCTTAAAGTACAGCTTAATAAAGGTGTAAGATATGCTTCCGGATCAGGGTAAGCGCCAGTCCAATCTAATATAACTGCTTCAAAAGAACCCTCTGCAAGTTGTTTGTAGATTGTCGTAGATTCTAGTCCATTTAAAGTTATATTCATACAATCAGATAAGTCTCTTTTTATTTGATCTTTCCAAGTAAGCGCAAGTAACTTATCAGCCGGTACATTAGATCTGAAAGTTAGTGGAATTGTAAGTATATTTGTTTTACAAAAACCTTCTTCCTCTAATAATCTTCTTGTCATCTTAGGGTTGTAAGATGGCCAAGGTTGTAAAGATTCCTGATGAAAATGAGGCGGTATTATTGACCTCAAAGGTTCTCGAGTTCCAAAACTTACTTGCTGGCTAATTAGTTCTCTGTCAATAGAATAAGAAATGGCTTGTCTTATGTTTATATTGGATAATGGTGATTTATTACTTTTTAATGTTATAAATCCAATTTCTATTGCTTCTCCATTCCCTTCCTTAAGCTTGCCTTTCTTTACCATATTACTTAAAGAGATTCTTTGTAAATCATCAATTGAGTTTGATGTAAGTACATCAATTTCTTTTGATTTTATTGCACCAAAAAGGGTACTGGAATTATTGAAGTTAATGTAGTCAATTCCCTTGTTTAATGGCTTTTTGCCCCAGTAATTCGAGTATGGTTTTATTCTTTGTTGACCTGAACTAAAGCTTTTTAAGAAATAAGGACCTGTTCCTATGAAGTTTTCGTTATTGAATATATTTTTATGCTCTGAATATGACTTTGGTGATACTGGCGTTAGATTTACAGAAGTAAGGAGTCCTTTTATAGAACTTGAGGGTTTTTTTAACTTTAATCGAAGTTCAAAATCTTCTAGTACTTCAATAGCTTCTAATTTATCTTTTAAAAGATAATTTAGAGTACCAATTTCCATAAAACGTCTAAGACTAAATGCCATTGCATTTGCATTGAAATCAGTTCCATCATGAAAAGAAATATTTTCTTTAAGAGAAATATCTATTGTTAAACCATCCTTGCTTACTTTTGGTAAATCCTTAGCTAATACAGGATAAAGATTTCCTTCTTGATTGATTTTATATAAAGTATCTCCTAAAGAACTTAATAACTGAAGAGTCCTAAGAGTATTTGCTTGAGCTGGATCAAGAGATTCTATTTTCCCTGCACTTGCTACAATTATTGTTTCTCTTTTCTTAGTTTGAGCGCATGAAAATTGAAGTAAAATTAAAATAATGCTTGAAATTTTCAGGAGTTGATTCAGGCGATTATTTATTTTCATTGAAAATCAAAATGAAAGAATCTAATTCATTATTTAATTCTTTATTTGATTAGCACAAATCTCTTTAATGGAAATTTCAAAAACAGGCGAGCCCTGAGAGTTAAGTGGCCATTCCCTTACCCAGCATTTTTCGTAAGCATTATCAATCCCGATTACTTGGAAAAGCTCTTTTTGATTATCTAAATAAACACAATCACCTTGGTTGACACTAGTTTTACTTTCTCTGAGCGGGGGGGCAATTAAGTTTTTTGATGACCTCATAACTTTATTTCTTAAAGCGAAGAAAACTAGTTTTTATCCTTTCTTATATTTAGCAATTCAACTCAGAATTGACCACTCTTCGTTAGCTAAAGACAACCCATTGAAGCAGCTATATCTTTTACTTCTGATAAGTTGTTGATGTCAGATAGAGCGTTATTAAGTTGACCGTTTGTTATTTGGTGCGTTATCACAACTATTTCGGCTCCCATTTCACTTGCATCAAACTGGACAATCGATTCAATAGATATTTTTCTCTGGCCAAAAAGTGTACCAATTTTGCCAATAACACCAGGAGTATCGTCTGTGATTAAACGGATATAATTTTTTTTGCTAATTTTATTTTCTTCGGCTACGCAACAATCTCGCCAACTTTCCGCTGATAGAAGTGGATCTAAGTTTGAGCTTGAATTTTCCATTAATTTAATGCCGGCGATATTTAGGATGTCTGCAACGACGGCCGAAGCGGTTGGCCCTGAGCCTGCTCCTGGTCCGAAAAACATTACTTGGCCTATAGGATTTCCTTCAACAAGAATTGCATTATTAACTCCATTTACTCCTGCTAAAGGATGTTCTTCAGATACCAGGGTCGGTTCAACCCATACTGACAATGGCAAACTATCTTCATTTGTTGTTTGATATTCGTTCTTTTCAGATATTGCAAGGAGTTTTATTACATAGCCAAGTCGTTTAGCGTAATTTACATCTTTACTTTTTAAACAATTAATTCCTTTTACTGGGATCTCAGATCGTTTGATTGGTCCGCCAAATGCAAGACCGCTGAGTATTGCAATTTTGTCTGCGGCATCGAGACCTTCTACATCTGCCGCAGGATCAGACTCTGCATAACCAAGGTTCTGAGCATCTTTTAAAACTTCATCATAATTTGCTCCTTCTTTATCCATCCGAGAAAGAATGTAATTGGTGGTTCCATTAATTATTCCGCTTACTTTTGTTATTTGATTTCCACCTAGAGACTGTTTTAGAGGCTCAATAATAGGAATCCCTCCTCCAACAGCAGCTTCAATAAGAACATATACGCCAGCGGCTTTTGCTTCATTTGCAATTTCATAACCATGTCTAGCTATTACGGCTTTATTTGCAGTTACAACTGATTTTCCAGCTCTGATAGCTTTGATAATTAAAGATCTTGCAGGTTCTATTCCTCCCATCACCTCAACAACTATTTGAACGGATGGGTCATCAATTACTTCTAATGGATTTGAGGTGAGTATTGATTCTGAGAAAGCTAGATCCCTCTTCCTTTTGAGATCTCTTACTGCAACACGAATTAGTTTAAGTTGAGCAACTAAAGGATGCCTACCAAGGGGAGTGTTAATAATGCTTGCAACACCTGAACCGACTGTGCCAAGACCTAGTAAACCAATACCAATTTTTTTCATGTTGTTGTTAATGACAATTTTTGTTCAGGATTATTGATCTTAGGAAGGATTATGTAGAGAAAGATTTTTAGCTTGGGATTTCATTTTTAGGAAAATGTTTAAAAATCCATTTGCTCTTGATGGAGTTAAGCTTTTACTGAGACCAGTCATTTCAATAAAATTTTCATTAATAGAGAGTAATTCAATAGGAGTTAGATCGTTTAGTCCTTTGATAAGAAAGGCAAGTAATCCTTTTGTTATCAAGGCATCCGAATAACCTTTCCATTGAATCTTTCCATGGACAAGCTCTCCAAGAACATATACCTCAGAGATACAGCCTTTTACTTTTGTAGTATCTATATGGAGCTCTTTTGATAAAATTGGTAGGCTTTTAGCTAACCAAAGAACATATTCGTAACGTCTTTTTGGATTTGAAGTTGATTGAAGTCGCGCTATAAGATTGTCTAACGACTTGCTTCCATAAGTATGTATTAAAGAATTAGCTTTGATTTGATCCACCTGAAATTAATAGTTTTTATATCTTATCGCTTAATTAGTTATTTAGTTTGTTTAATTTGATGGAGTCCGTTTTCATTAATCCAACCGTTAAAAGGTATATCCCATGAATCACGAGGTAATGGCTGTTCTGATACGCAATTTTGACTAATAATAACAAAAGAAGGAATAGACCTCCAAGCTTTGTTTTGTCGAAGGCGATCAAAATATCCGCCTCCATATCCTAATCGGTAACCTTCTTGATCAATTGCTAATGCTGGCACAAGTAAAAGCGATAGATCATCATGACTAAGAGTGTTCTCTTTTAGTGGTGAAGGGATATTAGTTGAGTCAGGAATTAGATTTTCTCTAGACCAATGATGATATGCTATTGAGCCATCATTTGAACTCGCGGGTAAAGCTAATTTCTGATTTGTTGTTTCTTTTAAAAATCTAATATCAAATTCACCTTTTAGAGGCCAATAGATACCTAGATAATTCTTTTTAATTTTATTTTCTGATAATAGTTTCATTAAGGCATTATTAATACTTGTTTTTATCTTTTCCTGAAGAAATGACGGATTTGAATTACGAATCAAATTATATTCTCTTCTCTTAATTTCTTTTTCTGATTTGATTTTATTGAACATTATGATGGAATTTACAAAGACATCTTTTTTATTTGATTATACATTTATTTATTTAAGAAAAATTCCTGTTAAGGCAATCGCTAGTGCATCTGCAGCATCATCAGGTCTTGGAGGTGATTCTAAATTTAGTTCGTACATAACTGACTTTAAAACCTCATTTTTATCTGAATGACCAAAGCCTGTTACGGCAAGTTTGATCTGCATTGGCGGAAATTCTAGTATTGAAAGATTATATTTTGCCAAAGTCATAATGATTACTCCACGAGCTTGAACAACACTTATGGTAGAGCTTGAACGATAGAAAAAAAACTTCTCTACAGCAGCTGTTTGGGGATTCCATTTATTCACTATTGAACTTAGGTCTTTAGAAATTTCTAAAAGTCTTTCTTCTTCTTTTTGAGTTGACTTTGTTTCTATAATTCCACAATCTAGGAGTACTTTATTACCTTTTATATTATCAATTATTCCATAGCCTACTCTTGCAAGCCCTGGATCTATTCCTATTATTCTCACCTAACTTGAGGCGGCTAGTTCAAATTCAGTTAAATCATTGCTTTCGCTTCTTTCAAAAATTTTACAGAAAGCCTTTATAACTCGATCACCAGAATCGACTTGTTCAAGTGGGTCTTTACGTAGTCTATGTCTTAAAGCTGTAGAAATAACACGGGCAATATCTCCTTCCGAGACCTCTTTTCTTCCTTCAAATGCTGCAAGAGCTCTTGCAGCTCTATTAGTAACAATATCTCCTCGTAGTCCATCAACATCTAGTTCACCGCAAACAGCAGATATTCTTAGTCTTAGATCTTCATCGATGCTGACATCATTAAGTAAATTCTGAGCATTAATCACCCTGGTTTGAAGAGAATTCTGGTTTTCTTGTACAGAATCGCTAAAAGTTTCAGGATTATTATCAAAAGCTGTTCGTTGATCAACAACTTGAACTCGAAGTTTTGCTTCCCTTACTGTCTTAACTTCAACGCTCATACCAAAACGGTCAAGTAATTGCGGCCTCAATTCTCCTTCTTCGGGATTACCTGATCCGATCAATACAAATCTGGCAGGATGCCTAACAGAAATGCCTTCACGTTCAACTGTATTCCAGCCTGAAGCTGCTGAGTCTAGAAGAACATCAACCAGATGATCATCGAGTAGGTTTACTTCATCAACATAAAGTAATCCACGATTAGCTTTTGCTAATAGACCTGGTTCAAAAGCTCGAACTCCTTCACTTAGAGCCTTTTCAATGTCGATAGTTCCACAAAGTCTGTCTTCTGTTGCCCCTAATGGGAGATCAATCATTGGAACTTTCTTTTCCGCTTTTGGTATCTCATCACCAACTTCTAATTTTTCTCTAACTTCATTGCTCTGCAAATCAGGGTCATCTAAAGAACTGTTATAGGGGTCACCCTCTACAACTTCAATAGCAGGAAGGAGATCTGCAAGTGCTCTTATTGTTGTGGATTTACCCGTGCCTCGATCTCCCATGATCATTACCCCCCCAATTCTTGGATCTATCACGTTAAGAAGAAGAGCTAATTTCATCTCTTCTTGGCCAATCACTGCAGTGAATGGAAAAACTCTGCGTTTTCTAATTGAACTCAATTTCTTATTTCTGATGAGTTGATTGTTTCATAGGTAGGTCTCTTTAGATTAATAATTTTCAAAAAACTAGATAATGAAAAGCTAATTGACTTTTCTGGGTGTTTTATATTTCTTTAAAAAGGGAATTAATTCTGCTGATAAATTCCTTATCATTTGAGGAGAGCGAGGATCATTAAATGGACCTTTGATAATGAAACTTGCAATTGCTCTTGAATTGTAAGGTGTTTGAATTAGACCAGTATCAGAGTAAGAGATTCCAATATCACCAGTTTTGTTATAAATAAAATAACCATTCACTGAAAGGTTGTAATCAATGTCATTTGTACCTTTTCCAAGACCTTTTAATATCCCCTTTGGAATTAGGCTGTTTGTTTGAGATGTGCTCATGATCTCTCTAAAAATATCCCTGGATCGAGCATTTAGAAAGTAACCTGTATCAACTAAAGCCATTGCGATTGAGAGATCTTTTGTGGTTGTGAGGTTTGTACCTTTTAAGTCAGGTAGGTAATTATTTACTTTTGTGTTTTTTAAGCCTAACTGGTTTAGACGAGTATTAAGTAAGTCAATCCCACCAATCCTTTGGATTAATAAATTAGTTGCAGTGTTATCGCTTACCCTAATCATCTCAGAGGCTACTTCAAATATTGGGAATTCTTTCCCAATATTTTCATAGGCCATCCATCCAGATCCACTCGCGATGACTTCTTGAGTAAGTGTTAATCGTTCATTCCATAAAATTTCTCCACTATCAAGCATTGAGAGTAAAACAATAAGAATAGGTACCTTAATACTGCTTGCTGCAGGTAATAAAGTATCGGAATTTATCTCTGCATGCTCCTTTTCATCTGTAAAGATAAGAAAAGCACTTGCTTCTAAATCAGGACTCTCTTTTATAATTTCTCTCCATTTTAATATTAAGGGTTCTAATCTTTTAACGCTTGCATTTTTGTTATTAGAATTTTTTAAAACACCTAATAAATAACTATGAACATATTTAATTTCTTTTTTAAAAGATGTTTTAGGTTTACTTTTGAGACTTAATTTTTGATTGGTTTGATACTTATCATAAATAGGTCCCATTACCCTTAAGAATGAACCAAGAGTAACTGATAAGCATATACTTAATAATAATGTATTAAATGTTGTTTTAAGATATTTCTTCACTATTTTTCCTCAATATATCGTACTTTCATTGTTGAAGATTTCAATGTGATTGGTTTTTCTTGTTTTTAATAGCCCATTTGGCTTGTTGAAGTATTCCTCTTATTAAAGCAACTTCTTCATCTCGAATCTCTGCTCTTTGAAGTAATTTTTTTATTTTTGACATTCTAGCCTTAGAGGTGTGACTCATTAGGAAACCAATGTCTAAAAGAAAATGGCCTGCATCATTGAGGAAATCTTCTAATTGAATTATATTTGCTGGATTATTTTGGGATTTATATTTTTCAAATGAATTGAAATTATTTAATTCATTTAATTGATGGAGAATAATAGCTACCGCATGAGAAAGGTTTAGAGATGGGTATTTTTGATTTGTATCTAGGCTGATTACTTTGTGAGCTTTTAGAAGTTCTTCATTAGATAAACCGCGATCTTCCCTGCCAAAAACCAAAGCAATTGTTTCTTCCTTTGTTGATCCAGATGCCCATTTTAAAGCTTTCTTATTGGAATATAGTGGAATATCTCCGTGCTCTTTTCTTCCACATGTAGCAATTATTCGTGAGCAATCAGATAGAGCATCTGATAAATGATCATATACCTTTGCTTCTTCTAGAAATTTTATTCCTTTTACAGCCATTCTTTTTGCTTCACTCTCTAAATGGTTGCATTTAGGTGAGGTTAGTCTTAATTCATCAACCCCGAAATTTTCACAAAGCCTTGCAATACTTCCTACATTTAATGTTCCCGCAGGCTCAACAAGGACAACTTTAATAATATTATTTGCTTCCACTATTTATTCTAAAGAATGCATATAGGACAACAAGTCGGCCATAGATTGAGCTTCTATTTCAAAGCTTGGCATAGGAGGGGTCCGACCTTTAATAATTTGATTGATTATTTCTTTATCATTTAACTTTTCAGTGACATCATTTAGATTAGGTCCCACAAGACCCTGAGCAGAAATCCCATGACAACCTACACAATTGAGTTTAAATAATTTGCTTCCTGATGTTTTATCACCTTTTATAGCTAAAGTTTCATATATAAAAGGATCTGTTTTAAAGCTTCCTATTCTCCAAATTAAGAATAAAAAGACAAAAATAGCTGTACCTAATAAAATTTTTTTCCATATGTTGATGTTTTTATCAATGCTTATTAATGCTTTTGATGACGGGTTATTCACGAAAACCTCTTTGGCATGAAATAATTGTTGTCAATACTTTCTTAAAAGCTAGCAAATGATTGAGCCCCTTCTATGCGGGATTGTTCTTGGACTAGTTCCCATAACAATATTAGGTTTATTTATTAGTGCATGGAATCAGTATCGTCGAAGTAGTGCAATGCCAGATTGGGAGTAAGAAAGATAAGAGTGGTATTTCCATAAACTTTTTTTTTAATTATTATCCATCCATTATGTATATGAGGGATTGTATTTGACGAGCATTCGCAAATCAAAGTCGAGGTACTTTTAATCCATTTCTGAAATAGTAAAATCTCTAGACAATCGTTATAGATAGATGATTCATATGGAGGGTCTAGAAAAATAAAATCAAATCGATGATCATTTTGAGGGAAATCCCGGATGAATTTAATTTTGTTGTTTTTAGGTCCTTTTTTAAGAAATGAAATTACGTCTTTGCAAATGACCTCTAAATGAATTGGATCATCAAATTGGTTCGAAATATCAGTAAGGTTTGATTTACAGAGGAGCGCTGTTTTCTTTTGATGTTCGATAGCTAGAATCCTTTTTACTCCTTGGAGCAGGGCCTCGCAGGCCATTACCCCGCTTCCGCTGCATAGGTCTAACCAACTGGCTCCCTCAAGAGACTTGCCAATCATATTTATCAGTGCTTCTCTAACTCTTGAAGTCGTAGGCCTTGTCTTACTCGTTAAGGGGCTTCGAATTCTTTTACCAGATATAAGCTTGAGATTTCCTTTCAATTTAATAATTACAATCTTTTAGCCATTTAATCCAACGATAAAGAAGCCGTTGACCTGCATTCCCGGATTTTTCAGGATGAAATTGGCATGCACCTGAATTCTTGTGCCAAACAATTGCTGTTACATCGCTATTGCCAAATTTTGCAGTGGCTATCAAATTTTTGTTTTCTAATGGAGATGCTGCGTATGAATGAACGAAATACATCCATTTTGAATCAGCATCATCTTTGAGAAGTGGACATTCATTGACCTCTGATATGGGAGACCAACCCATATGAGGAATTCTTTCATCTATTTCTTGGGGCAGTCGATGAATATGACCTTTTATCAGACCTAATCCGTCTGATTTACCTTCATCACTACTTTCAAATAAGAGCTGTAAACCTAAACAGATGCCTAAAAGAGGCTTTCCATTATTTACCCAATTTTTAATATGAGGAATAAGATCAGTTTTCTCCAAATTAACCATTGCAGGATCAAAAGCTCCAACACCAGGGAGGATCAATGCATCACAAACTTTTAACTCATTTAGATTACGAACAATATCAACAGGTTGGTTTAACCTTTTAAAGGCTTGTTGGACTGAAAAAAGATTGCCCATTCCATAATCTATTAAACCAATTTTTGACAAGGGTTCTCTATACCTCGGGACTTATAAAGATATTTTTAAATTCAAAATACATAGATTTTATGCTTTAAAGATGTTTTGAAATTGTTCCTGAGAGAGTTGCTTTAGGGACTGCTCCAACAACAGTATCAACTTTCTGCCCTCCTTTAAAAATCATTAAAGTAGGAATACTTCTTATTCCATATTGACTAGCAACATTTGGATTCTCATCTGTATTTAATTTGAATACTTTTATTTTACCTTCAAAATCTTTTGAGATTTCTTCAACAATAGGAGCGACCATTCGGCAAGGCCCGCACCAAGGGGCCCAGAAATCTACTAAAACAGGCACGTCGCTCTGGAGGACCTCCTGTTCGAAGGAGGAATCAGTTACAGCAGCAGCGGTTGACATACCTTATAAGTCTTAAGAAGTTGATCATAACAATTGTATTTTGCTTGATTACTGATTTGATGCCATTTCCTACATGAAGTTTGAATGTTTTAGGAGCTTTTTTATTGAGAAAAGCCCGAAAAAATCGGGCATTAGTCTGTGTGAGGAGTGTGAAAGCAAAGGCTCTCACTATTGAATACTAGCTCTTGTTTTTAATTGTGAAGTCTTTCAGTATATTTATTTCCCCATCCCAAGTCGTTGAGCTTTTTGGTAAACCTTTCCTTCTGTTAGTAGCGAGGGAGCTACAACTACCTCGACTTTTTGCATTTCTTTAATATTAAGTGCACCAAGTGTCCCCATTGAGGTTTTAATGGCACCTAGCAAATTATGTGTGCCATCATCAAGAACTGCAGGACCTTGAAGAATACTTTTTAAACTTCCTGTTGTCCCAACTTTAATTCTCGTTCCTCTTGGAAGCACTGGACTGGGGGTTGCCATACCCCAATGAAAGCCTTTCCCAGGAGCTTCTTCAGATCTAGCAATTGGAGATCCAATCATTACGGCATCAGCTCCACATGCAATACATTTGCATATGTCTCCGCCTGTGATAATTCCACCGTCACCAATAATTGGAATATATTTACCTGTTTCTTTATTGAAATCATTTCTTGCTGCAGCGCAATCTGAAATAGCTGTAGCTTGAGGTACTCCTACTCCTAAAACGCCTCTAGAAGTGCATGCTGCACCAGGACCTATCCCAACCATGACAGCTGAAGCTCCTGCCCTCATAAGATTCAAGGCTACCTCATAAGTAACACAATTTCCAACTGCTACAGGTATGCCAATGTTTTTACAGAGTTCAGAAAGATCTAAATTTTGATTCCCTTCTTTTCCAATATGTTCAGTTGATACAACTGTGGCTTGAAGGAAAAATAAATCAGCTCCTGAGTCTTTTATTACTTCTCTGAACTTAATTGCAGCCAATGGGGTCCCACTTACAGCCGCAATGCCTCCTTTTTGATTTATTTCTTGAATTCTTTTTTTTATTAACTCTTGTTTAATGGGTTGACTATATATTTCTTGCATTAGGTGTACAAAATTTTCTTTTCCCGTTGCGCTGATTTTATCTAGTACAGGCTGTGGGTTTTCATACCTTGTCTGCACTCCCTCCAGATTTAAGACTCCCAAAGCCCCCATTTTTGATAACGCTATAGCCATATTTACGTCGACAACCCCATCCATAGCGCTTGCAATAATTGGAATATCTCTTTCAAAACTTCCAATTTTCCAATTTGTTGTTGTAATTTCAGGATCTACTGTTCTCTTGCCTGGAACCAATGCTATTTCATCGATTCCGTAGGCTCGACGTACAGTTTTGGTGCGGCCTAGTTGAAAATTCACACCTAAATAAAATAAGTTCTCGTCAAACTACTCACTTAATTGCCAAATTGAGTAATTGTTGGCAATAGATCATTAATAGTGAGCTTTTTTTATGAATTCAATTTCAATTTTTGGGATTTTTGATGAAATTACCTTAGTAGAAACATTGAAATGTGATTTCCGTTCATTTATATGGTTATTTACCTTTAAAAGGTAAATATTTCCGAGATGTTCTTATAATTGGTAAAACCCTTATATATGGCTGATCCTTTGGGGCCTAATAGCAGTGGTCCCGGCCAATCCGACGAACGGATCATCCAAGCTGATTTGAGAAACGAGATGTCGCGTTCCTATTTGGAATATGCGATGAGTGTCATAGTTGGACGAGCTTTGCCTGATGCTAGAGATGGACTCAAGCCGGTTCATAGAAGAATTCTCTATGCAATGTATGAACTTGGGCTTACCAGTGATAGACCATATAGAAAATGTGCGCGTGTAGTTGGAGAAGTTTTAGGAAAATACCATCCGCATGGGGATACCGCTGTCTATGACGCTCTTGTAAGGATGGCCCAGGACTTTTCAATGCAAATGCCCCTTATTGATGGTCATGGAAATTTTGGATCAGTAGATAATGATCCTCCTGCCGCGATGAGATATACAGAATCGAGATTGCAATCTTTAACTCAAGATAGTTTGCTTGAGGATATTGAATCTGAGACAGTCGACTTTAGCGATAATTTTGATGGTTCTCAACAAGAACCAACTGTATTACCTGCAAGAATACCTCAACTTTTATTGAATGGTTCTTCTGGAATAGCTGTGGGTATGGCTACAAATATCCCTCCACATAATCTAATTGAATTAATTGATGGATTGATGGCATTAATATCAAAGCCTGAGTTAGAAGATAAAGATTTAATGAACATAATATCAGGTCCAGATTTTCCTACTGGTGGTCAGATTCTTGGAAGAAATGGAATCAGAGAAACTTATCTTTCTGGCAGAGGTTCAATAACAATGAGAGGGGTTGCCGAAATTGAAACGATTGAGAATCCAGGAAGACCTGATAGAGA
The DNA here is from genome assembly GCA_003283685.1 of Prochlorococcus sp. AG-315-D17. The sequence goes on from QBWD01000016.1 coordinate 13,879, forward strand.
CGCTGTAATAATTACTGCACTCCCATATCAAACAAATAAGGCTGCATTAATTGAAAGGATCGCTGACATGGTTAATGATAAAAAGCTTGAAGGGATTTCAGATATTAGAGACGAAAGTGATAGAGATGGAATGAGAATTGTTGTGGAGTTAAGAAGAGATTCTTACCCACAGGTTGTATTAAATAATTTATTTAAGATGACTCCGCTGCAGACTAATTTTAGTGCTAATATGCTCTCTATTGTTAATGGTGAACCAGTTATATTAACTTTAAGAAAGATGTTGGAAGTTTTCTTAGAGTTCAGAGTTGAGACTGTAGAAAAAAGAACTAAATACTTATTAAAGAAAGCGGAACAGAGAGATCATATCTTATTAGGTTTGTTATTGGCTCTTGATAAATTAGATGAAATAATATCTCTTATTAGAGCTGCTTCTGATACTGCAACTGCGAAGCAGGAATTGCAGGATATTCATGGCCTAACTAACTTGCAATCGGAAGCAATACTACAAATGCAGTTAAGGAGATTGACTGCTTTAGAGGCAGATAAAATCAGGCTAGAACATGAAGACTTAGTAGCTAAAATAACTGACTTAAAAGATATTCTTAATAGAAAAGAAAGGGTTTTGGAACTTATAAAAACGGAGCTAATTAATTTAAAAGAAAAATATAATTCACCTAGAAGAACTGAAATACTTGATTTAGGAGGAGGTCTTGAAGATATTGATTTAATTGCTAATGAGAGATCTGTTGTTTTGTTAACTGAAACTGGTTACTTGAAGCGAATGCCTGTGAATGAATTTGAAGCAACAAGTCGTGGCACAAGAGGTAAAGCTGGAACTCGAAGTCAAGGTGAAGAAGAGGTTAAGAAATTTATTAGTTGTAACGATCACGATACTCTTCTCCTTTTTAGTGATAGAGGAGTTGCTTATGCACTCCCCGCTTATAGAGTTCCTCAATGTAGTCGAACTGCAAAAGGTACTCCAATAGTTCAGTTGCTTCCAATCCCAAGAGAAGAAGCAATTACTTCATTACTTTCTGTAAGTTCTTTTGAAGATGATAATTATTTGTTGATGCTAACTAGAGGTGGTTTTATCAAAAGAACTCCGCTTTCTGCTTTTTCTAAGATTAGAGCCAATGGATTAATTGCAATAAATCTAGAGGATGGAGATGCGTTGACCTGGGTCCAGCTTGCTGTAGCTAGAGATAGTGTTTTGATTGGTTCTAAAAATGGAATGACAATTCATTTTAGATTAAATGATTCTGAATTACGTCCGCTTGGTAGAACTGCAAGAGGGGTTAGATCTATGAACTTAAGATCAGGCGATTCACTTGTGAGTATGGATGTTCTTTCTAACGAATTAGCAGATCATGTGGATAAAAGTAATGACGAAGAAATTGATGACGAAGTGGCAGTTTCTGAAGGTCCATGGGTACTTGTTGCCTCTGCAAGTGGACTTGGAAAAAGAGTACCTGTTACACAGTTTCGCTTACAAAAAAGAGCTGGTATGGGTTTAAGAGCAATCAAATTTAGAAAAGATGGAGATGAGCTTGTTGGATTAAGAGTTTTAGGGAAAGGAGAAGAATTATTATTAGTTAGTGAAAAAGGAGTAATTGTTAGAACAAGTGCAGATAAGATTTCTCAGCAGTCGAGAGCGGCAACTGGAGTGAGAATTCAAAAACTAGATGCTGGAGATAAATTATCTGAGGTTGTATTAGTTCCACCAGAACCAAATAATGATGATAACGATACAAATTTAACTTCTCCAAATAAAAAGACAGATCAGATATCAAAAAATTGAAATCAATTAAATGTTCCGATGTATTAGTTATGGGAGCAGGACCTGCTGCCCTTTGCATTACCGCTGAGTTGGTTGAACAGGGACTTGATGTAACAGCTTTAGCTTCCAAGTCTCCTTTACATCCTTGGGCTAATACTTATGGAATTTGGGCATCAGAACTTGAGGCATTAAATATGCAAAGTCTGTTGAAATATCGATGGAAAGATACTGTTAGTTTTTTTGGAAATGGAGTTGGGGATCAAGGGGATAGATATACAAACCATTGCCTTGATTATGGACTTTTTAATTCGATTGATTTTCAAAAGGCTCTTTTTGAAAGATGTAATGGACTTTCTTGGGAAATTGAAACTGTAGAGAAAATTGATTTTAGAGAGAGAGATACTCTTGTTATTTGTTCATCGGGTGAGAAATATCTTGCGAGAGTTGTAATTGATGCAAGTGGCCATAGCACTCCTTTTGTTCGTAGGTCTGATCAAGGCGCGATAGCTAAACAAGCTGCGTATGGAGTAGTTGGAAAGTTTAGCTCTCCTCCAGTTGCTAAAGATCGTTTTGTTTTGATGGACTTTCGACCAGATCACTTAACTCAAAAGGAATTGTCTCAACCTCCATCTTTTCTTTATGCAATGGATTTGGGTGATGGAAGTTATTTTGTTGAAGAGACATCTTTGGCTTGTGCTCCGCCACTTTCATTTGATCTCTTGAAGTCAAGATTAAACTCTCGTTTGTCTCATAGAGGAATTCATATAAATGAGATATTCCACGAAGAATACTGTCTATTCCCAATGAACTTGCCTTTGCCTTACAGAGATCAGCCACTTTTGGCATTTGGCGGCTCGGCTAGCATGGTTCACCCTGCTTCAGGCTATTTAGTTGGATCCCTTTTGCGAAGAGCACCTGCATTGGCAGAGGACTTAGCTAATTCAATAAAATCCACTCCATTTTTGTCGACTTCTCAGATAGCTAAAAGAGGGTGGGAAACGCTTTGGAATCCTGAATTAGTTCAACGACATCGTCTTTATCACTTTGGACTTCAACGATTAATGAGTTTTGATGAATCACTTTTAAGAGATTTTTTCGAAACTTTTTTTAAATTACCAAAGTATGATTGGTATGGATATTTAACAAATACTCTTCCATTGCCAAAACTTTTTTTTGTTATGCTTAAATTATTTTCTATTGCACCTTTTAAGGTTAGATTAGGTATGATTGGGTTTATGATAAATAAAAGATAAATTAAAATCTACTCTATATTCTCCCAATCTTTAGAACATATTAAAGGGAAAATACAATCATCTCTCTCAATATCTTCCAATTGGTTTTGACTTATAATTTTTTTATTTTTAATTGAATTTATTAATATCCAAAACCTTTTTAAATGTAGATTTATTCTGTCCCTAGCTAGTTCAGTTGTTGTTCCTGCTCTAAGAATAAAACTCCAATCAGAAGATTGAGACAAAAGAAGCTCTCTTCCTGCTTGCTTAATAATTCTTTTTTCTGAATTTAGTTTTAAACCATTTGAACAGATACTTACCATTTCTCTTCCTGCTTTACTCCATTCATTCACAACCCATGCATTTGAATCATTCAGCCAATAATTGTGGAAGCCTCCTTGTCCCCAACTGGAAGGTGAAGGTTGGCATAATTGAATCTGAGGTTTGGCTTGAAGGACTTCTCTTAGTGTGACAAAATTAATCCCTTCCTTTTTTGATTGAACAAATAATTCAGAGAGGAAGCTGGGTCCTTCAAACCACCAATGTCCAAAAAGTTCAGCATCAAAAGGAGCAATTAATAAAGGAGTTATATCAATAGATTTGATTAATTTTGCTAATTGTTTTCTTCTTCCAATGAGATAGTCTTTAGCATCTTTTTTTATACTTTCCTCAGCCGCTTTAGGTTTATATTTTTTTTTATTTTCTAAAGATGTGTTTTTGGAAGATATTCTGAATAACTTAATGCCTAGAGGTCTCTTCTCTTTTATCTCAAATTTTTTTAACGACTCATTTGATAAATCCCACCCTAAGTCTCTGTGGAATTCTCTATAGTTTGGGTTCCCAGGATATCCATCTTTAGCAGACCATACTGGAAGAGTTGATTCGCTATCTCTCCCGAAAAATGCAACACCTCTTTTTGTACAGATTGGGGCATATAAACCATATCTGGGTCTTGGTTTTGCATTCAACAAACCGTGACCATCTAGTACTGCATATCGTAGCCCTGATTCAATCATTAATTCATCTAGTCCTTCATAATAAGCACATTCGGGTAGCCAAATACCCATAGGGACTTTTTTGAAAAGGCGCTTATGTTCATTTACTGCAGTTTTTAATTGAGCTCTAACTGTTGCTGGATTATCTCTTAGTAGTGGAAGGTATCCATGAGTGGCGGCACAAGTAAGAATATCTACTACTTTTAATGATTCTAATTTGCTAAATCGACTTATTAAATCTCCATTGCAACTTTCCCAACTGTTGAGATTATTCTTTAAATGATTTGTAAGGTGAAGAGAGGCTTCTCTATGCTCTTTTTTTGCAGAGATAAGAATTCCTAATCTTACTTCTATCCATTTCTTAAAACGACTTTTTAGTATTTCATCTTCTAAAAGAGAAAGAAGGGTAGGGGAAAGTCCAATGGTTATTTTTGGGAATTGTTCTTGGGCTCTTGAGGCATCCTCAAGAGTCTTTAAAAGTGGCAAATAGCATTCAACTAAAGCTTGAAAGAACCAATCCTCTTCTAAAGATCCAGGTTCTTCTGATCTCACATAGGGAAGATGAGCATGAAGGACTATGGCTAGATTGCCTTTACTCAAGTTGAAAAGTCCTTAAGGGTGGATTTTTGAATCTTAGATACTTAAGTAACTCTTAGTTACCACTAAAAGCTATTAATGAAAATAAGAGTACAAGATTAGTAAAAATAGTCACCAAAAAAAACATAATGATTAATCTATTTCTTTTGTCAGGATTTTGTTTTGTAGAAGAGTCAACTTTTTATTTGTTTAACTGACTGTTTGAAAATGATTGATGAAATAAAGAATATTCATATTAGAATAATCATATTTACAGTCCAAGGACTAGTTCTTACTCTTAAAGACTTAATTCTATGGCCAAAGATCCAGGCCGCATTTTAATTTTCGATACAACCCTAAGGGATGGAGAACAATCCCCTGGGGCAAGTCTTAATTTGGAGGAAAAGTTAGCTATAGCCCAACAATTAGCAAGATTAGGTGTAGATGTCATAGAGGCAGGATTTCCTTTTGCTAGTCAAGGCGATTTTGCAGCAGTTCAGAAAATAGCTGAGCAAGTTGGCGGAGACGAAGGACCTGTTATTTGTGGCCTTTCCCGCGCATCAAAGTCTGATATTAAGGCTTGTGCTGATGCTATTTCACCTGCTCCTAGAAAGAGAATTCATACTTTCATCGCTACAAGTGAAATACATCTCAAACACAAACTTAGAAAATCTAGAAAAGAAGTTCTTGAAATTGTTCCTGATATGGTTGGATATGCTCGGTCTTTCGTGGAAGATGTAGAGTTCTCTTGCGAAGATGCAGCAAGAAGTGAGCCAGAATTTTTATATGAAGTGATTGAATCAGCCATATCGGCAGGTGCCAATACTATAAATATTCCAGATACTGTTGGTTATACAACTCCATATGAATTTGGAGATTTAATAGCAAGAATTAATAAAAATGTTCCAAATATAGAAGAAGCAGTTTTATCGGTTCACGGTCACAATGATTTAGGGCTTGCAGTAGCAAATTTTCTCGAAGCTGTAAAAAACGGTGCTAGACAACTGGAGTGCACAATTAATGGAATAGGAGAAAGAGCAGGGAACGCTGCACTAGAGGAGTTAGTTATGGCGCTTCATGTCAGAAGGTCTTATTTTAATCCTTTCTTTGGAAGGACTCCGGAATCTCCAACACCATTAACAGCTGTTAGAACAGAGGAGATAACTAAGACCTCTCGTCTCGTTTCAAATCTAACCGGCATGGTTGTTCAACCAAATAA